>CBFGUY010000024.1:0-35620 GCA_965651895.1 uncultured Algoriphagus sp. | reverse complement strand
CTTGAGAGATGTCAAACAATCTTGAATTCCTCCACTTCGATATTTTTTCGGCAATAATTTTGGCTGGCTCAGTACAAGGGCTGTTTCTGTTTTTGCTGCTTATTACCAAGCAACAAAAACAGCCTTATCACAATTTGATTCTGGCAATGTTAGTCCTATCCTGTTCTTTAATCCTTTTTGAGATTTTTTTGGGTTACAGTGGATTAATGTATCAGGTATTGTGTTTAGTAGACTATTCAGAACCTTTAATATTTGCAATAGGACCACTCATTTTTCTTTTAGTCAGAAGTATGGGGGGCGAGCAGTACAGGAAGTCCGAATGGTTGCACTTTTTGCCTTTTGTATTTTATTTCTTTTATCACATGCCCTTTATGTTGGAAAACGATGACGTCAAGTTCAATGCGTTTCTCTGGGCGTTTCACCCTGAACGGGCACCTATAGACGCTGTCCACAAATTCCCATTTGATCCACTGCATATCAGGCGCAACCTGAACATCGTAGCGCTTATGCATTTTATCCTGTATCTTTTCCTTACTGTGTACAAAGGGAAAAAACTCCGGCAGAATGCGCACATCAATCCATATTTTCTATCCTGGATTAAGGTATTGCCAATCTCGTTTTTTGTCGTGGTCATACTATACTTAGTTGTTAAGTCAAGCTTTGAAAATGACCTGGGAGATCACTTTTTGGCCTCCTTTCTCACTTTGCTGCTCTTCTTTATCAGTTATAAGATGTTGACAGATTCCGGCTTTTTTCAACCGCTGGCTCAATTGAAATATGAAAAATCCACCTTAACTGATGAAAGTAAATTAACCATCCTGAATAAGTTACAAGAGTTAGAGCTGACAGACTTTTTTCTTGAACCTTCCATCAGCCTTTCTGAATTGGCCAAACGCTTGAATACAAGCCCGCATTATTTGTCACAGGTAATTAATGAGAGTATAGGCAAAAGTTTCTTCGAGTATGTGGGAGCGCTCAGGATCATAAAAGCGCAAGAATTACTTTTGGATCAGAAAACCCGGCATCTAAAGATTGATGAAATTGCCGAGATGAGCGGTTATCTTTCAAAATCAGCTTTTAGTGCAACTTTCAAAAAACTGACAGGTACCACGCCGGGAGAATTCAGAAAAACGGGCAAAAGTTCAGGTGCTATTTTATAATGCAGTACTCCTAACTGATCGGAAAAGTCAACTGAATGCGGCTGTGTGTCATTTCTTTGTCAAAAAAAGATATGACAACGCAAATGAAATTAAGACGCTACGAATTGGATTGGCTAAGGGTAATAGCCTTTGCCCTACTTGTTTTTTTTCATACAGGTATGTTTTTTGTCAGTTGGGACTGGCACATCAAAAATAACGTGATCAGTTCGGCTATTGAATGGCCTATGATTTTTCTGAGTCAATGGAGAATGTCTCTTATTTTTTTGATATCAGGCGCAGGGGTTTATTATGCCATGGGATATAAAAGCCCGAAGATGTTCGTTAGGGATCGTCTTAAAAGGATACTCATTCCTCTGGTGGCGGGGATAATCCTTGTGGTACCGCCACAGGTTTTTCTGGAGCGCTTGGCTCAGGGCGCCGAATTTGGCTATTTTGAATTTTATCTGACTTTTCTAAAATTTGAGCCTTACCCCAACGGAAATTTCAGTTGGCATCACCTTTGGTTTTTGGTCTATATACTAGTTTACAGCTTGTGTTTTTTGCCTTTGCTTCATCAAATCCGCCAAAAGAACTTTTCATTTAATTGGGTATGCAGTTGGATGATCATCGTATTGCCGGGATTGTGGCTCGGTATAGGTGAAAGCTGGTTGAGACGTCTTTTCCCTACCACCGGTGCATTTATCGATGATTGGGCGAATCATTTTCTTTACATCAGCATTTTTGTTTTAGGCTTCGTATTAATAAGTTCCGAACATCTGCAGCAGAAAATCCAACGCTTAAGGTGGTATAGCTTTGGAGTGGCTATTCTGCTGATAACCATACTCTACAGTCAGTTCTGGCTATCCAACAAGGGATTTGTTTTAGTCGGAGAGGTTGTGTATCGGTATATTGTCTCACTCAATCGCTGGTGCTGGCTTATTGCCATTGTGGGGTTTGCCATTCAGCATCTCAATAAGAAAAGCCGTTCTCTTAAGGTATTGAACGAAATGGTATATCCATTCTATATTCTTCACCAAACCGTTATTGTTATTCTGGCTTATTATCTCAAGGATATGCCTTGGTCCATAGGCGGGAAATTCAGCATTATCTTAATAGGAACCTTCGCTACCTGTTATGTCCTTATTCGGTATTTGATTATGAGAGTCAATATGCTAAGGCTTCCTTTTGGACTCAAACCCTATCAGAAACAGAAAAATCGAAATGTAATCTTGCAATCCGACAAACAAGTGCTTCAAGAATCGCGCATAAGTTAGGTTACATGCCTAAAACGTAGGACCGTCCAAAAAACCTTTAACCGTGCTTTAGGTTTCGTAATAGCGCTGTTCCCATCCATCAGATGGGAACAGCGGCTATATGAGGAGCTATATCTCATTCTGGATCCTCGAATGAATTATTGGGAGACTTTTCAGGCGAATTAGGTAGTGGTCTTGCTGCAGCAACATATTCTGCCCGAGTATGTGGATGTGAAGGGAGAAGCTGTCAGGGAGATAACATTTCCCTGATAAGTACACCCCAGATGTCCATCTGGTTTATTTCAGGGATATTACAGGGGACAATGTGAGCTATCTTTCCATTTACTCTGCCTATGTGAAGAATCTGTCAACTATACCTTTTTGAACTATTGGAAATAGGAAAGTCTTTTCGTGACAAGTGCGTATTGCTACTAGTCAGAAATCCCCAGTACCCACCGTACATCAAATGGATCCGTGAGCTCAATCAGTTTTTGGTCATCGTAATTCCCGTCAAAAGGCTTCTTTTCATCACCCATTAGTTTTTCAATTAGCCCCCTTCTTTCATCCCTGTCTTTGCACCCTAAAAAAATAGAAATATAGTTCCCCAACTTTCTTCCTTCATTGTGTACCAGATCCGAGCCGTGGATGGTTATCCCATCTGCAAGCAGTGATCCGCTCACTACAATTTCCTTATTGGCAGGCAACTCATTTTCAAATGATTTCACCCGCAATACGCCTCCAAAGCAAGATTGGTAAAAGGTGAGTGCCTTTTTACAATTTCCGGAGAAGGTTATAAAAACGGCACTCATTGTATTATGATTATTGCCTACTGTCATATTGGATTAAATCAGGCATCCGGGATTTCAGGTTCAACCAGCTTTATCAATTTCTCCAAGGATTCCTGCCAGCCCAGGTAGCACATTTCGGCTGGAATAACATCTGGGATTCCTTCCTGTAACACGTTGAGATCAGTGCCACAGGAGACTTTTTGGAGCTGTATGGTGGTTGTCATTTCCCCGGGTAGATTAGGATCGTCAAACCTATCAGTGTATTTGATAAGTTCGTTGGGCTTTATCACCAGGTATTCACCCCCAAAAGAATGACTGTTTCCGCTACTGAAATTAATAAAGGTCATTTTAAACGATCCCCCTTCCTTAAAATTCATTTCCTGTACCGTGCAAAGAAAGCCATAGGGAGGAAACCAAAAGGAATTGGCTATAGGGTCTGAAAATGCCCGAAATACCTTTTCCGGACTTGCCTTAATTACTCTGTGTAATGAGACTGAATTGTTTTTCATGGTTTCTAAAATTTAGTTTGCGATAGATCGGGAATTGCGAATCTTGTTGTTATAGATATAGGACACAGCAAGGATACCCAACACTATAAGAGGCAATAGCATAAATCCGATGTTTTGATCTACATAGGCGTGGCTGATAAATGCATAGATCAAACTAAAGGTCAAGCCTGCATAAGCCCACTCCTTTAGCTTGGCGGGTGTGCCGGGAAATGAAATAGCTATTACTCCCAATACTTTACTGAAAATAAGGGCATAGGCAAAGTAATCGGGGTAACCCAACGGTTTTGTGCCTGCATTCACATATTCCGGTGCAAATAATACAGTGCCAAGTGGCATTACTCCCTCCCACAGAAGGATGATGATAGTTGCCGTCCAAAAGATTATTTTATTTTTCTTCATGATAATAGGTGTTGATTATTGTTTTTTTGATTCCACATAGGTTACAAAATTGTTCAAAATAGCCTGCCATCCTTGTTTCTGAAATTCAGGATCATTTTCGGTTTCTGCATCAAAGGTGGTTTCTATAAGCGTTTGTCCATTTTGCTCAGAAAACAACGTAGTTGCCTTTCTTCCATCACTCATGGTATAGGTAATCTCCTTATGCGGTTCGACGGTATCATAGATACCTTCAAAATCGAATCCGAAGCTGCCGTCTTTTGCTTCCATTCTATTCTTGAACTTTCCACCGGGTGTCAGGTCGTTTTCACTACTTGGGCAATGCCAACTTGGATCAGGGGTATTCCATTGCATAATATCAGCAGGGGTATTCCACGCCTTCCAAACTTTTGCCACGGGAGCATTTACTGTGGCTTCTACTGTAATTCTTGTTGCTTGTGTCATGTTATTTAAGATTTTTATGTTTGTTAAATTGTATGATGTAAAATTACAGCCGTACAGGCAGCCTTATATGTTGTAAAAATGACAATATCAGGGGTGGATAATGCCAAGGCTATGCTTACCTTAGGTTAATTTTCAATTTAAATGCAATGCGAATTTCAGTCTTTGTCCCTGAGTATGGTGTAATTGAGGCGGTTACACCACCATTCCGAAGTTTTAATACGGCCAATGAGTTTTTAACAACCTTCGGTAAAAAGCCCGTTTTCGAGGTGGAATATGTGGGCTTAAACGAATATGTACCGGCAAACAATGGGGAATACACCATAAAAACGGATAAGTTACTTAAGGATGTGGTCCACACCGATTTACTTATTATTCCCCCCACATTCGGCGATACCGGAAAGGGAATACAAGCTAATCTTGAAGCTATTCCTTATTTCAAAAGTCTGTATGCAAACGGAGCCAGTCTTGCCAGTTTGTGCATTGGAGCTTTTCTATTAGCAGAAACAGGCTTGTTGAATGGTAAAAAATGCTCTACACATTGGGCGCATATTGAAGAGTTCAGGGAGAGGTACCCGGAGGTGGAAGTTGCCGACGGGGCGATCATAACAGAGCACGAGAATATCTACAGCAGTGGGGGAGCAAGCAGTTTATGGAATTTAATACTGTACCTCATTGAAAAGTATTCCGACAGGGAAACAGCGGTAATGATTTCAAAGTATTTTGCTTTGGATATGGGACGGGACAGTCAATCGCAGTTTGCGATCTTCAGGGGCCAACGATCCCATGAGGACAAAGAAATCCAACTCGTACAGGATTATATAGAAGCGCATTATGAAGAAAAAATAACGGTGGAATGTCTGGCAAATTTAATCAATACGAGTAGAAGAACCTTTGAAAGAAGATTTAAGGCAGCAACCAACAATACCCCAATAGAATACACACAGAGAGTAAGAATTGAAGCGGCCAAAAAATTCTTTGAAGCCTCTAGAAAAAATGTATCCGAAATCATGTTCGATGTAGGCTATACCGATACCAAAGCCTTTCGGGATATTTTCAAAAAAATCACAGGACTTACACCCATTGAGTATAGAAATAAGTTTGCAAGGGTGGGGTACGAGGTGTAATGTTGCTATCGATAGCATTTGCTTCTTGATAGGGCATGCTGAAAAATGCCAGTAATAGATCAAGAGCTGTTATTTTGATTGATTTACCCATTTTCATGGAAGCGGTTTTTTAGCAAGTGCAAGTTTTTTGACCACAATAGGCCTTTTCTATGCATCAGAAAATCCCAAAATCGAGATTTTCAAGCTAGCCTCAGCCATACCATCTTCTACGTTGGCCTCATTCGAAGTATAAGCACACATCTTCACTCGGCAGCCTTGAGTCTGGCATGTCTGAGACTTTTTCAGCAAGTCCTAATTAATATCCTACCCATTGAAACGGCTGGCAATATTGTGAACCGTCCCTTTGAAAAATACAACTAATTCCTTTTCACTCCTGACATAGGGCTGTCACTGACCGGATTTAAGTTCGCGTCACATTAATTTTTAAACGGTAAAAAAATGACAAACAAAACCAGTAAAAGGTTTAATCCAATCCAATTCCCAGCCCCCACGATGATTTCAGTGAATGGTGTGGAACTGGAAGTATTTGAAGCAGGGCCACAAAATTCAGGGAAACCTATCATTCTCTGTCACGGTTTTCCGGAGCATGCGTTTTCTTGGCGCTATCAGATACCGGCCCTTTCGGCCGCGGGCTACCACGTCATTGTCCCCAATCAGCGAGGCTATGGTAATTCATCCCGTCCCACCGAAGTCACTGAGTATGATATTGAACACTTAACCGGTGACCTTATTGCACTGCTCGACCATTACGGATACCAGGATGCCACCTTTGTAGGTCACGACTGGGGCGCAAATGTCGTTTGGAGTCTGGCGCTATTGCATCCAGAGCGGGTAAATAAAGTGATAAACCTGGCTTTGCCTTATCAAGCGCGTGGAGAAAAACCATGGATAGAGTTTATGGAAGCAATATTTGGAGGAGACTTCTATTTTGTCCACTTCAATAGACAACCCGGAGTAGCAGATGCCATAATGAACCAAAACACATCCCGGTTTCTGCATAACATCTTCCGCAAAAACATACCTCACTCACCCCCTGAACCCGGAATGCTAATGATCAATCTTGCAAGAGCAGAAAAACCGCTTGGGGAGGCTTTGATGGACGAGGAGCAACTGGCTGTTTTCATCGCTGCTTTCGAATCATCAGGGTTTACTGCAAGTATAAATTGGTACAGAAACCTTGATAGAAACTGGTGGTTACTGGCGAAGGCAGACCCGGTCATTCATCAGCCGACCCTTATGATATACGGTGAACAGGATACGATTCCAAAGTCTGCAAATCTAAAGGATTTCGTCCCTAATGTGGATGTTGTTAGCCTGGATTGCGGTCATTGGATTCAGCAAGAAAAGCCGGAGGAAACAAACCAAGCGATTTTAAAATGGCTGGAACAATAGGATTCCTAAAAATGAAATAGAAACATATTGTAGTAGAGGGGAATAGATTGGCGAAAATACCTAGGAAAAAATCATTGAAATCCTGTGAGGAATACCAGAAGGACTAAGATTGTTGCTGATGGTGATAACTTGGCTAGAAGGGGCAAATCACAGTTTTTTAACTAAACTGACTATGCTGAGAGGGGGGAAGCAACTCAGACGAAGCTTCCCCGAAATTTTATATCGTTTCTCGGACAGTAGTGATTTTTACAGGAAGTTATGAACAGGCAAAATAGATGGCCATGATTGCTGTTGCTAAATCAAACCAATTTGGATCTTTGTAATTTAGACTTCTATCACGAGCGTTCGAGAATTAAGAAGGTATAGATGAGTGGGTTAAAACCATACAACAGTTTCTTCAATGACGTAATCCAGACCTAATTCAGCGCGGTATGAAGCCTATAAATCGCTAAACAAGCACTATATTGGGTTGAATTTTGAAATCATAACAGGTTGCAGACAGAACAGGTCAGTCCCGGGTTTAGGATTGGGATAGGATTGTAGTGGTTCACTGCTTATGGCACTGTGCTGCAGACCCTTTTTCTCAATCACACAATCTCCCTCAATAAAAAAAGACCTCAAACTCACCACCAATTATCTGATACCATTCCAACATTTCCCCGGTACCTTTGGATAAATGGATCAATGGCTCAGGAAATTGATAAGATAGCCCCTGTAATCATAATAGTCCGGATGTTCCAAAACATCTTTTCGGTTTCTTGGCCTTTCGAACGGTATGACCAATTCATCTCCGATTTTGGCATAAGGGCCACTGGTCATCATGATTACCCTGTCCGCAAGGAATATGGATTCATCCACATCATGGGTGATGGCCACGGCAGTGATTTTTTCTTTTTGCCAGATTTCCAACAGTACATCTTGGAGCTCGCCTCTGGTAAGGGAATCGAGCATGCCGAAAGGTTCATCCAGCAGCAGAATTTTGGGTTTCAAGGCAAATGCCCGGGCAATCCCTACACGCTGCTGCATGCCTTGGGAAAGGGAGGTAGCTTTTTTGTGGAAATCATTGCCTAAGCCCACTTTGTCCAGATAATATTTACATATGTCCATTTTTTCTGCTCTACTGGCATGTGGGAAAACCTGTTTGACACCTATCATTACATTTTGTAATGCCGTCAGCCAGGGAAGAAGACTGGGGGATTGGAAAACTACTGCACGGTCGGGACCTGCATCTGTGATTTCTTCCTGATCTACATAGACTTTTCCCCCGCTGATTCCATTGAGTCCGGCAATCATGGTAAGCAAAGTGGATTTTCCGCAGCCGGAGTGGCCGATAATCGATACAAATTCCCCCTGACGAACAGCCAGATGGAGGTCGTCAAGTACCACATAGTCCCCTTTGCCGGTGGGATAGACTTTTTTGAGGTTTTGGCACACCAGCATGTCGGGTTTGCCTTCGAGATGCGGTATGGTATAGGTGTTTTTGTCTAATAGTGCTTCCATGGTCTTGCTGTTCTAAAGTTTCAAACTTGGTTTTTCCTTGCTTCCCTTTCTGAAAACTGATCTGTTGGGGAGTTTGGGCTGCAGGTTTGGGAGGATGTATTTCTGACCGCTTACCTGTCTTCTGGTAGCCCCTACTTCTATGAGGTATTCCAGTATGTCATTCCTCAAGATCTTGTATTCCCTGTCTTTGTTGATTTCCGTGACTATCCTGGGCCTTTCGAAATTCACTTTGTATTCCGGCCCGAGTGTTGCTTTGGGGCCTGGTGTCAGGGGGATGATGCGATCAGCCATCATGATTCCCTCGTCCACATCGTTGGTGATGAGGATGGCTGTTTTTTTGTCCTGGCTCCAGATTTTTACGATTTCTTCCTGTAGGGTTCCCCTGGTCAATGCATCCAATGCACTGAGTGGCTCATCCATCAGCAGGATCTCTGGATCCATAGCCAGGGCTCTGGCCACAGAAACCCGCTGCCGCATGCCGCCGGAGAGCTCAGAAGGCATTTTGTCTATGGCAGGGCTGAGGTTTACCATATCGATGTATTTTCTGATATGGGCGTCTTTCTCTTTTCTGCCAAGCTTGGAGAATACCTCGTCCACTGCCAGTTTCACGTTTTTGTAAACCGATAGCCAGGGGAGCAAGGAGTAATTTTGGAAGATGACCCCTCTGTCGGGTCCCGGTCCGGTGATGGGCTTGCCATGCAGCAGAACTTCTCCGCTGTCCGGAAATTGAAGTCCGTTGATCAAATTGATTAAGGTGGTTTTACCGCTGCCTGAGAATCCTACAATAGCCACAAACTCTCCTTCGTTGACGGATAAATTGATATCTGAAAGTACTTCCACTTTTGAGGATCCGATTCCATAGGATTTGGATACATTTTTTAATTCGAGTAGTGCCATAGTCTTATGCTTTGCTGAAGGACATGAGATTTTGAACGGTAAGCATGATCCTGTCCAATAGGAAACCAATGATGCCGATCACAAACATGGCTACGATGATTTTGGCATTGGAATCATTGGCGCCGTTTTGGAATTCCTCCCAAACGAATGAACCCAAACCGGGACTTTGCGCCAGCAGTTCTATTGCGATCAATACCATCCAGGCGACCGATAAGGTAATCCTCAGTCCGGTGAAAATCAGTGGGAACGATGCCGGGATGATGATTTTGAATATTTTTTGGCCTATGCTCAAGTTAAGTACTTTGGACACATTCATATAGTCGTTGGGTACACTGGATACGCCCATGCTCGTATTGATCAAGGTGGCCCACATGGCGCACAATCCCACGCTGATAAAGGAAATAATAAATGACTTGTCCATGTTGGGGTCGGTGATGACGGTCTTTACGATCATAAATACCAAGAGCAGCCACACTACCGGTGAGACAGGTTTAAGGATCTGGATCAACCAGTTGAAGGAGTTTCTGAGCACCTCGCTCAGTCCGATGACGATACCAATGGGTACTGCTACCAATAAAGACAGGAAGAAGCCTGCCGCTACGGTTTTCAGACTGGTTCCGATTTGGTCTAGAAAAGAAGGCCTTCCGGTATATTTGATGGGGGGTAAACCTTGTTCTGCTCTTTTGGCATTGGTTTGACCTACTTTCTGATTGAAGTCCGCCTTCTTTCCTGAAATCTCCAAATGGTCTTTCCATAAGGTTTGGTAGGCCATCAATACCTGGGATGGGGAGGGAAGCGTGTTGGGTTGGCAACTGACATCTCCAGATTCGATACATGTTTTCATGGCCAAAGCGGCTTCTTCTCCCTGTTCAGTTTTGGCTTTTTCTATCCTTACCGCAGCTTCCTTGTTGTATAGATAAGAAGCACCCATATGCCAAAGGGCTATGAATATAATGATGGATACCAAGGGGAATACCGATTTCTTTATGAAAACTACCGCGTTCTTTTTGATTTCCTCACCGCTTACCAGCCTGATTATGGGCTCCAAAAATCCCAGTCCTATAAACCGAAGTGTATTGATTGATTTCTCTTTCATTTGTAAATTCATTCTGTTGAAGTTGGGGCAAGGGCCGGGATGCTTTCCGGGTCCTTGTCTGTTCTAATCCTTGTTCCCGATTTTAAAGCTGTTGATGTATCCGATCGGATCCTTTCCGTCATAAGTGTTTCCGTCTATAAATGCGGAGGAAGGTGCTTTAAAACCATCTGTATCAGGAATGTCAGCAGGCTCCAGGTGACCTTCCTTGACCAATAATTCAGCAGCCTGCATCCATATGTCCGGACGGTAAATTTCTTTGATGGTCTCTGAATACCATTCAGCTGGCTTACTTTCCGGAATCTGTCCCCATCTTCTCATTTGGGTCAGGAACCATATTCCATCTGAATAAAATGGATAAGTGGCATGGTACCGGAAGAACACGTTGAAATCAGGTGAGGGTCTTTTGTCTCCTTTTTCATATTCAAAGGTTCCTGTCATCGAGTTGGCTATAACTACTGAATCTGCTCCCACATAGGCTGAATTGGCTAGAATACCCACAGCTTTGGGCCTGTTCCCTGGGGTGTCCAACCATTTTCCTGCCCGTATCAGGGCCTTGGTCACTGCAATGGCAGTGTTGGGGTTTTCTTCCATGAACTTTTTGGTCATGACAAACACTTTCTCGGGATTGTTCTTCCAAACATCGTTGTTGGTCGTCACAGGAACCCCGATACCTTTGAATACAGCCTGCTGATTCCATGGCTCACCTACGCAGTATCCATAAATGGTTCCTGCTTCCAGAGTGGCGGGCATCTGTGGGGGAGGGGTGACAGAGAGTAATACCTCGGCATCCACCTGACCTTGGATATTGTCCGCAGTATAAAACCCTGGATTGATCCCACCGGCACTCAGCCAATACCTGATTTCATAATTGTGTGTGGACACAGGAAAGACCATTCCCATTTTGAAGGATTTCCCTGAATTATTGAATTCTTTGATAACTGGTGCCAAAGCATCTGCTTTGATGGGATGGATTGGCTTGCCCCCGGCATCTTTAGGTACATTAGGCTTCATTTTGCTCCATACTTCATTGGATACAGTGATTCCGTTGCCGTTTAGATCCATAGAGAATGGAGTGACCAATTCTGCCTGTCTGCCAAACCCGGCGCCTGCGGCAATTGGTTGGCCTGCCAGCATATGGGCTCCGTCCAATTGTCCGTCGATGACCCTGTCCAGAATGTTTTTCCAGTTGGACTGGGCTTCTATGGTTACAAACAGCCCCTCGTCTTCAAAGTAGCCAAGTTCTTTGGCAATGGCCAGGGGAGCCATATCTGTCAGTTTGATAAATCCGAATGTGAGTTGTGGTTTTTCTATGTCAAGTTGGACGGTGGAAGAGGTGGCAGATTCCGATGTGCTTGTGTTATCGTTGGCGGTATTGCCTCCGCAGCTATATAGGGTACACAGTAAGGCTGGGATAGCTATGGTCTTGATGACTTGGTTTTTTATGGATATCATATGGTTTTTCGTTTATCGATGTTTTTGGAATGGTTTATTTTTCTGAAGTGAAAAGTGTAGGGGAAAAGGTGATCATGGTCCAGGCCCAGTTTTGGGTCGAGCTTTTGTCACCACCTCGGAGTGCCTGCATGGTGTCAGTGGCAAACATCTGCGAGTATCCTAGGTGCCAGAGTACTCCCCCTTTAAGTTTTTTGATGAAGACCAAATCGATCTCCGTACCCATGGCTTTGTCCAGTTTTGCGCCGTCATTGCCAGTTTGTGTGGATCCTGTCAGAAATTCGTGGATATTCATTTTCAGGGCACCTCCGGCTACATTGAAACTGGTTTTGAAATACATGTCCGTGACCCCAACCGCTCCGTTTTGTGGTCCGACATAGAAATAATCCATAAAACCGTTGTGGGCATGGTTGGTGCCGAAATCAGGACTGAAGCTGGTGATTTTGGACCCGGTAGGATCATTGTCTCCAGAGATGTATTCTACCCCAAAGGTCAGTGGGGTAATTTTGGTTTTGAATGTGGCATTGATGCCTGCCAAAACAGCGCTTATACTCCTTTGCCCCAATTTTCCGGTTTGGTAGTAAAAGTCCCCACCTATCTTCACTCCGGAAATGCCGGTATGTCCGGTAAAGCCCATGGTCTGCTTATGGGATACTGTGGTGTCTGCATTCTGGTATCCGTTGTTTATGGCAATCAGAGACAAGCTGCTTTTTTCAAATGTTTTGTTGAACCAGCCGTACTGCATGGTTTTATAATTGCCGTTGACATTGTAAAATGATGCACCGGGTGCTTGGAGAAATGCAGGTTCCGGAACATCACTGTCTTGGTTATATGCCATACCTAAATGGAGTTTGGTTTTGTTTTCCAGGTCTTCATACATGAAAAGCATGGCATCATGTCTCCGTCCTTGCTGGGCCCATTCCAGTCCTCCCAAGATCCGTTCGTTGTCATAGGATATGATCTGTCTTCCAACTTTCACAGAAAATTCTGGATTCAGATAATATTGCCCCCAGGCTTCACTGATAAAGGTCTTGCCGTCTTCCTCTTTGAATATCTGGGGACTTTCCCCCCAAATCCTGATATCCTGGAAGGACACCCTTACTTTGATGGCTTCGGAAGCATAATCAAGATTTAACCTGGATCTTTGTTCTGTAAAAAGAGCAGCATCTTTGGATTGGTCTGTCAATGTCTTGAATCCGTTTCTGAATTCGGTTCTCGGTCTGACTTCTGCAGACAATGTAATCTGTGCCGAAACCTTCAGGGAGGTCAGGCAAATGATTAAAGTGCTTAAGTAAATAATTCTTTTCATGGCTGGTTTTTAAGTGTTTGAGAGAGTGTCTGATCAATAAATAAGTATAAATACGTAATTATTGATGCAAACATACGTAAGTGGATATTCGTGTTTTATGGAATAGGGCAGGTTGAAACAATCTTTTACACCATAAAAAAACCTGCCATTTGGCAGGTTTTGAAAATAATAAGTTATAAGACAGCTGTTTATGAGCTTCCTAGCTGTCCAAAAAATGGTTGTGCTCTGATATCTCTTTACTAAGTAAATTAACGTCATTTATTCCGATCTTTTTGCCGGAAGCATGTATAAGGCCTTCTTTTTTTAGGGAAGATATGGTTCGGATTACCTGCTCCTCGGTTGTTCCGGCAAAATCCGCAATCTCTTTTCTGGACAACTGTAGGCTTAAAAAACCTTTGTTCTGCCCGAATTTTCGATTGATATAGAGTATTGCATCAATGATTTTTTCTCTCACGGTCATTTGTGCGAATTTCTTTACCTTGGTCTCGCTTCTGTTGAGTTCTTCTGCATAGAAGATCATCAGATCGTAGGTCAGGGAGGGGATACTATGCAGTATTTCTTTCATTTCTGTATTGGAAAAATTGCACAAAATTGTATCCTCAAGGGAGACAGCGCTGATTTGGTAGGATTGTCCTGCCCCAAATCCCCGATGTCCGATGATCTCTCCATTGCCTGCCATCCGTACAATCTGCTCTTTGCCATTCAACCCAGTTTTCGCTACTTTTACCTTCCCGTTCATGACAAAATACAGTCCATGTACAGGTGCACCTTCTATAATAAGGTTCTGACCTTTTTTACAGTGAACAATGCTTTTCCTATCAGCAAAGACTTCCATTTCTTTGACATGTCTGTTTTTTTTGATGATGCACTGATCATTGGGGCAGGTCCTGCAATCTGATTTTAGAATAGACATAGTACCAACATTATAAGTATGTAGTTACGTAAAAATACGTAATTATATACTTAATCCTAGTGTGCCTTGATAAAAAATGCGTAACTAATAAAATGTGAAGCTACTGTAGGCCCTTCTTATCTTAAAATCCCGTTTTGGGAGTTTTATGCCCACTCACGCATCGCAGGCAACGTCATAGTTTTGTCACGTCTTCCGTTCCCCGTCTTTTCAAACCACAATACAGATGCATTTTACATTCACTTCTTCTATGACAGACTTAATTCCATCTATTTGCAAATCCAAAACCTCAGCTACATAAGTATTATTACAGAAATAGCTGTCAACGCACGGTGAGCATTGGAGTCATTTCGTTCCAGTTAGCGAGATCAGAACCTCCAGAAAGGCCATCGCTAAGCAAATAGACAGTTCTACGGATTTTGTTTATTGGAATCTGGGAAAATTGCTTTACTAAAGACAGTTGGATTTTATACTAGAATCGGGAAAAGGGCGGGGGTGAGATAGGTAAACTATACCATAAATAATATAAATGAAATATCAAAAAACACTTCTCGCACTGACAATTTTGGCCTTAACAAATTGTACGACCAAAGCACAACAGACAATTAACGAAGTGAAAATTGTTGGAGAGATGAAAAACGTAATGTGGAAAGGAAAGCTTTATGGGAACATGAACCTTGACACAATTTCCAACAAGACAAATCTATACGGGCTTGGCCCTGTTGAATATTTAGCTGGAGAAATTTTAATTATAGACGGTAAATCTTATAAATCAACTGTTGTTTCCGACACGACAATGAAAGTCGAAGAAACTTATGACATCAAAGCCCCATTTTTTGGTTATGCTAACATTTCCAAATGGACAGAGCAGACTTTGCCTGACAGCATTCGGACAATTCAACAACTTCAAGCACATCTCGACAAAGTGACTGGAAATTCGCCTCGACCTTTTATGTTTAAACTCACAGGGACAGTTGAACAAGCGACTATACATATTGTGAATTTGCCAAAAGGTTCAAAAGTAAGTTCACCAGACGAAGCACATAAAGGGCAAGTGAACTATCAAGTAAATAACGAACAATCAGAAATTATCGGTTTCTTCTCAACAGAACATAAAGCAATCTTTACACACCACGACACCTACCTACATATGCACTTAATGACAACTAACCGACAAAAAATGGGACATTTGGACGAGGTGTTGTTTAAAAAAGGAACAATGAAACTTTACTTGCCGACAGAATGAAAAACAGTGGAGGCATGCCCTAGTTACTGTTCCCAGTATAAGACCCTTGGTTGTTCCGATTACTGGTGTGATTTTTTCATTCACCGACGAAATTATATTTATGAACAGATTTTGATGAAATGCTGTTTCTCTTCTTAATTATTAAGCCATTTTAACCGGCGAGCGTTAAGTATGCAGGGTCAAATCAAGATATAATAGCACATGAAAAAAATAGGGTTTTTATCCTTTGGTCATTGGGCCAATCATTCTTCTTATCAGGCAAATACGGCAAGTGACACCCTGCTCCAGTCCATCGATCTGGCAGTGGCAGCTGAAGAAATCGGAATAGATGGGGCATATTTTCGGGTGCATCATTTTGCACAGCAACTGGCTTCACCATTTCCCTTATTAGCTGCCATAGGAGCCAAAACCCAAAAAATTGAAATAGGCACCGGTGTTATTGATATGCGCTATGAAAACCCATTATATATGGTAGAAAATGCAGGGGCTGCCGATTTGATTTCAGAAGGCAGGTTGCAGCTTGGAGTCAGCAGAGGGTCGCCCGAGCAGGTGATTGACGGTTGGAAGTACTTCGGTTACGGATTGGAAGAAGGAGAAACCGATGCGGAGATGGGTAGAAGGAAAGCGTTGGAATTTTTCAGCAAACTCGATGGAATCGGGTTTGCGCAGCCTAACCCCAATCCAATGTTTCCCAATCCTCCGGGATTGCTGCGAGTTGAGCCACATTCTGAAGGATTGCGTGATCGTATTTGGTGGGGTTCTGCTTCGGACGCTACAGCAGTTTGGGCGGCGGAAGTGGGTATGAATCTTCAAAGTTCCACCCTAAAATACGACGAGAGCGGAAAACCCTTTCATGTTCAGCAAGCAGAGCAAATCAGAGCCTATAGGGAAGCCTGGAACAAAGCCGGACATCAGCGGGAACCACGGGTTTCCGTGAGTAGATCGATCTTTGCCTTGGTCAGCGATCAGGATAAGTATTACTTCGGAGGGGAAGCCAACAGGCGGGATAAGGTTGGGATGATAGAAGCAGATAAGCGGGCGATTTTCGGAAGAAGTTATGCCGCAGAACCGGAGCAACTGATCAAAGAGCTGGCTCAGGATGAAGCGATCCAGGAAGCAGATACCCTTTTATTGACCATCCCAAATACTTTGGGTGTAGAATATAATGTGCATGTGCTTGAATCCATTTTGAAGTACGTGGCACCGGAATTAGGGTGGAGATAAGAGGAGCGTTTGATGGCAGTAAAAATCCGTTATAAGACAAAAATCGTCATCATCGGAGCGGGCCAGGCCGGACTTTCAGCTGCATATCATCTCAAAAAGATGGGGTTGGAAGTTGGGCCTGATTTCGTCGTCTTAGATGGAGCGCCCCAGGCAGGAGGTGCTTGGCAATCCCGCTGGGATTCGCTGACCTTGAGTACGGTAAACCGGATCCATGATTTGCCGGGCATGTCCTTCGGGGAAACGCTGGAAACTGACCGATCCGATGTACAGGCGAATTCTGCGGTACCACATTACTTTGATTTGTACGAGAAGAAATTTGGGCTTCAGGTCTATCGTCCTGTAAAAGTGGAGAAAGTGTATTTGCAGGGAAACCGCTTTTTTATTGATACATCAGCCACTGCTTTTTCGGCGTTGGGAATCATCAATGCAACCGGAACCTGGGAAAGCCCTTACATCCCCGAATATCCGGGTGCAGCACTTTTTGAAGGAGAGCAATTACATACCCGGGACTATACAGACGCAGCTTATTTCAAGGGAAAGCATGTTATCATCGTAGGGGGAGGTATTTCGGCGATTCAATTGTTGGATCAGATTTCAAAAGAAACTTCAACTACTTGGGTTACGCGCAGAACACCGGAATTCCGTAAAGTGCCTTTTGATGATATGGCGGGAAGTATGGCAGTGGCTAGGGTAGAAGAGCGGGTAAGAGAAGGGTTATTGCCTCAGTCTGTGGTTTCTGTCACAGGATTGCCCTATACTCCCGAAATTGAAGCTATGGAGAAAAGAGGAGTACTCCAGCGCTATCCGATGTTTAGTGAAATCACTAAGAAGGGTGTAAAATGGGAGGACGGTACTGAAGTTGATGCAAATGTAATCTTTTGGAATACCGGCTTCAGATGGCCAATGTCTCATTTGGATTCAGTAGTTCCACGAGAAGAAGGTGGTGGAATTCAGATGTCAGGAAGGTTGGCAACAGAAGTGGCCAAGGAACCGCGGATTCATTTGGTTGGCTATGGCCCTTCGGCATCCACTATTGGCGCCAACAGAGCAGGAGCCGCTGCCGCAAGGGAATTGGTGAAGACGTTGCGGCGTTAAGATGAAATATACTATACAATTTAGCACCTTTATTTATGCTTGTGTAAAGACGGTATAATTGGAGGGGTTGCCGTTTTTATCAAACGGGGCTTCCTTGCGTGCTGATGGAGGGGTTCTAAGACAGATTTAACAAATAAGCGATTGAAGAACATACTGCTAACAATTACTTGTCCATTAGCAGGCTGGGTAGGATCGTCACCCTAAAAACCCCATATAAGTTTAGGTGTGGATCGGCTTGCCACATTTGAATCGCTTGGTCATATGCCTATGGGTCCATGGCGAACATACAGCGTGAGCAAGCCGTCGATAATTCTAAAAGGGTTTACACCTAGTTTAGGTGATTACCCGATGATTACCTTGTTTTAAAGGAATAAGGTCAAAAAGGCCGGAAACTTCTTTGTTTTTGGATTGCCTTGTTTAGATTTGGGGACCATTAAATCGAGCCTGCCTTCCGCCTTTAGGTTTGACTGATAAAATCAAAATATAAACACATGAAATATATAAACACATGAAATCAAGCATGGCGAAGTATGGCACACAGAGTGATGATTATAATACGGGCGAGATTCCATGTCCGACGACAGGCGGGCATATGCCCTTTAAAAGACAAATTATAATCATATGAAATGAAAATTTTTTAAAATTGGAATTAAAGCACGGCTTTTACCTTAAGCCAAAAAAAGAACAGGTTCAGATTCAAATCTTAATAGGGTTATTCACTTTATTACTTATTACAGGGGTTTTCGCTATTTGCTGGATTACCGGCTTTTGGCCACCGTTGTTTTTTTCTGTTCCCATTCTGTTATCTGTAGTTGCGCCCTTTTTTGATGTGCCGGCCCTTAAGAAGAGTGGGGATTTAATCTATTATTCTTCATTATTTCTGGCAGAAAAACCCAAGAATGGCAAAATAACAATTCATGGGGGAACCTTGTTTGATTATGTTTTTGTCATTGGCTGTAACTTTAAAGGAAAACCAAGCAATAACCTTATCATACAGCAATACTTGGAGGGACTGATAAAGCTGCTTGATCATCATTGCGAAGAAAATCCAGAGAACTTTACCATCCGGGGTACCAGCTACATACTCAATGAGAGAACGGCAAGAAAAATAGGGTTTCAGGTGGTTCAGATTGATTTTCTACAGAGAATCATTTTGGTTTTCAATTACTTCAATCTTATGTTTACCTATTCCATAGCAAAAGGAAAATGGTCTTGGCCGAGTGTGCTGGAAACCAAAACATTTGAGGCGAACCTCTTTGACCTGATGGAGAAAAGGGATTTTATCAAAAACCTGAAAGAAAGATTAGGGGAGAGGCATTATGGAATTTGATCATATGAATTTCACGGAAATTTGCATTGATCTATAGGGTCGAAGGTGGCGGCATGTTCTTTATACCATTAGGAGGGGAGCAAGTTTCCTTCTCCTAGAGAGCCTGTATCGATGTTTGAATCCCGAGAAACTCAAACTCCTTTAAATCACACACGAAAACCGTCCCGGGTAAGGGGTGTTTAGTGGTATGTTGAGGAAGGTGTTTTCTGGGCTGGCCCGATTAACTGTCATTTAAAAAGCAACGTGAAAACGATTAACAAAAAAATAGAAATAGAAGCAATTGAAGCGTTGTTTGTGACTATTCCAGCAGGAACAGTGGATATGAGAGACGACAGAACAAAAGAAACATGGTCGGTTGAAGTAGATTCCTTTGAACTCTGTAAGTTCCCAATAACACAAGCACTATATAAAGCAGTGACTAATGAGAACCCTTCGACATTCAATGGCGACAGATTACCAGTTGAAACAGTCACTTGGATTGAAGCAGTGAGTTTTTGTAATAAACTATCTGAATATTTAGGGAAGATCAAATGCTATACCATCGACTTAGAAACTCAAAAAGTGATCTTGGATTCCAAGGTTAATGGGTATCGATTACCAACAGAAGCCGAATGGCAGTATGCTTGTCAAGCAGGTACAAAAGAGATTAGATATGGGGAATTGGATGAAATTGCTTGGTTTAAAGAAAACTCCAATAATCAAACTCAAGAAGTTGGATTAAAGAAGCCAAACGATTGGGGACTTTACGATATGTTGGGTAATGTTTGGGAATGGTGTTCAGATATATATGACGAAACTGTTTACGGGAATTACCGTGTTTTTCGGGGTGCCGGATGGTGTGACCAAGAAAGGAGTGTAATGGCTACCACTCGAAGAAGAAGTCATCCTTTTTCATTTAAAATAGATGATTTAGGATTCAGAATAGTAAGGAGCCTGAATGAATAAATCAACAGCTGATCATACCAGTGAATGCTCCGGACTTTACTTCCATTTTTTCCAATCCGGCATGATGGTTTCCTGTAGCGCATAAAAAGCAGGTGTGTGATACAGGCGTAATCGCAAACCCGATGTTAATTATTTATTAATACATTGGCAGTGTTAAAAGAAAGGATTCATTTCTAATTTTGGCCATGAGTCGTAGCTGCATTATACTGATTGCCCTTTTTCTGTCTTTTGCCCCGCTCTCAGTTTCCCTTGCCCAAAAGCTTAAATTCAGGACGTATCTTGTAGAAGATGGTCTCTCCAATAATTCAGTTAACCTTCTGGCCAATGATCCATCCGGGGCAATTTGGATAGGGACCTGGAACGGCTTGAATTTATATGACGGCAAGACTTTTCTGGTTTTCAGTCACCGGCCAAATGAGCCTAACAGCCTTCCCGGTAATTATATCTATGGTGTGGAAATAGATAAGGATGACCGGGTTTGGGTGTGGTCAGATCCGAAAATCCTCAGTTTGTTTCAAGCGGACAGTACCTTCTCTCATTACAGATTTGAGAATAGGATAGATCATGTTTTTCTCACTGCCCATAGCAAGATTGCAGTCCAGGTAGATGATTCTCTTTTTGTATATGATACGGAGATGGATGGATTTCAGGCATGCCCATCCTGTACCCCACAGGGAAAATCCTCCGAGATACCCATCCCGGCTTCTATTTCCCACTTGAGCTTCTGGGATTCAAAAAAAGATAAAAGAGGGAATACCTGGTATGCTAGCAAGGATCAGGGGCTGTTTTTCCAGCCCTATCATGTGGAGTCCCGGGAGTCTTATCCTGAGCATTATACCGCTGACGCTTTTAACCCTTATGGACTTAGAAGCAATGAGGTCACCGCTGTATTGGAAGACCACTTCGGGAACATTTGGCTAGGCCTTAAGGACGGCGGCGTGGCCAGGGCATTGAGGCATACTGATGTAGTGGGCCATGTTTTCCCACACCCCAAAAAACACCCTAACCTACCTGGAGAAGCTGTAAGAGCAGTGGTGGAAGAGACTGATGGGACGCTTTGGATCGGCTATTACAATTCTGGGATTTATTTCAGAAGACCAGGACAGGAAAGTTTTGAAAAGCTGGACATTTCTTCCTTCAATACAGATTCTGAATGGGACAGGATTAGAAGCCTCTACGTGGATCAGTCAGGGCTGGTCTGGGCAGGTACCTATGCAGGGGTGGTTAAGATCAGGAATAAGAAAATCGAGGAATTGGTTGAAGGGGATAACAAATCATTCTACAAGAGGGTATATGGGTTTGCGGAAGATGCACAGACCAAAAGACTCTGGTTAGGAGCATGGGATGGGGTGTCGCTATATAACCGGGAGAAGGAAAGTTTTGAGGCTTTCCAGAGTCAGAAACAACTAGAAGGGCTCAATATCAGAAACCTGATTTATAGCGACAGCACCTTGTTTATAGCCACAGAAAAGCATGGGTTAGCCCTGTGGAAGGATGGAAAGGTTGATTTTTTTGATAAAGCCAGAGGGCTTTTGGATAACAGTGTTTACTCGGTTTATAAGGATGAGGATACAGATAGGTTATGGATAGGTACCCATAGTGGCGTGACGCTGTGGGATGTGAAAACGGACAGTGTTTCCTATATCACAGAGCAGCAGGGCTTGATGAGCAATTTTGTTTATGGAATGATGCCCCATGCCAATAGCATGTGGGTGGGCACCGCCAAAGGAATAGCCAGAATCAACAAGGAAACCCTGGAAGTGTGGGCACTGGATCCGGAAGAAGGATGGCAGTCATCGGAGTTCTCTGAAGGAGCTTATTTTAAAAGTGGGAGAGGACTGATGTATTTTGGCGGGGTAAATGGACTGAATAGTTTTCACCCCAATGATTTCCGCTCGGAGATAGCGCTTCCTAAAATCCTTGTTTTTCAACAGGAACTCCCGGTTAGTGCGCCTTATTCAGCATCTTTTACTGTAGCTACCATAGGTTTTGGAATAGATCCCAATAACAGGATACTTTATAGGGTGCTGCCGGGAGAGACGGAGTGGAGCGAATTGGCCCCGAATGGGGTCCTGGGTTTATCTGGACAGCCGGAAGGATCATATAAATTGGAAGTTAGAAATTCCCTGGGGAAACCAGGCGAAGTCGTGACGAAGGAATTTACCGTTTTGGTGCCCCTGTGGAAGAAGCCATTGCTTTACTTTTTCATGGTGATTTTTGTATTGGGAGTGGCAGGCTGGTGGAGGTTCAGAACAGTGAAAAGGATTCAAGGAAAACTGGAACTGAAAATTCAGGAGCGGACCAAAGTAATCGCAAAACAGAAGGCTGACCTGGAAAATGCCAATCAGGTTCTTGAAGCAAAAAACAGGGAAATCGAAGAGCAAAAAAACCGATTGCAGATTCTTCACAGTAAACATCAAAATGCCGGCTTTGAAATGGAAAAGTTTACCCACTATGTAGTGGATCAAATCAGAAAACCACTATCTGATCTGAAATTGAGTATAGAAAGTGCAACGTTCAGAGATCCTAAGCTTAAAAACGGTGTCAGGTTTCAACTGGACAGGGTAATGGAGCTGTTCAGTGAGATAAACGGATCGGGTAAATCAATTGGACTTGGGGAAGTTACCCCTTCACTCACCATTCTGCCTGATCTGTTCCAGCATCTGAACCAAGAAATGGCGGGAGCAATAAAAGAGGGGAATATCCAGTACAGATACAGTGAGAATCTGTCAAAAGGTTGGGTTTCGCTGGATGTAATGAGACTCAAACTTTTTCTGCAGAATGTATTTAAGGAGCTTCTCAAGTTTCTTGACGAGGATGCCGTGTTGGATGTCCGGGTGATCACATTAGATGCCAACTTAATTATCCGGGTAGGTACTACCAGTTCTACCTTAATGGATGCTATAGATACATTCAGCCAATACAGTAGTTATATACAGTCAGCCAAGCATCTTTTGGCAGAGATGTCGGGAGAAATGCAGATTCTTCCGAATGAGTTATCAGTGGCAATCCGGATTCAGATTCCAATTCAGGAAATTGAGACAAAAAACCTGAACACATCGGTCAAAAACTGGAAGCATAAGGCTCTGGCTGATGAGATTCCTGAAGGGAAAAAGGTTGTCCTGATCTATGGCAAGCGTTTTGAAGCTGATGGTTTGGTCAAGGTAATGGAAGAGGACTCCTTGTTTTTTATACAAGAGGATGATCCGGACATGGTGTCATCGGCGCTGAATACCATCAGCGTTGACATACTGATCCTGTATAATGAAAAGGTCACTGAGAATGTGGCCAAGATTATCAGTGCGGCGAATCTATTTCCTGCACTTCCGATTTTGTTCATGTATGAGATCCTCTCCTATGGGCAGCAGGAAAGGTTGCTGGATATGGGGATCAAAGATTTCATCCAATTGCCTACAGGAAAATCCCTGATAAGCAGAAAAATCAAAAGCTTGCTTGCTGAAAGTATCGATAAGGGGAGACCCTTAAAACTGGAAAGCATATTGTCGCAGGATGAGCCGAAAGTAGAGCTGAGTCCAAATGAAAAATTGCTCCGGGAGGCTTTACAGGAGATTAAACAGAATTTTGATAAGCCTTCTTTCAAGGTAGAGACCCTGTATGGGCATTTGGGGGTTTCCAAAATCAAACTCTATAGGATTTTTAAGGAGATCCTTCATCTGGCTCCTTCTGATCTCATCCAGCAACTTCGGATGGAAAAGGCAAATACCCTTCTTCAAAAAAGCCAGATGAATGTAAGCGAAGTAAGTTTTGCGTGCGGCTTCAATGATCCCAAACACTTCAGTAAGATTTTTAAGAAATACTATGGGCAGAGTCCCAAGACATTTCAAAAGCTGGATACCGCAGGGGATCCTTTAGACAGGGCATAAGGAGCCGAAGGGATTTATTTTTTTTCAGATTTTTCGGTGATTCGTTTTGAGCTCTTACTGGTAATTGGATTACGTGTGATTTAAGTCTTCATTAAGGCATTGTGTCTGAAATAAAAGCAGACGAATAAGGTCTAGACGATACTAATTTTTGCAACAATTGACCTCTTTATTGAAACAAAAACACCCTGAAACTCACCCAGTCTTCTTCAAATTTGATTGAACCAAAAATTTTAATCATTCTATGAAATCAAAATTTTACTGCTTATTCCTTTTGTACGTTCTGTCAGGAGGTGGGCTTTATGCGCAACATGTTTTGAAGGGGGTGGTAGTCGGGAAGGCAGACAAGTCTCCTTTTCCCGGCGCCACGGTGATAGCAAATGGGGATATATACAAAGGAACGGTCACCGATACCAAGGGTGAGTTCACACTTGATCTGGCCCAGGAAAGTGGTGAGGTCACTATCTCGTTTATAGGGATGCAAACAGTGACTGTACCCTATCAGTCTTCGGTTTTTCTGAGCGTGGAGCTGGCAGAAGAGACAAACTCCCTGGATGAGGTAGTGGTTATTGGTTATGGTACTGCCAAGCGAAGTAATCTGACAACTTCTGTGTCATCCTTGGAAAATATCTCCAAAACCGTGGATAGGCCTATTTCCAGTCCTCAAGAGATGCTTCAGGGGCAGGTAGCGGGGGTTACCGTAGTTTCAAATTCAGGAAACCCCGGTTCTACGCCCAGTGTTATCATCCGTGGGAGAGGAACATTCAATAATGAAGAACCACTGTATGTTGTGGATGGAATGCCCTATTATGGATCCAGAATAAATCCTAATGACATAGAAAGCATGGTGGTGCTGAAGGACGCTGCAGCCGCAGCTATCTATGGAGCCCAAGCAGCTTCCGGTGTAATTGTAATTACTACTAAGAGCGGCAAGTCCGGAGCGCCAAAAGTTTCTTTGGATTTCTATCAAGGATGGCAATCAGCCTACCAGACTCCTCAGGCATTAAATGCTGCTGAATATTCCCAGGTATATACTCAGGCGGCTGTCCACGCAGGAGCCACCCCGAATCCAGCCCATGATCCTAATGTCAATCCTTGGGGACAGGTGACCAGAACTAATTGGATGGATGAGATTTTCAGAACAGGGGCTATCACAAACGCCAATCTTCAAGTAAGTGGAGGAAGTGATAGAGCCAGATACAGTACGTCTTTCGGATACCACAAAAAAGAAGGATTACTGTTGAATACGGATTACGAATTGTTTTCTCTACGCTTGAAAGGAGATTACGAAATCACCAATAAGTTCAGAGTGGGACAAAATGTGTACTTGAACCAATCGGCAGCTTATGGGGCAAATACCAGCAGCAGCTACAGTGGGGCGATCATCAATGCGATCTATATGAATCCTGCCGCACCGGTATATGATGAGCAAGGGCAGTTTCACGGGACAGTGCCTTTTGAGCTTTCACAATTCGCAGGGGCTTATGGGGATACGTATAACCCGGTTTCCTTACTGCTTCGTCCCACTAGGAAGGCACCTAGATTGAATGTCAATGCCATCACCTATGCAGAGTATGATATCTTGGAAGATCTGACGTTCAAATCAAGCTTTTCTCTGGATTTGTGGAACTGGAGTGACCGCACGTTCTCACCAAGAGCTCCAGAAATCGGGCGCCCAAGCAACATGAACTACCTGGATCAGAGTGCGGGCAGCTCCACTCGATGGATCTGGGATCAGCAACTCAACTACAATAAAACCTTTGGAAGACACAATCTCGGTCTTACAGCGGTATATACCGCACAATTTAGAAAAGAAGAGTCCCATAGCTTCACAGTTCAGGATTTTGACCGGGAGGACGAGTGGTTCCAATATCCTGGAAATGCCAATACCATTCTTAATGTGCCAAGTTATACCGCTTTTGAGGATGCGTTGACTTCTGCTATAGGAAGAGCAACCTACGACTTTGACGATCGGTATTTCATCATGGGAAGTATCCGACGTGACCAGACTTCAAGGCTCGCTCCGTCTACAAAGACAGATTTTTTTCCTGCTGTCTCCGGTGCCTGGAAGATTTCTTCTGAATCGTTCTTTCAGAGTAATTTGATAGATCTTTTGAAGGTTAGGGCTTCTTGGGGGCAGGTTGGCAACATTTCATCAGTGGGCTATTATGCGTTTAATGTGCCGATGTCAGCGGGTAATAATGTTATTCTGGGCGAACCTGGGGTTAGAAACAGACATATTTCCCTCAATGAGATAACCAACTCCAATCTTAAGTGGGAAAGGTCAGAAACCTTGAATTTCGGCCTTGACGCATCCCTTTTTCAAAGCAAATTGCAGTTTACTGCTGAATACTATGAAAAATATACCAGAGGGTTGATTTTGAGAAATTCACCTGATCCTCACTCCGGAGTACCGACAGGTGCGCTTTCTAATGTAGGTACAGTTTCGAATAAGGGCTTGGAGATGTCTCTTAACTATACCGGAAATGTAGGTGAGTTAACCTATCAGGTGGGCGGAAACTTCTCAACCATCAAGAATGAATTGGTCGATTTGGATGAATTTACCAATGATTTTATTCAACATGATGATAATAACATCAGGTCTTCTGTATATCCATTTAGAAGTGAGCCGGGTCAGCCACTGTATTCTTACCATTTGATTCCCAACACAGGTATTTTCCAAAATCAGGAGCAGATAGATTCGTACGTAAGCAGTGAAGGTGTAAAAATACAGCCCAATGCACGACCGGGCGATCTGATATTTCAGGATGTAAACGGGGATGGAAGAATCAGTGATGAGGATAGGGTTTTTATGGGCAACGCCATGCCAAACTTCACTTATGGAATTAATATTTCTTTGGAATACAAAAAATTCGATCTGATGCTGTTCGGGCAGGGAGTAAGTGGCGTGGAGCTGTTTAACGGGTACAGACATACGGCTTATAACGCAGGGCTTCAAGGATACAACCTGGACAGAAGAGTATTGGATGCCTGGACTCCCCAAAATCCAAACGCATCAATCCCGGTATTGTCCACACAGGATCCGAATGGCAATTTTGGCACTGCCTCAGACTGGTACCTCGAAAGCGGTGATTATTTCCGGATAAAGAATATTTCCTTAGGCTATACTTTTTCTCTCGAGCAGTGGAAAACCGGCTCCCAGGTAAGACTCTACGGATCTGCTGAAAACCTGGCGACTTTCACGAAATACTCTGGTTTGGATCCCGAAGTGGGTTCAGGTACAGTCATAGATAATGGCGTATTTCCCTCTCCAAGAACCTTTACCATTGGGTTTAATATGAATTTCTAATCTAAAATTAGTAACTATCATGCAACTAAGAATATACACATTGATATTGACCCTTCTGGTGATGGGGTCATGTAGTGATGATTTCACTGACCTTACCCCTTTGGGAAATGTAACCACGGGCAATTTCTGGCAAACTGAAGAAGATGCCATTACCGCTTCAAACGGACTCTACCAGCACTGGGATGATGATGACTTGTTTGGAAGGGGAATTATGTACCTGATCGCAGCATGTGATGATTTTCATCAGGGAAGAAATGATGCAGCTGCTGCGGCAATCAGGAACTTCCAGGCAACAGGACAGGAAGGAAGAATAGCCAATATTTATCCTAAAATGTACACAGTCATCCAGCGTGCCAATACAATTCTAAGGTATGTTCCTGAGATGAACATCGATGCCTCAGTGAAAAATAGGGTGTTGGGAGAAGCGTATTTCGCCAGGGCACATGCTTATTTTTGGTTGGCCCCAAGATTCGGTGATCAAAGAGCAGGCATTCCAATCGTGACGGTGGAAAACATGGATGAAAGCAAATTTACAAGACCGCCTCATGTGATTGAAAATTACAGCTTAATGGAGCAGGATCTGAAGCAAGCAGCAGAATTGTTGCCTTACTTAACGGACTATGGATCATCTGATCTCGGAAGGGCGCACAAAGATGCCGCTCATGCCTATCTGGCCAAAACGTATTTGCTGTGGGCACAGTATGACGATAGTAAATGGGCAGATGTAGTCACCTACGCTGATCTCGTTATCAGTTCGCCTACAGGAAGATCCCTGATCAATACGGGAAATCCTTCAGAGGATTTTGCTTCGGTGTTCTATGTGGAGAATAATTTCTCTTCAGAATATATATTCTCAACCGTATCCAGCAATGAGCGGGGACAGATTCTTCCCGGAGTAATGCTTGAAAACACTGGATGGGGACTGTATAATGGCTGGGGTACCTTTTCTCCTACGTTAGAATTGTATAATGCTTTTGAAGACGGCGATCAAAGAAAGAAAGCCACACTTTTGGAGTTTGGAGATGCATTTGAATTTTTGGGCAATGCCAGAAGATATTATTCAGGTAACTCATGGACGGGCATTCAGGTAAATAAATACATGCAACCCTACAGAACTCCTGAGTCTGTGCATTTAAATCCCAATGGTAATTACCCTACCACTAATCTGAATATTCCCCTGATCCGGTTTGCTGAAGTTCTTCTGATGAAATCTGAAGCACTCATTATGATGGGGCAGAATGGTGATGCACCGCTGAACATGGTACGACAAAGAGCTGGATTGACCCCAATATCAGGTGCTACTCTTGCGGATCTTAAGCAAGAAAGAAGAGTAGAACTTGCAGCTGAATATGCTGACAGGCACTTGGATTTGGTGAGGTGGGGTGATGCCCAAGCAGCTTATGCCAAGCAGGCGACGGGAAGAAATCACACGGAGAAAACGAATCCCGATTCCGGGTTTGAAGTGTATGAAACCTGGCCTGCCAGAAATTTCAATCCAACTATCCATCATGTTTGGCCGATTCCTCCGAATACCATTGCAATTTCAGGGATTTCACAAAATGAAGGGTGGTAAGAAACTTCCATTCTAAGAAACACTAAATAAAATGACCGGGGGATACTTTCCCCGGTCAATCTTTATCTACTCACCTATGCATTCGAATGCTTTTTCTTGGAAGCCTTGGCTTCTACTCGGTTTATCCGGTTTATTTTCAGTTTTTGCCTTTGGGCAACAGTCGAAAATCCACAGCCACAATGACTATCTCCGCAAGGCACCTTTTTGGGAGGCTTATGCCAATGGCTGTGCCTCCATTGAAGTGGATGTAATACTGGTTTCGGAGAAACTCTTTGCGGCGCATGAGCAGGAAAGCATTCATGAAGCCAGAACTATTGAAAGCCTTTATCTCCAACCGATTCATCAAGGTTTGCAGACAGGCCTAATCGCTGACTCTTTGCCGTTTTTTCTGACAGTCGACATCAAATCTGAGCCTTATGGGACACTGAAGCAGTTGATGAAAAGCGTCGAGCCTTACCAGGATATGATGTATAGCGCACAGCATGACAGTGGGCTAAAACTGGTTGTTTCCGGAAACAGACCACTTCCTCAGGAGTATGGTGATTATCCTGATTATATCTTTTTTGACCATCAGGATGTAGAGGATCTGGAGACAATCCCTTTGGACAAAGTCGCTATGATCAGCTTACCCTTTGGTAATTATTCCCAATGGGGAGGTAAGGGAAGATTGGTGGCAGAAGAACTGACTGCCGTCACGCAAGCCGTCGAAAAAGTTCATCAGGCAGGAAAGCCTATTCGCTTTTGGGCAAGTCCGGATTCCAAATCATCTTGGAAAGCGCTGCATGATATTGGAGTTGATTATATCAATTCGGATAAACCTTTTGAAATAAGCAGTTATCTGACAAGTCTGGATCAACGGGTTGTTGGAAGCTCCATCAGAAGTGAGATTTTGGAATTGAACTTTGAAAATGATGAAGTGCAGAGGCAGGTAGATAATGTAATCTTAATGATAGGGGATGGGAACGGCTTGGCCCAACTATCCGCAGGGATGTATGCCAATGGCAATGCATTGAATATAACCAACCTCAAGAATGTGGGATTGGCAAAAACCCAGTCCGCGGATGATTTTACGACAGATTCAGCTGCCGGAGGCACAGCATTGGCCACCGGAAACAAGACAAACAACCGGGGAGTAGGTGTTGATAGCATCGGGCAGAATATAGAAAGCCTGGCCCATATCTTATCGAAAAGGGGCTTTGGTACAGGTATTATCAGTACTGATCATATCACTGGTGCTACCCCTGCCACTTTTTACGCACACCAAAAAGATAGGGATATGATCGGGCCGATTACCGAGGATTTATATGGTAGCAGCTTGAATTTATTTATAGGGGCAGGGAAAAATGATTTCCTCAGATATCGAAACCATGCCTTGGATAGCATCACGGCAAATGGATTTAGCCTGATGGGGAGTTTGGATCAAATGGCTGCCTCTACCGAGGGGAAAGTGGGATATTTTGCTTCAAATCACGGTCTGCCAAGTATTGAAAAAGGGAGAGCCGGATTTTTAAAAAACAGCACAGAGACTGCAATAAGTTATTTGGAAAACAGAGGAGCTCCATTTTTTCTAATGGTGGAAAATGGCCATATAGATGTAGGTGGGCATGTCAATGATGCCAGAATGATTGTGGAGGAGGTAATTGATTTTGATCAGGCAGTGGGAGCCGCTTTAAAATTTGCCAGTAATAACCCCAACACACTTGTGATCATCACGGCCGATCATGAGACGGGCGGTGTGACCATCCCACAGGGCAGCCTAGCCAATGCGATGGTTGAGTTGGAGTTTTCAACAGAGGATCATACCGGGATTATGGTTCCTGTCTTTGCTTTTGGTCCCCACTCCGGTGATTTTTCCGGAGTATATGAAAATACAGCGGTGTTTGATAAAATCATGACTGTTCTTTTAAAGTATCATGCCAATACTAAAGAATGATAACTTATAAGTAGTGAGGAATTAAAAAAGGAAGTCCTTTTTATCGAAATTGAATCTTTTCTGCACCTACGACAGGACTGTAAATAAATATCGTCCGTGCCCATGGCACTTTCCCAGATCAAATAATCATAACTATTCCAGCCGTTGAAACGACTGGCAATAACTCGAACCGTCCTTACAGGACTTTGACAGAACAATCGATCCTTTCAATTTATCAGGATCTCGATTAAGAAACACTAGAGAACCCTTGGAGGGGGTGGGACATGAGTTACATCAAAGGGACTGGTAAGCTATGATAAATGCCGTTTTCCGAGCATACGTCAGCTGCTGAATAGGTTGATGACGTAGATTTGGTAGTTTATGTAAGGAGTATCGTAATTTATCCTTGTTTGATAAGTATGCGGCTTATTGATGGTGTTCGAACTGGAAAATGTGATTTAGCTTCAGAAAGCTATTTGAAAACAACATAAAATACGCGATTTTTAGAACGGCATGAATCGGAAACAACATGCGCTTGCCGCCGTGTGCCGAATAAGCGAAGCAGGAGCCATTTAGCCACTTTGGGCTTCGCTAGTCAAGCTGGAGTGGATAATGCAAACCTTTACAGTATCGTTTATAGCAGCAGTTTTTATACACTACTAAATCTTAGTAAATGGAAAGGATCGATAGTTGGAAATACAATGAATTCAAGCAGGTAGGCAAGGATTATTCCAGCGATGAAGAAGTAAACGTATATGAATCAAGTCATGCCGATTTCCGTGATATTAAGCAGGAAAGTGCCGAATTGATAGAAAAACTGAAGCTCAAAGCAAACGATGTCTTGGCTGATTTTGGGTCAGGAACAGGGATTTTTGCCATGGAGGCAGCTAAAGTCTGCAAAAAGGTTTTTGCAGTGGATATCTCAAATAAAATGTTGGCATACTCTAAAAACAAAGCCATCCAAAATTCCATAACCAACATTGAATTCTGTAATTCTGGATTCTTGAATTTTAAAATTGACGACGAGAGCTTAGACTTCGCCACATCTACTTTCTCTTTCCACCATTTGCCGGACTATTGGAAAGGAATCGCACTGGAGAGATTAAATAAAATGCTGGCTTATGGGGGCTGCTTATACATCAAGGACGTTGTCATTGAAAAGAAAAATTCCACAAGAAACATCCAGGGGTTTATTGACAGGCAAGAATTCCTGGGTGGTGATTTTTTAAAAGAGGATGCGGAAGTTCATTTTAGGGAAGAATTCTCTACTTATGACTGGATATTAGATGGATTACTGGAGCGCTCAGGTTTCAAAATATTGGGCAAAGAGCTTTATGACGGGGTTATCGCAGAGTATTTATGCGTAAAGGAATAAACTGAATAGGTCTCGGTAGGGGAATTGATGAGTGGATAAATACAAACAGCATACCCCTTCCACCTCCTGTGTTTTTTCCTATTTTCAGATGGTAGTTCATATCATGCCTAATACCGAAGGCAGGATAAGTCCATTTGAAGGGCTCCGGTACTACGACTTGAAACGGTGGAAAATCGCAGGTGAAGTCCTCAACAATGTGGAAGACGGTGTCATTCCTTATAATTTTGAAGATAGATTTTATGAATGGCCATTGCCTCAGTCTGAAATAGACAAGAGTAATGGCGTCTTGATCCAAAATGAAAACTATTGATTTTATACCTTTGGTTTCAAGGAATAACCTCATCCGATAAACCACTTCAATCGGAACAGCTGCGGGATAGGGAATCACTGTCCTACAGCTGTTCCTTACTTTATTCAATACTGGAATTACTTACAATTGCTATAACTAATGCTTCATCATAAAATAAAAAAAAGCTACGCCGGCCTATTCCTTATTGCTTGCTTTTTCTGGTCAGGGACTATACTTGGTCAGGTGGAAGAAAGACAACGGCCTGAGGAATGGGAAAACCTAGTTAAGGGAGGAAAGTTTATAGACCTATTCCAACCAATTCCTCCTATTGGTCAACTTACATCCAATACTTGGGGAAAAGCAGATGTAGTTCCTAGGTACATCGATAATGGAATTGAGGACAATGAATGGTCTTATTGGGGCGGGAATATCCTGAAAGGGGAGGACGGTAAATTTCATATGTATGTATGCAGGTGGAGAGAGGATTCTCCAAAAGGGCATCACGAGTGGCCAAACTCTATTGTGGTGCATGCCGAATCAGATTCGCCAATGGGGCCTTTTAGGGTGGTAGATGAAATAGGAAAAGGGCACAATCCTGAAATTTATAAAACTGACGCCGGCGATTATGTTCTCTATGTGATTGATGGCAGGTATTCATCCCGAAGCCTATATGGCCCATGGGAATACAGCAAATATGAATTTGATCAACGGGATAGGCCTATAATTGAAGGGTTGTCAAACCTGACTTTTGCCAAGAGAGAAGACGGTTCCTACCTAATGGTGTGTAGGGGAGGAGGAGTCTGGTTTAGTAAAGATGGCCTAAGCGCTTTTTATCAAGTTACGGACAAAAGAGTTTACCCGCCGGTTGACGGCAGATTTGAGGATCCTGTTGTCTGGAGAGACAATATCCAATATCATCTGATAGTGAATGATTGGTTGGGCAGAATCGCCTTTTATTTAAGATCAAAGGACGGCGTGCATTGGAAAACTGATCCAGGGGAGGCCTACATGCCAGGCATCACCATTTATGAAGATGGGACAGCCGAGGATTGGTTTAAATATGAACGGATTAAGATATTTCAGGATGGTCTGGGAAGAGCGACCCAGGCAAATTTTGCGGTTATAGACACACTGAAAAACGAAGACAAGCCAAATGATTCACACAGTTCCAAAAACATCGGTATCCCGCTAGCAGTTGGGCTTCAATTAGAATTGCTCAATAAGAAGCCAATCACGCGCCAGTCCAACAGCATGAAGCTATTGGTGAAAGCGGAAAGAGGATTTAATCCACTGGAAGAATTGGATCTGAATAGTCTTCATTTTGGGACAAGTGAAGAAGTTGATTTTGGAAAAGGTGCTAAAGTAAAAGCATTTAAGGCTAAAGGAGATGATCTTCTAATCACATTCGAGGGCTTGGGAAATGGGTTTAAGGAAGATGATTTTGTGGGAAAACTGATTGGAAATAATAAGGATGGCCAACTGGTTTTTGGCTACTCAAGATTGCCCTGGGTGGATTATAATCCCGCTATACTATCTACAAGAAAACCTGTGGTCAATCAAAGCACGGTCACTGTTCCGCTTGAGAACTTTGGCCAGGTAAAATCAAAATCCTCTACAATAAAAGTGTGGAGAGAAAATGACGGAGAATTTGAGTTGCTTGCCACAGGTAAGACCAAAAGCTTAAAGCCATTTGAATTAGTAAACAGTAAACTGGATAATCTGATATCCCTATCAAAAGGAGAAACGATTGATCTCAGAATTTCGGTCTCTTCCAAAAATGCGCAGGAGGAGATTTTTGAGATATCCACTATTGTTGAGTGAGGAGAGTCTCAGATTTTATAACATCATGTATCCGCATATCCGCTTTTCTGCCAGTAAATCAATCAAAGCGTCATAGGATCAGGAAAACACTAGCGTAGAGGCCACTTCGGTCTTCCATCGCGGATAATCACATAAAATCTAGACTGCCTTCACAGGCACCACTAGTGAATTTGCCCACCCACGGACAAAAACGTCCGCTGAATCTGTTTCAATGTATAGGTTTTGTGACAAAATAGCCCGATTTGAGGGGTTGTGAATGGCATGGAAGTAGAAGAGTAGCAAGTGCAAAAACTAGTAGCAAGAATCAAGAACCAAGACAATATTATTATGACCCTTCGGTATTCTGTTTCAGTGCAGACAGGCTTAGGGTCACACTTTAGAACAACACTACATGCAACAATAAGTACACACCTAAACACACAAACCCATGAGTCACATCGCCATTCCTATCCCGAACCTGCCAGGAAAACAAAACATTGATATCCAAGTGATCATTAACAATGAGGTAAAGTCGCTGCATTATAAAGTAGAGTTATTCTACTGGGATGAATGCCAAAATCCCACAGCCCATCGGGCGGATTGTATTTCGGAAATGCTGACCAAGCATGATCCCAACTGGACCGTATATTACATATGAGCCCCCACGGATAAGTTTGTCCCCATCACATTTGTGGACAGAGAAAGCAAGAAGTGGATGCAGGTCAGGTGATTAAGTAGCACGCATTAGTAAGCTAGTAGCAAGAGCCAAGAATCAAGAGTCTAGAACCAAGAACAAAGATAAGTTCGCAGTCCGCAGATGCCGTTCGTGTGACACGAACGATGGCGTAGTAGCAAGAGCCTAGAGCCAAGAATCAAGATGCTGGATTTTCAAGGCAGCTAGAAAGGTAGTGAAGGGGATAATAGAATTGTGTGCTATAAATGAGATAGGAGTTGGAATAATGAATATCGAATAGTGAAGGCTGAAACCTAGAACCAGCCTAACTATTCAAGTCTCATGACTTAAGCCTATCCAAAACAGTCTCCCGACTGTCGAATAAAAAGCCTCATCAAAGCTGACTTCTTGCCTGATAATCAACTCTAATCCGTGGCCTCTGCGAATTCCTCCGTGACCACCGTGGTTAAATAGATCCAGCTTTTGGAGAAGCAGGATAACCTCATCAGAAAAACCCTTATCAAAATGGACTTCTTGTTTGACAATCAACTCTAATCCGTGGCCTCTGTGAAATCCTCCGTGACCACCGTGGTTAAATTGTAAACCCGCATTGTTAAAGTTCTATACTTAGCCTTAAAGTCCTCCGGTAGCTTACTTATCCGCTTGCTTGGCATAGCCAAATACCTTTTGGAGCAAGGGGGATGAGCGGGAAGAGATATCTTCACGTATTTTCAGCTCCTCTTTGGCTATTTCTATAAAGA
>CBFGUY010000023.1:0-36251 GCA_965651895.1 uncultured Algoriphagus sp. | reverse complement strand
ACCTGTAAATTGCGGCGCTCATCCAGCTCCTCTCCCACCGGAAGTTTTCCGGATTGGATCAGCCGTACATAGACAAGATTATCCTTGGCGTTTTTGACCGTGACTGTATTTTCCCCCATGGAAGTTGTCAGCTCCCGCTGCGAGATAGCCTGATGGGTCTTTACCGTAGCCGTTTTACCGTTTTGCGTGAAACTGACCTCAAGCTCTTTGCCTCCATTTTTCTCTACCATTTTGGACAAAGCAATAAGCGCATAGGAAGTCTCCTGTGTACTGAACCATCTGGAAGAGGAAAGATCTTTTGCTAGGGAAGTAGCCAAATCCCGCTGTTTTGCATCCCCGAGCAGCACCATGGTCTCCAATGCCAACGCACGGTTTCTGAAAGGGGAACCATAGGTATAGTAATCATAGGTGGACGGTTGGAAATCAACCACAGCAGTAGCGATCAGTTCTTTGGCTACGCGCTCCTGACCAGCCAGTGAGTATGCGGCCGCCAGCCTCCATTTAGCATCATTGCTCAATTTATCAGTTTCCCGCAACCGGTTCATCGCCGCAAGCTCCGGCTCACCAGCTAAAGCCAGCGTATAAAGTCGGTACGCCTGAACGAGTGAGGTATTGTAAGGTTTGCTAGTTGTCCGCCATTGCCTTGCCGCACTTTGCTGAAAACGCAGCCAGCTACTTAAGAAAGTCAACGGTAAAGCATACCCTTTACGCTTCGCTTCCAGCATGAAGTGTCCCACATAGTTGGTACTCCATTCATCTGCCTCCCGGGCCCCCGGCCAGTAGCTCAATCCGCCATCCAGGTTTTGGTAGGTGCTCAACTTACGAATGGCAGCTTCCACGTTTTTTTGGATCTGCTGCTTCCGGTCTAGCGTCACATCAAATATATCAGCCAGAAACAACTGTGGAAACGCAGCAGAAGTGGTCTGCTCCACGCAGCCATGCGGATACTGGATCAGATACTGCATCCTTCTGGTGAAATCCATCGGAGGAAGTGTGGAAAATTCGAGGAAAGCGGCATTGCTGCCTTCCTCTCCAAAAGTGCTGAATGAGAAGGTCTGAGTCGCATTGGGCTCTAGATTCAGATCTTTAAAAGAATGTGTGACCGGATTTGGATTTTCCACATCTATTTCTACCTGATAGGTTGCCTCCTCACCTGATCCGGAAGCACTTATTTCAATACTCTGGATTCCGGTATCGCTGACCTCATAGTCAAAATTCACGATCTGCTCACCCGGAGCAGAAAAGCTTACCGTCTTGCTGTTCCCTCCGATAGCTTTCAGACCTTCAGAGGTTTTGACAGTTACTTTCGCCTTTTTCACATTATTCTCCATCGCAAAAACGGTCACCGGCAAGGTTACCTTTTCCCCTGGCGAAAGCTTTCGGGGTAAGGAAGCCAAGACCATAAGCGGTTTTCTTACGGGTACTGTCTTGTCTGCTGATCCATAAGCAGCTGCGGAATTGTCCGCTGCTACTACCATAGCCCGTACTGAACCGACGTAATTTGGCATCTTCAATGTATGTGAACTTTTCTCTCCTGCTTTCAGCGTGAACGGGCCCAGGAATGTGACTACAGGCTTAAACCGGTCAGCTTTCCGATTCTTGGCTCCTGCGGCATCGTCACTTCCTCCTATGGCATAGATATTTTCCACACTACCGGAATACGCACCGATCACATCGTCATACATATCGAAGGTTTTCACCCCAAGAGCTTCTTTGGTATAAAATGCACTGTGTATCTCCGGAGTTCGGAAACGCGTCAAATCCAACAGTCCTTCATCTACAACAGCTATGGTGTAGCTCATAGGCTTTCGGTTTTTCTCCGAAACTTTAACCACGTAATTCTCCTCAGGTTTCAGTACCTGCGGCAGCTCAAGCACAGGAGATAGCACTGTGGAAGGATCCTCTACGAGAATGGGGATCACCCCGTAAAGACGTATCGGCAGGTCATTGGCAGTTTGCTCATGGGGCTGGAGCAATGAAATATTCACAAAGATATTCGGTGCCATGTCTTTGGTGATTTCCAGCGTAGTTTGGGTTTCACCCTTTTGTGTTTCTACCCATTTTGTAGCAAGGACTTCGGTGCCGTTTTCAATGCTCAGTAACGCCCGTCCTGCAGCTCCTGATGGAAATTTAATGACTGCTTTATCCCCAACGTTGTATTTTTCTTTGTCAGCTGAGAATATCAGCATTTTTGCACTTTCCGCATCAGCAGTACCCGCACTTGCCCACCAGTTTCTATAAAAATACGTCACCCTACCGGTGGCATGCCCACTCTTAGGATCTATGACCCTAATGAGGTATCGTCCACTCTCTTCCTCCGGAATGGACAATTCAAAATTTGCTTTGCCTTTAGCATCGGTACTGACATTGATGTCTTTGAATGGTCTGTGTAAACTTGCATTTTCATACGTTGAGAGGTTATCACCGCCACGGCTCCACCACCAGCGCCACTCGATACGGTAAACCTTAACCTGCAAATCGCGATTGCCCGCAGGTTTGCCATGTTCATCCACAGAGACTACTTCAAAACGGGTATTCTCATCTGTGAAATAAGATCCATATCCTTGCGCTTTTGGAGATTTAAGCCCCACAAAGTGGCTAAATGGAGCGATGTCTTTAGTAAACACATCCAAGGAAAAGTCACCTCCACCCTCAAACACTTTGGTGAGGATACTGGCCCGGAGCATTCCCGGGGCATTTTTGTTAAGTTCCAACTCTTTGAGGATGGAAATCTTTCCGGCATCATCCACTTTCCCTTTTAAGATGGATACCTCTGTTTCTTCAAAAGTCCTGATCGGGTCTGTAAATACATAATCCGGGAAATCCTTGAAAGCGGTCGATGTACTTCGGATCGTTGCCTCCATTTCTATATCCAGATTTTTGGCTATGGCGCCATGCAGCCAGTTTACCGTAGCAGTTCCTTTGATAGGCTTGGTGGCTGAAAGGACTTCTTCATCAAAATCCAAGTTGATTTTCAACCGGTTAGGCTTGACGGTAGCCACTCGGAGCACCTCCGTGAACTTGGCTCCTCCTACCTGAACTGTCGCTCTCCAGTTACCAGTGGGCGATTCAGCCTCAGTGCTGATAGGGAAATAATAGAGGTTCGATTCTGTACCCTGTGCTACGGTTTTCTGCACGACTTTACCCTGAGCATCCGAGACCTCCAGTGTCACCGGATGCCCCGCCGGCAATGGGTTTGCCAAGTCGTTCAGCGCAAATGTCAAGTGAATGGTATCTCCCGGTCTGTGGACACCTCTATCTTTATAGATATATCCCTTGAGACCTTTTTGGAGTTCTTTTCCGGAGATATCAAAATTACTAAGGGACAGCATATTCCCATCGCCCAATTTCAAATATGCGTAGTTGTTATTTTTCTGAGCTACCGCAAATGCAATATGTTGCTTCTCCTCATGCGTGACCATACCATCAGCTTCAGTGGTCAGCTCACGGATCAGCTGCTTCTGAAAGTTGTACAATGAGATCTTCACACCTCCCTCAGGGTTGGTCGTCAGGAGATTAGTCGTGATAAAACGATAGGTCTTATTATCGCCACTTTTGGCAATGAATCCCAGATCAGAACCAAGCACATTGGTGGACAACACTCTTTCATCACTGTAATACGCCGCATGGCAGGGATTATCCCGCTGGGTCCAATTGTAAGAATAAGTCCTCCAGCGGTAAATCTTATTGTTCCAATACTGCTCTTCCCGCTCTTCTTCATCCAGATCCTGGGAAGGAGTATCATAATCTTCGTAATAATAATCGTCCTCGAATTCATCAGAAGCAGCACTGTCAACCTGATCGCAGTTGTAGGCGGTATGCTCTTTTTTAAAGCTCAACTCCACTCGGTAAATAGCTCCTGGGTCAGCCTTGAAATATTCTGACAGATTCAATCCATAAGCTTTCCAAACCCCGTCATTTCCCAGCCCGGTACTTTCAAGCTGAATGGTTTTCTTGGCAATTCTTCTTCCCACCGTATTCAGATTGTAGGAGGATTGATCGCCAAGATTGGAAGTCTGCAGGTATTGCAATATGTTGTTTTGGAAGATTTTAATAATCCGTACTTCCACAGCGTTGAGATTGACCGCTTCAAAATAAAAGGGGGTAGTAGCCGAACCGGGAAGAATTGCTCCTTTGGAAACCGCCCGCAATGCCGGTTTTAATTGCTCAAAAGCAATGAGTTCAGAAAATGGTTTTTTCAATTTATAGCCGTAGGTGCTGGAAATCCCTTCAAAAATCTCCACAAGCACGGCTCCTGTGATTCTCTCTTCCGGATAGACACTGAGGACATGCCCATTCACTTCAAACCTCAGGTTATTCCTATCCTGTATGCTGACCAGCCCATTGAAGTTTTGGTTTTCCACCAAAGGATCCGAAAAGTTGATCTTCAGAAAAGTCCCCTGTACCATCGAGGCGTTTACAGACAAAATAGAGAAGTTGCTTTTGCCCGGAATAGGAAAAACAGCCTCCCCACTGTTTGGGGACTTGATGGATTTTCCGTCCCAAGAGATAAGAAGTTCAGAGTCTTCTTCGAAGCGACTGATGCTGTCAATCACAAAGCTGAAGTGTCGTGCAGCGGGAAGGGGCTCGGTAAATCTGACTTTTAGGCTCTGTTTGTTTTGACTAGCCCTTATAACCCCGGCAGCCTCTTCTTTAGTGAGAATATCATTGGACTCCAGGGTGCCGTTGATATATTGCCAATCCTGTGAGTAGGACTGCAAGTCCTCCGTATTGATTTTGAAATTTGGCGTAAGCGTCTTGAAGCTAAAAGAAAACGACCTGAAATCCTTGCTAAGATCATCATAGAGCTTGTCCAGTTTCAGGGTGACGGCATATTCTGTGTCGGCCTTCAGTTTTTCATCCGGTACAAACATCAGGTTTGTGCCATTCTCTATCACCAGTTTCCCCGATGTTTTAGGCGAGATCTTCAGGTAATCGGCTGGCAACTCCTGTGTCAGATCATATTGATCCAGCGGTTTGACCAGTTCAATTACAATGGGATCCAGCACCGACTGTCTTCCCGAAGTATGGTGCCGGATGTACTCTCTGAATCTATAGAGACTATCCCCTTCACTGCTTGAATCACCGGATCCGCAAGAATATATGCCGGATATAACAGCCGCAAAAACCAAAAACGTAACTATTCTCTTCATATTTTAAACTTTCCAACCTGTTGAATTTTTCAGCTCTCAACACCAGTTTACTCCCTATAGCTGAGATCAGAGCCTTTCTTTTAAAATGGACTTATCCTAAGGATTTAAAAGCAGTAAATTTAAAACTAAAAACAATCTGAATTTAGGTTTTTGGCAAATCAATTCCAGCAATCAGTTATTCCCATGTTCTCAACTGTAAAATTGCCTGTCGAAAACAGCTATATTGAGCACAATAAGTAAGTTCCATATGAAGAAATTGGCCGCTCTCGTATTCATCTTCCCAATCTATGCTGTCACTCAGTTGTGGGCACAACAACTTCCTTCTGAAAATGGAATAAACATAAAGTACCAAAGAGCACTTGACATACGTAGCTCAAACTCAGATTCCAGCCTTATTTATATCCATCAAATAATAGACTGGGCCAAAGCTAACGACCAACCGCAGTGGTTGGTAAAATCGCATAAGTTACTAGACGAAATATATTATTACCGCAACGAACGTGAACAGAGCTTCGACTATTTGGTCGAAGCACTTTCGATCAGCAAAGAAAACAGTTTCATTGAAGATGAAATAGACATCCTTCACGCCATCGGTCTGCACTATTCGCGCAGTGCCAGAAGAGCCAACAAAATCGTTGACGAAGACAAGTTACGCACAGCTATAGAGTACCATCAAGAAGCAATAACACTGGCGGAAGCGCACGGCTTTCCTATATTGGCTTCCTCCGGGTATAACCATTCCGGGGTATGTCTGTGGCGTTTGGGAGAGCTTGACAATGCGCTGAAATCATTTCAAAAATCGGAAGACTATTCCCGCTCTGCAGATGACTCTATTGGCCTAGGTTATACCTTGGACTATATGGGAGGATTGCTGGACGAAATGGGGCAAAAAAGCAAGGCAAAAATGATGTTGCTGGAAGCTCTAGAGGTCAGGAAAGCCTTGAAAGACACCTTTCCATACGCTATCAATCTGAACAACATCGGGGAATTTTACCTGCGCGAAAAGGATTATAACAAAGCGAAAGCTTATCTGGACTCATCCTTTCAGCTGTCTTCCTCAAAACTTTATCAGGACTTGGCCATACACACCGCTTCATTGTTGTCCAGTGTGTATGAAAACAGCAATCGGTTTGATCTGGCCTATGGGCTAAAAAAACAGGAAATGCGGATGATGGACACCTTGTACAGCATCAACAGGGCAAAGTCACTCATTGAAATGGAAGCCAAATATGAGGCTGCGCAAAAAGACAAAGCCCTGCTAGAACAGCAGCAAACCATTCAGCAGAAGGAGCTTGATTTGAGAAAACGGACGATATGGCTCATTTCTTCTGCTGGACTGTTGTTGCTGATCGCAGGCATGTTGTATTACCTTTTCAAGCGAAAAGAGCTTGTGGCAAAGCAAGCAGCCCTGGAGCTGAAACTTGGCGAAGAAAGAGAGCGTGCAAATATTCAGGAAGAGCGTCTCCGTATTTCCAGAGAACTTCACGACAACATCGGCTCTTACCTGACTCTCATCAACGCGTCCGTGGAGCAGATACCGGAGATGTCTCCCGGACAGATCACTGATAATCTGCCGGAACTACAAAAAACACTGGCGCTAAGCATGCGTGAACTGCGAAAGACAGTTTGGTTATTGAACAACCAGGAAATCACGATGGAAGCTATTGCACTCCGCCTTCGTGACTTCTTTAAACCTCTCAACCAAAATGGCACAAAAATCACCGTCCGATCCGAGGGAAACACCGAAAAAGTCCTCACGGATATCCAGGCCACACATCTTTTTCGTGTCATACAGGAAGCTGTAAGCAATGCATACAAATATGCTAAAGCCCAACATATCCGTATCCTTTTAGATACCCGGGAGAACATATGTTTTTCCATTAGTGATGACGGAGTCGGCTTTGAGATTTCATCTGCCCGGAGCGGTAACGGATTACGGAATATGAAATCGAGAATGACCGAATTGAGAGGTGAAATATACCTAACCAGCGAACCTGGTAAGGGAACCACCGTGGAAGGTCGATTTTAAACTAAACAGCGACAATTTAGAAGGCTAATTATGCTATTATTACTTTACCTACAAAAAGCGAAATACACCAAAGAAAATACGAACAACTGCGTATAGCCATCTAATCCGAAGCAGTTAACTTTATGTTGAGTTTTATAAACAAGAGATGCCCATTCATATAGCCATAGCGGAAGACAACAGCTTTGCCCTTCAGGGACTAAAGAGTCGTCTGGCAAAATACCCTGAAGCCATCATCAAGTGTACCGCCAAAAACGGTAAGGAATTATTACTCAACCTCCAAAAAGACCACAACATTGACATTGTCCTAATGGATTTGCAAATGCCCGAAATGGACGGCATTACTGCAACCGTGGAAGTAAAAACCAAATACCCGCAAATCAAAGTGCTTATCCTCACCACTTTTGATGATGAAGAAAATCTGTTCAACGCAATTCTGGCGGGAGCATCGGGTTATCTGCTGAAAGAAGACAACGGTACCGAAATTTTTCAGGCCATCATGGACACCCTCTCGGGGGGAGCAGCTATGAGTCCGGTAATAGCCTTAAAAACGCTACAACTTATACGCCAACCTTTCTCCAAAGATCAAAAACAAGAGGACTTTGGGCTTACCACCCGTGAAATGGAGCTGCTCATCCAGCTTAAAAACGGTCTTACTTACGAAGAAATAGCAGCCAACCTTCATATCAGCTACCACACCGTCCGCAAGCACATTGAGAACATTTACCGCAAGTTACAGGTGAACAATAAAGTCGAAGCCGTAAAGAAAGCTTCTGAAAACAGGATAACCTGAAGCAGGTACAAGCTTATGGACGACAATAGGTCTTTATCCATTCACCAGAAAATCCCAAAACCGGGATTTTCAGGCTAGCCTCATCCATACCATCTTCTACGTTGGCCTCCTTCGAGGTATAAGCATACATCTTCCTCGGCAGCCGAACCTACCGGCAGACAGGTCTGGCATACCTGAGACTTTTTCAGTCAGCCCTATGTAGCAGAGCAGCTTTCAAAATACGCAGAACTGCGTATGGATTCACTCTTGTTAAGCACTTTACTTTACAACTATATATTAGTCACATTCAATTTTTGATTCATGGAAAATCATGCTTAGCAGACTAGCTGTTTACCTAAGTGTCAATCATCAAAACCACCAATTAAACTAAACATATAACAAAAAAACAGGTAATCATGAAAACGACAAAAAACAGAATGTACGGGATGCTGATAGCTTTGGCATTGGTGTGTACAGGAGCCCTATCATGCAGCAGTGACGATGATGACCGGAATCCCGGAAACGCTGACTCCGGCACAATTAAGGCTAAAGTGGACGGGGCAACATTCACCTCAAACCCTCAGTTTAGTGCCGCTAGCAGAATCAGTGTGGGGCCAACTACCACAGTGACCCTTCAGGGAAATGACAGTTCTGGGAAAGGTATTGTAATTGTTTTGAACGGAGTCACAGGACCGGGAAAATACCAAATCGGAGGAGGTGCGAATATATCAATAAGTGCCAGCTACATAGAGGTAAACACTTCCAATCCGCAGGCAACACAGACCTGGCAGGCTCCATTTGATTCCTCTGTGGCGGGTGAAGTCACTATAGACGAGCTTACAGAGACCAAAATTACCGGCTCTTTTGAGTTCACCTGTAAAAACTCCGGGGACAATAGTACGAAACAAATAACTGAAGGAGCCTTCAACCTGTAAAAGCATCAGCGTTTCACCTCCGGTACAATTGAAAGCCTGATCCATTTCATGCAATCCAAAACTACCCGGAGAAGCGGGACTGACCGCACGAACTAGTAATACCCAATCTCTAACCTAAAATCCAGCTAACTATGAAAAAGTATATTATACTACTTATTGCTCCACTGATCGCTTTGGGAGCTATGGGGCAAACGACCCCGCAATTCATTTATGATATAGGAGGAAAAATTGAGAAAATGCAACTTACCGATGCAGGGGTGCTGCTGGTCAATGGCAGCAACGGACTGGCCGGTATCAGACCCGGAGCATCAGACCCACATTTTGTATTCGAAGAGTACGGAAAAATCAAGGAAGATGAAATAGAGATAGTTCCTCTATCTCCTTATGCCATTGTGACCCAAGGTGGCAAATCACAAATTCCTGGAACCCTTTTCGCCAACTCCAAGCGTACAGTGATCGATGTGGTGCAAGGTAAAAAAATGTTTGTGACCGAAGACAATGGATGGAAGCAGATCGCCCAACTTAAAATCTTCCTTCCCGAGAACAAATTAGTGGTAGTGGGCAACCGCGGCAAGAACGAAGGTGAAGTGCTTGCCGTAGGTATTTATGATCTGGCCACGGGCAAGCAGGAAGGTTTTGCGGATCTGGATCCGAAATCCGGTAAGAGCCGCAGTGCCGCAAGCATCCCGATGAGTTCAGGAACGCCTTTTCTCCTAGGCGACAGGGTATTTGTGCCCACTACCAAAAACGTGGTGTGTGCCAATGTGAAAGATGGGACAATTTTATGGGAAACAGACATCAAAAACATTTCCCAAATGACCGCTGACCCTTCAGGAAATGAAATCTACGGTTTTGAAGAACGCTCCAATGGTGATACCCGTATCTACAAGTTTGGAAAAGACGGGAACCCGCTCTGGGACAAGGAACGTAAAATAAAAGGAAGCATTACCCGCTTTAAAATCCTGCCTGATGGTTTGGCAGTAGTAAGCGATGTATTCAAAGGCGGTGGCAGCAGTACTTTGGGCCAACTGACTGCCGGAGGGCAATCCATAATAGCCTTTCTCAATGCTTCTTCTGGTGAAGACCTGTGGGAAAAGGCTCCTAAAACAAAGGGGTATGTAAACCATTTTTACATTATGGAAGATGGGATTTTATTTGGCTTACAAGAAGGAGGGATCAATAAAATCTCCTTTAATGGAACTCCCCTGTTCAAGAAACCGCTAAAAACCGGTGAAAACATACATACCATGGCCACCACTCCCTTGGGCCTTATTTACATTTCAGAAACTGATGCCAACATCGTGAATCTCTCTACAGGCGATCCGGTTTGGAAGAAACCCATTGAATACAAAACAGCTTCTTCTGTCTCCAGTGCTTATGATCAGGCAAGGGGACGCTACCTCATCAACACTGGGGATGAAATCCTGGCAATCAACGAAAAAACAGGAGATGTAAACACCTTGTCCAAATTCAAATTTGAGGGAAAAGAGAGCGCTTACGAGATCGATGTGCGCAACTCCGGGATATTTTTGGCCTCGGATCAAAACATGATGCTCCTGGACACTGAAGGCAAGGAAAACTACCATACCTTTCACAAAGCACCTGGGCAAAGCGGGATTATGAAAGTAGCCATGGGCGTGATGACCTTGGCTTCGGCCACTGTTTCGGCTGCGGCAGCCTCGCAATCCACCTATCACTATTCGCTGGGCAACTACAGCAGTGCCGAAGCACAGCGAGCCAACCAAAACGCGATTGCCGCCAGAAGCTTTGAAAATATCGCTTCCAGTTCCTATCAGGAAATGACCAAGCGATTTAAGGCCACTATGGCAACGGAAAACGACCGCTTTATACTGACCGCACTCAGCGACGGTGTGGGGCTGGTAAAGGTGAACAAAGACACCGGGATATCCGAAAAGGAAATTGTTCTAAAGGACAAAAAACCTGTATATGAGGTCGATGATATGGAAGGCTATCTGTACTACCTCTCAGGTAGCGGAGAAATCAGTGCTTTCAAACTGTAAATCCAGCACTGTAAGTTTGCCTAAAGCGGTATGGCAGTCCTCCTCAAAACATGGCTAAAATGCAATAAAAATATATGATCCACCGCAGTGGATCAGGAGAATCTCGTATAACTGAAAACCGTCTTTCTGTGTTACGCTTGAGCCATACATGCCTCTAAAATGCCGGATAGACAAAGTAAGGGTCGGAATCCTACTTTGTCTATCCTTAGCATATTTCTGATAAAACTGCTGGGCAGTCTTTTACATTAGAGCTTGAAAGCCACTCCTACATTCATCCATCCCCAGTTATTCCCCAACTCTGCATAGGCAGCAAAGTTATCCGTAAAATAGTATCGCGCTCCTAAATGAAACGCGGCATACATACCACTCCCATAAGAATAGGAAGATCCATCTCCTACTGACCAATTATAGTTCCTGTAATAAAGTCCCAATCCCCCATAAAGATCCAGCTTGTTGTCCACCAGTTCACTGTAGTGATAAGATCCCCTTGCTCCTACTGTCAATACATTATAGGCATCGAAAGAGCTAAATCCCAAATCCGCACCAATTCCGATAGATCCAGTACCCAGATCCGTGATACCGTACTCCACTCCGACTCCCAATGGCAAGCCCCCTGAACCAGCATAAGTATATGTATAGCCTAAGCCCAACCCTGCGCTAAGCACCCAGTCTCCCTCTTGAAAGGACTGCGCCTTGCTTTCCAATGAGCTGACACAAGTAAAAAGTGCAGCAATAAGTACAATAAAGATAGTTTTCTTTCCCATGTTAGTTAAATTGATATAATAGTTAAATAATAATTTTCTTATTTCATTGAACAGTATAGATCCAGAAAGCATGCTGGCGTCCCGCCAATCCCAAATCTCCATTTCTTATGGATCACATAATCTTTAAGCACGCTCATTCTGAAAAAGACTTCGATAACCCCGTCTATTCCTGGAATAAAACATCCAGTAAAATAGAATTGATCATTGCCGCATCGTCAGGAAAACTGTACTGCGGCTCACTCTGCATAACCGAAATCTCTTCATCACTCACCTGACGCGGATTTAAATCAACCACCTCATACACTACAGGATAATCTTCATTGCTGATGTGGTGGATCGCCATTTTCAAAATACCCTCCTGCTCATCCAATAAATAGGGCATGACATAATTGATAGAATTAGGTATTAAGTCGGAAGTCCATGCTTCCACTTTCAAAAACCCTCCCGCACCACTACCGCCATTTTTCAATGAATAGACTACTTTTTTGCATAAATAGCCTGCTACGATGGCTGTTTCGTCGGTTCTGACTATATCATATCCATCCCTCGTCAACACTGTCTGAGGGCCTCCTTCCAAATACAGATCACTCGAATAACTAAAAGTCAGTTGTTTATCAGGATTGGAATGGTTCCTCATATACAACATCCCCTCCTGAGCGGCTGTATTGAACTGGATTTCCCCATGATATTGCAAGGTGTTGTATTTGGCAGTGGCCTTTGTAAGGTCCTGCACAACTATTTCCTTACCTTTTATAGCATGGAACAGCATTGAAAATGTATAGCCCAGATTACCCGGGTTACTTGCCTCAAACGCATCCAAAAAATCCTGAATGTCACTTTTCTCTTCATCACCCAGACCCTCCATGATATCCTCCATCTGTTGACTTACGTTTCCTGCCTCCAGGTCCAGGTGTTTATAGATATCATACATGGGATTATTGACCATGTCGATACTAACCGTAAGTTTCCCTTCCACAAAGGGAGTAGTATTACCCACCTGATCTTCTATATCCCCAGTGTTGTTACAGGCAAGTGCCAACCCGGAAAAAAGGAAAATCATGGCCACCTGCTTCACCTTTTCCATCAAAAAACGTTTTGAATTAATCATGAACTGCCTGAATTTTAACTAGTACTGCAATTCCCCATAAATGCGGGGCTGATGGGTCTGCACCCAAATGCAAAAGAGTATCTTGATGCTTTTTTTTTAACCAATAGTAAAAAGAGGGGGCACTAGCTATATTGAAATTATAATTCTCCACCCTATAAGTACGTGTATCTTTTATAAGCTAATAAACAAATTTAGAAAACTAAAATAGATTTAGAAAACTAAAACCAGGCTTTTTAGAATTGGCTCACTTATAATGAGAATTTGTCATTAAACGCTGAGAATTTCGCTTTACTAAAAAAACTATTTCCTCGGCGATCCCCGTTTTTTTCCAGAAAGCGCTCATTAAAGAATTGATGGCATTAGGTCTCTGCCTAGTAAAATTCAGTCCACACCCAGGTGTTCAAAGGTACTGTTTGCTCAAATATTTCATGATGGTGCTTTTTTTACTTTGAGACACCGGTATCTGGACTCCATTAGTAAGCAACAGGCTTTCTTTTCTTTTGTCATAAAGGGAGACGTGATCCATATTAACCAGATAAGACTGATGAACTCTCAAAAATCCTAAAACTTCCAATTTTTCGTCATAATATTTCAATGGTTGTGAAACAATAAGAGGCTCTCCATAATCAAGAATAAAAGCGGTGTAGTTGTTATCTGCACTTGCGTAGTAAATCTGTTTTATAGAAAGCACATGTACATTTTCCGCAGTCCTTAAGACGATCTTTTTCTCCCCCATTGCAGATTGCTTCTGACCAAGATTATAAAAAAGCGTCTCCAGCTCCGTATATCTGACATCTCTCTTCAAGCTATCGATGCTTTTGTTTACTGCCCCGATCAGTTCAACCGGTGATATGGGTTTTAAAAGAAAATCCATGGCACTCAACCGTATGGCGTCAATGGCATAGTCAGAAAATGCGGTAATGAATATCACCTTGAAATGAACGGCTGAAATCTGATTGCAAAGTTTGGATAAAAAATCCACTGACTTGCCATCAGGAAGATTTACATCCATAACCAACAGTTCGGGGTGGATTTTAACAAAAAGGTTCTCCGCCTCTTCCAAATCCCCTGCACTAAAACAGTTGATTTCACTAAAATTATCCTTGATAACATCCAGGATAAAATCTCTGGTGGCCGGGTTATCTTCAACGATCAAACAGTTCATATACTTTTAAAACTAATGAAATACAGGGAATCTGAAAGTAACTTTGGTACCGGGATACTGGGGGTCTTCAGAATAATCGGTGATCTCCAGTAGGATCTTTTCCCGGTGACTCTGGTTAAATTCCAAAATACGTTTTCTCAATATTTCCATGGACATAGACCGGTGAAGCCCATCTGTCTTGGAAAAGTCTCTGTCCCCTATTCCTGTCCCATTATCAGAGATAACAAGAGTGATAGTCTTTCTATCTTCAGACAGGTCAAATTCCAGATTCACCTTTCCGTTCTCTCTTTTTCCCGCCCCATGCAAAATGGCATTTTCGACAAAAGGCTGGATAAACATCCCCGGAATGGAGCAATCTTCCATCGCCTCTGCATCACTGATAGTTAAATTAAAATCGAAATCATTGCTTAGCTGCTGCAAGCTCAGGTAATGCCTGATCATCCCCACTTCCTCTGTAATGGGAATGACTTCTTTATCTGAGTTTTCTAAAACAGACCGTATCAATTTACTGAAGGCAGCTATGTATTCAGCAGATTTATCCTTTTTCTCTCTATAGATATAATTCTGGATACTTTGGAGTGCATTAAAAATAAAATGGGGATTGAGCTGGGTCAGCAAAAAACGTTGGTTCAACTTCGATTTTTCCAAGGCTTGTTGTGTTCTGCGTTGCTTCAGCAGCAACAGCAAAAAACCCATGAGAACCAGCAGTGAGAGAACAATCAACCCTGCCAGGATTCTTTCTTTGAGGATCAATTTTCTTTGAAGGTCATTTTCAGCCTCCAGGTTTTCTATCTTAAGTTCCTTTTTTTCAGATTCATATTTTTCTGTGATTTCCAGAACATTTGCTTTCTCGGAAACTTCATTGAGGGAATCTTTCAGGTAAACATATTTTTCCAAGTATCCGGATGCTTTGGCCCAGTTTTGTTTTCCTTGGGAGTTTTTCTGCAGATTCCACAGTAACTGGACTTCTTCCATTGGCTCGGCATTGTCCAGGGCTTTCAGGTAGTAGGATTCTGCCTGATCATAGTCTTGTAACATGAAATAACCATAACCTATGTTATTCAGCGTCTTTGACAAATTACCGCTCTGCAGTTCCTCTCTTATTTTCAAACTTTCTTTCCCTGCCTGAATGGCACTTAGCCAATCTTCTTGTTGCAAATAGTAATTGCTGAGATTGGTGGATAAAATCGCCATTACATTTCTGTTCCCAAGTCTTTCAGCCATTACTATTGCCTTCTTCCCTGTATTTTCAGCTTTATCCCCATCCCCTAGCTCCATGTAAACCCCGAACAGGTTGCTCATTATCGACAACATCAAATTATCTTCCTGCTTCAGTAAGCTTAATGCATGCTCGAAATACTGTTTCGCCGTCCCATATTCTTTTAACCCGGAATAAATCACCCCCAAATTACTCTCCAGCTTAGCATAATCAGAAGGATAAGAGGAGTCGGACAAATAACTTAACCCCTCCAAATAGTGCTTTATTGCCTCTTGCGAATCTTTCTGTGCCAGTTTCACACTCCCTATCCCATTGAGGAACCTACCCATCCACAATGAATCATTGTCGGCTTTTGCCGACTCAAATCCTTCCTTGAAAAGGGATTCCGCCTTACTAAAATCCCCCTTTCCAAGTGAAGCATTCCCATTAAGAAACAGACTGTCATTGGGAATCTGAACTGAAAGTAACTGCGCATAACATTCCCCCGTGATCCCTTGGAACAGAAAAAAAACAACTACAACTAATCCACGAGGTTTAAATCTTGACCCAATAAAATTTTCCATATTTAAATTCCTCAATTCTGGATCCCCTGTTTGGAAGACCAGGCATCCAGTGTTTCCCTTTCCTATTTAGGGAATGCTTAAAAACGCCATTAATAGATCAAAAGCTATCATTCTAAATGATTAGCCCATTTTTCATGCGAGCTGTTTTTCAGCAAGCCCTATTTATATGCCATAATAAAGGTTCTGCAAAACCACAGGATGTCTGGTTCAAATCCACCCTCATTTCAATGATTTGTCCAGATTCCTTAATTTCCGGAAACAAAGGAATGAAATCCTGACATTTTTTATGCCTTTTACAGTAAATCTTTGTCGTAACATATAATCATGGATCATGGACTTTTCCCTTACGGCGCAGAACATAATTCCCATGCTGTCATTCAAGAGCAAATGCGCCGCAGTTTAGTTAGGGCATGCGGAAAACGCCTGTAATAACAAAAACTCAGCGTTCCACCTCTTCCAAATCCCTTCTTTACCAGGAATTCTTTCTATAAGCAGAATAAATGGAAATATAGCCCTCTCTAAGTCCCCGGTTAAAAAATCTAAAGTAAACCACATCGGCACCGGCAGTGTACTTATCAGGGAAGTGTAATCTCCGAAGTAACTCATTCTTCACATCTTGGTACTCAGGTAGTAAATGACGCCGCTCCAAAACCACAACCTTATCACTTTGAAAACTCTTCTGGTGGATCCTATTTTTAGGGTCCAACATGGGATACAGGTAGTCGTATATGGGCTGTTCCCACTTATCGGGCAAGGGCCGTTTTCCGACCATCCATTTATAGATGGATTTACCACTAATCCCCACCTCATCCTCTATCACTGAAATACGTAAAAAATGCCTGTGCATTAACAAAAATTGTCTGGCCAAAGAATCTACGATCATATGAGTTTGAAGAATAACATCATTACGCCAAAGTTATCATCTATTTTGCTAAATAAACAGCCTCTTTTGTCACTAACTTTTCAAAAAACAGAACTGAAATCCACCACCTTACCATACGTCTATAGCTACTTCTCCCAATTTCCCTATAGGTAAAATCCTATGGACTGGGATTGGGATTGCAAATTGCCTTTAACGTAAATGACAAGGGACATACGCTGTCTGTTTTATCAGCAAATCCCGTAAAGGTTCCGCAAAGAATAGCGTTGGAACAGTCTGTGAATTATAGATCACGGAAGTAGAATAGTGCGCCCCTGCGACCTGTGTGACGCAGACCATGAGGGCACACGACATAAATCATCGGTAATTCTCCGGGAATGTCCGATTTTGAATACCAAAGCCCGCCAGCGAACGAATCAGATGAGAGACCATAGCAATTCTGATTGATTATCAATGAATTGTGACTGGCAAAGTATTTGAAAAACCTAGGTTTGTATTCGTGCTATATTTTGTTTGTGCCGCATGCGGACACTAACCTTATCAATATGATAAAAAACTACCTGAAGACTTCCTTCCGCAACCTCTATCGCCACAAAGGCTATACCCTGATCAATATCCTGGGGCTAGGAATAGGGCTTGCCACCTGCATGCTGATCCTTCTTTGGGCAATTGACGAGTGGAAATACGACGGTTTCCATGATAAGTCAGACCGCATCTATTCTGTTTTGATCAACAATACCTACCCTGACGGAGAAATCAAGACCCATGGCGCCACTCCATCTATATTGGCAGAAGCTATAGAACAGGAAATCCCAGAGGTGGAAATGGTCTCACGGACAAGCATGAACGAGAAGCTACTCCTCAAACATGGGGAAATTTCATTTCTTGAAAACGGAATATATGCCGAACCGGCACTTTTCGAAATATTCAGCTTCCCCATTCTCAAAGGGACGATGGAATCCCTCAAAGGAAACCGGAATACCATCGCCATCTCTGAAAAGCTGGCAGAGAAGCTATTTGGGGATAAGGATCCTATTGGAATGGCCGTGGAGACCAACCAACAACACCAATTTCAGGTAGGCAGTGTCTTTGCCGATATCCCTTCACAATCCAGCATTCAGTTTGATTTTGTCCTTCCATTTGAAGTTTTTCTTGCAGAGAATCCCTGGTCACACCACTGGCAGAGCGGGGGTACACGTACTTATGTAGCCTTGCATCCTGACAGTGATGTAGAGGAAGCAAACCTGAAGTTTTCCACGCTGGTATCCAGTAACTGTTCAGCCTGTAACAGCAGTCCGTTTCTATTCCAGTACTCCCGGACCAGGTTATATTCCAAATTTGAAAATGGCCAAGAGGCCGGAGGAAAAATAGAGAAAGTTGTCTTATTCTGTCTCATAGGGCTGATCATATTGGCCATGGCCTGTATCAATTTCACCAATCTTGCCACGGCAAGAGCTTCTACCAGAGGCAGAGAAGTAGGGGTAAGAAAGGTAATTGGCTCCCGAAAATCCGGACTGATACTTCAGTTTTTATCGGAATCAGTCATTCTTTCATTCATGGCGTTGGTCATTTCACTTCTGCTCGTCAATTTTCTTTTACCATACTTCAGTGAGGTTACCGGCAAGAATATCACTTGGAGGGATCTGGATTACCTGTTTCTGGCTGGGGCAGGCTTGCTGACCTTAACCTGTGGTCTGATGGCAGGTGCCTATCCGGCCTTTTTTCTGTCCTCTTTTAAGCCTATTTCAATCCTGAAAGGAGGCAACGCGCCTATGCTGACAGGATCAAGGTTGAGAAAGTCCCTGGTCGTAATTCAGTTGGCGGCATCGGTCACCTTGATAATCGGGAGCTTGGCTGTTTACAGTCAGCTGGACTACATCACCAAGAAAGACCTTGGCTATGAAAAAGAAAACGTGATCATCATCGATCCTGACCAGGAAGTATTGAAAAGCCCGGAAGTTTTTAAAAAGGAATTGCTGGATTTTCAGGGTATTCAGCGTGCCGGCTTTGTGGGCAACGACATCCTGACCATTCCTATCACCACAGATGAGGTTACATGGACGGGAAAACCGGAAGGCAGTACCACATTCTTCAAACTCTTGCGATGTGACCAGGATTTCCTTCCGACGTTAGGCATCCCTATTGTGGCCGGAAGGAATTTTCCTTCAGAACAGTCCCAAACCCCAAGCTATCTACTCAATAAAAAGGCTATTGATATGATGGGGATCAACGCTGAAGAGGCCATAGGGATGGAACTCGCTGTATGGAATGGGAAGGGGCAGGTGATTGGAGTGACAGAGGATTTCCACAACAACAGTCTCAGAGAGGACATTGAGCCTATGGTCTATATGTATTCCACTGATGTGGGCTTTCATTACTATATCAAAACCAGGGCTGGATATACCATGGATGAATGTTTGGCGCACATAGAAAAAACGCTGAAAAAGCTCAGTCCAGACCACCCATTTGAGTATAGCTTTTTAGATGAAGCGTTTGAGCGGGGATATCAAATGGAAAAAGTACTGGGGAAATTATCCCTTGGCTTCACCGTTGTGGCATTACTGATTGTATGTTTGGGGCTATTTGGGCTTTCTTCCTTTGCTGCGGCCAAAAGGGTCAAGGAGATGGGGATAAGGAAAGTTTTTGGTGCGTCCCCTGGTCAATTATGGGCACTTCTCTGCAGGGATTTCGCTCTCCTAACCTCTGTGGGGTTACTGATTGGGCTTCCTATAGCCTGGTATATGGCAAAGGCCTATCTCTCAGGTTTTGCCTACCATACCACACTTGGGATAGAGGTTTACCTTTATACGGTAATCGGGCTACTCGGCATTGCCTTGCTCACCGTTACTTTCCAATCCCTCAAAGCAGCTCTGATCAACCCGGTGGATTCCTTGCGGGATGAGTGAGGTTTGGGATTGCAAATCATGTACAGCGGCGCATCAAAAGCCGTTCGTCTGACACAAACCGGGGCGCAACAGCATAACGGTAGATCTGCGCATTTTTAAATGAAGAATGTCGAATATCAAATGGTGAATAACGAAGTGGGGTAAGTAAGAAATCCGGAAATCTTGCGCTGTTCCAAATCGAGAAACGGTGTGTGGTTCCGTAGAGACGGCCGACATTATATACTCACACTGGGATATCTAGGGCATGCTGAAAAACGCTAATTATTAGATAAAAAGCTATCATTTAGAGTGATTAGCCCATTTTTCATGTGAGCTGTTTTTCTGCAAGTGCAAGCTTTCTAACGACAATAGGTCTATATCCATGCACCAAAAAATCCCAAAATCGAAATTTTTAAGCTACCCTCAGGCATACCATCTTCTACGTTGGCCTCATTCGAAGTATAAGCATACATCTTTATTCGTCCGCCTTGAATCTAGCATGCCTGAGACTTTTTCAGCAAGCCCTATCTATAAAACGAATTTAATCTTCAGGCTTAAACAAACCAACATCGTTCATGCCTATGGCATTTTTAGGGATCATTCTATTGCCTTTGTACCAGCCATTGAAATGGCTGGCTAAGTTATCGGTCATGCCTACGGCATTGTTTAACCCGCATTATGCATTAGAAAATCTACTGCAGCTTCAAACCGCCTCAAAATCAGTCGCTATACTTCACTTTTCGCTCTCACCGTAGCGATGCTACGACTCGATCTCCAAAGTGACTGATTTTCTTGCGGTTTGAACCCTTCCCGAAAAGAATCGGGACAGGCTGCTACGAATCCTAATGCATAGTCCGGGTTAAAAAAAACTCTCCATAGCCTTTCCTAACTAAGAACTGCTGTGGCCACAAAGATAGAATTCTCAGGTTTATAATCTGAAATAAGTTTGGGCTGAATAAGGAGACGAGTCCATTACCTCTAACCTGAGATAGGCAGGCACAGATCAAGGGGATAATGGCATCTATTTTCGGATTAGAAATCCTACGGACAGGGATTGGGATTGCAAATCTTGTACAGCGGATCATCAGCAGCCGTTCGTCTGACACGAACCGGGGTGCAACAGACGGCAATAAATCCCATCACATTCCCTGAGTACTTACTTCACTTCAAAACTCACCCCGCCCTGGGTGTTGTATTTTTGCTCCTTGCCTATGGAGAGCATCCAGCGGTCATAGGTAGCCTTTGACAGCCATTGTACCTGAAAATCGTCCGCCAAGCCAGGTTCTGAAGCCGCTTCCTTGGCCAGATCATACGCTTGTCGGTACAGGGTACTGTCCCGTCCAGGATTGTGGTGAAGGATAAAAGCCGCATGAAACTTATCTATACCTCCTGCAATTTTGTCGGCACGCTTAAGCTCCAACACCTGATTGAGACGTAGGCTGTCCCGCTCCTTCATCTGTTGACGAAATGTCCCAAGAAAGAATTTTAGATTTTTGCGGTCGCCCTGATCCATAGTGTAGGCATATTCCAGGTCTTGAGCCACATTTCCCGATTCTATGACTGGCTCCTGCAGGGGACGAGCCAGACCAATAAGCAACCCAATCAGGACTATACTGATGATGGCCACCGGGGCATGAAACCAATTGCCGCGGAAACGCTTACGAAACAGCCTTACTACCGCAGCAATAAGTAGATAAACCAATACAAGACCTAAGGCCGCCACTAATACAAATGAGAAGAGCGGGTACTGATAGGATACATATCCTATAACTCCTGCCCCAATTACATAGCTTATTACTTTAAACACTGCTGAATTAAAATTAAAGATTTGAAACTTACTTATTTACAAATACTTATAAACTTACACTTACCATATACAACTCATAAAGTATATTTTCATAAGGGATTTTTGGGTTCTGTCATCTCTTTAATGGCAATTTTGGCATTCTCATTTTCAGGGTCAAGCTCCAGTGATTTACTGTATGCCCTGATACTTTCTTCTATCTGTCCATCCAGACGAAGTGCTTCGCCCAGACTGTCAAAAGTGTTTGCCCCTGAAGGGTAAAGTCTGGTGTTCAGTTCAAGGATCTGTATGGCTTCCTGAAGTTTTTGCCTGCTCAGCAATTGGTACCCAAATGAATTGATTGCCTCTTCCCTCACATTATATTCAGCTTCATTCCCCTTATCAAATTCAAGGGTGATCAGTTCTAGTGTTTTTTCTATAGACCCTGATGAAGCATAAAAAGATCCCAAGGATTTGAGGTTCATCAGCCGCTCCTTTTCCCGCTGCTGAGCCAGTGTTTCCACTCCATAATAGATCCTGTCTTCATCTGTCACTTGGGTAGTGTCTAGTTTATACTGCTTCAATTTTCCTCCCGTTGATTCATTTTGGATATACTGGGTGCCATAAATCTGAGGCTCTCCCCTTCTCATCAAGTCCCTGTCCACTGCGGCCGCATACCACCATTTGTTCAGTGAGGAATCCATCTCTATAGCTTTTCCGAAGCATTTAACCGCCAATGAGGAAGCAGTAGTATCATTGCCATGCTGGAAAACAATGCCGGCATTGAAGTAATCCTTACCCGTAACAAGGGAGTCCGATTTCATCAGTTCGAGCACTCTCTCTCTTCTGAGACTGTCTTCCCTATTTAGTTGTGCCCAGTCGATATTTCCAGAAAACCTGGCTTGCTGGTCCTGGTCTGCCATTTCCTGAAGTTCCTCGTTGTGCTGGGCAAAGGAGATTTCTGCCCCGATACCAAGCATTAAAAAGATCAATACTAATTTTTTCATTTGTTACTCAATTTTATATTGTTTTAGTAGGGAAACGTCTGTCTCCTTTGCTATTCTGCAGTCCGTAGGCGTACAGCTCGTGAACAGGTACGGACACTACTTGAAGGCTGGAAGAAACCCATACTCGATATGGCTGGATTCCATTAGTGAGTAAAGGCCGGTTTGATAACGTAGAAGTGATTATTCCTTTCCTACTGTAGCTATTTATCTGTTAATCTTCCAACAACAATACCAACTAGTGTTAAGTGTAAAAAGAACCTGATAAACCTGTCAGGTTTTGCTATCAGAACAGTAAGAACCTACTTATTTATCAAAAATCGACGATGTAAACCTGACAGGTTTTGATTAACACTACACTCCTGCAACCCATGACAGTGTATGGGACAGGGATGCCTAAGGAATGGAAACTAAAATTCCTCCCCTCATATCGGCCATTGCAAAGGCTGGCAATAGCCTTTGTGATGCAGGCCCATAAGATGCAAGCTATTCACTCCTCAGGCTTATGGTCGGATTAGCCCTGGCAGCCCGGATAGTCTGAAAGGCGATCGTGAGCGCCGCTATCAGAAATGAGAAGCCCAGGGTAAGCAGATAAATCCCTATTCCCTGTTCTATTTTGAATTCAAAATTCTGCAGCCAGTTTTTCATCAGATACCAGCCCAGAGGCGCGGCCAGTAAAAATGCAAGCACGATCAAGCGGGCAAACTCCTTTCCGAAGATCCAGACAATCTGGTAAGAACTGCTTCCCATCACCTTACGGATCCCCACTTCCTTAGTCTTCTGCACCACCATAAATGAAATCAGTCCATAGAGCCCCATGGAACCTATGAAAATCGCTATTCCTGAAAAAAGCTGCACAGCAGCCAGCATGGTTGCCTCGGTTTTGTAGAAACGGGCGATACGATCATCCAGGTATTCGTATTCGAATGGCTTGCCTGTATAATTCTCTTTCCACAAAGTCTCTATCTGCCCCATGGTGCTTTTGGAATCCTGTAGATTAATCTTGATCGCATAGGATTCATAATAATCTAAAGCCGAGGCCAAGATTGTGGGATTGATCTGCTCATGAAAAGATTTTCCATGGAAATCCCTGACTATTCCCACCACAGTCCCTGTCATATTTCCTCCATTTGCTTTGATTACCGTGCCTAAGGCCTCATCAGATGAGGCAATTCCGAGTCTATAAAGCAAGGCCTCATTGACCAGTATTTCCCTTACAGTATCTGATTGGACGAGGTTTCTTCCGGAAACCAACCTGAGTCCAAAAGTGGAAAGGTAGTCCTCATCCACCATTTTCATATTCGTGAGAAAATCAAATTCATTGGTATCCTCTCCCAGTGTAATATTGGTCAACCAACCACTTTGGGCTGCCGGAGCGTCATTGCACAGGGACACCTGCTCCACTCCTGGGATCCGCATCAGTTCATTTTTAAGTGCCTTTTTAAGCTGTAGGGAATCGTTTCCCATTTTCACCATGACAATAGCTTCCTTATCAAAACCCAAATCCGAATTCATGGCATAACGCATTTGCCCCATGATCACCACTGCTGAAATGACCATGACCTGGGCTATTACAAACTGCACCACAATCAGACTTCTTCTGGTATTGAAACCACCAAACTGCTGCAGTGTAGATTTGCCTTTCAGTGCGGAAATAGGTTTAAAACTCCCCATGACGATAGCCGGATAGCAGCCCGCCAATAGCGTGATTGAAATAAACAGACCGATCAAAAACAGCATAAACTCCCTGCCCAAATACAACTCCATACCGATCTCCATTCCAAACCTTTCATTAGCCACCGGGAACAACAAGTATGCGGAAATAAGCGCGATCAGAATACCTCCGAAACTGATCAGGGCGGTCTCGAAAATAAACTGCCAAAACAACTGGCTTCGCAGGCCGCCCATTACTTTTCTCACGCCGACTTCCTTGCTTCGGTGAAGGGCACGGGCAGTGGCCAAATTGACAAAGTTCACACAGGCTGTGACCAGCAGGAAGAAGCCAATCGCTGCCAAGACCCAAAGAAGGGATTTGTCCATCGTTCCTCCATATACTTCATTGTAATGGATGTCGGAAAGAGGCTGGAGGCTATAATAGGCCTTCGTATCAGGGCCTATAGGGTACTTTTCAGAGTAATAAGAAAGCGCTTCCTCTGCTTCGGCCGGAGAAAGATGGGGCTGCAAGACTACATAGCACTGCATGCCGGAAGAAATTCCCCGCCAGAATCCCTCATCTGCCAACCAAGGCATATAGGATTTGAAACTGCTGAAGGACACATAAATACCGGAATTGAAATCCGTATTGTTGGGAATATCCTTAAGGACACCCCGAACTGTCAACTCATATTTTCCCTCTAAGAGAAATGATTTACCGATAGGATCCTCCTCACCAAAATACTTTTTTGCCAGTTTTTCGGTCAGTAAAGCGGAATTTGGATGAGCCAATGCGGAATTCGCATCACCTGATTTCAGTGGGAAATTGAAAATATCGAAGAAATCCCCTTCAGCAAAAACCAGCCCTTCTGGTTCTTTGTAATGTTGTTGTCCGTTAATTCCATTGACAGTGATGAACACATTGGAAGCAGCATAGCTGCGGGTCACTTGCTCGGCGAAAGATTCGTTTGCCCTTAGAAGTCCAGGCAATGGTGTGGGTACACCTCGGGAATGCGAAGTTGTATTGCTTTGCAGTTCCGTGACGATACGATAGATCCTGTCTTGGCGGGGATGAAAATCCTCAAATGAGAGGTGGAGTTTGATCACCCCGAAAATCAGAATGCATACCGTAAGGCTGAAAGCAAGTCCTGCAATATTGAGCAGACTATATTGTTTGTTGCGGAGCAGCGTTCTCCAACCGATTTTAAAGTAATTTTTATACATGCCTACAGGGGTTACGTTTTGTCTAGCTTGAATGGGACGAATGATTCCGGGCCGAAAAAGCAACACTACATCAAGAATGAATTTCCGATCAGCTTTGCGTTTTCCCAGCTCTTTAAGGTTTCTTTCATAGACTTCGATAAGGTCTCCTTCGATATAGTCCAGCATTCTGGGGTGGCAGAACCATTGAAAAAACCTAAGGAAGAATTTGGGTGGTGAGGGTTTGAGCTTGTTCATAGTTTGATTCCTGCAAGATTTGCTTGCCACAGGGTTTGCGGGATAGCCGCCCAAAGCCCGTCCCGGGTATCTTTCGAGTATTGGAGGGCTTTCTTACCAAGTGCGGTGATTTCAAAATATCTCCGGGGACGCCCGGCTCTCTCTTCGGTGGCTTCCCCGGAGAAAGATTTCAGGTATCCCTTGTCTTCCATTCTGTTCAATGCCGTGTGCAGTGCTCCCATGCTTACCGTTCTATTTAGCCGGGACTGGATCTCATCCTTGATGGCCACACTGTAGGCGGCATTATTTAATATCCCCACGGTAAGGATCACGATTTCCTCAAACTCCCCTAGCTGATAGTCTTTCATGTGTTTATAATTTGATTTTCAATGGTCACATAGCCTGCCCCGTCCGCCGCGGCGGATCGGAAGAATCTCGCATCCCAGATAATCATTCCAGTGCGTGACACCTACGACATGCCTGCCTGCCGGCTCGATTTCATAATAACATAAATATTATCTAAATGTAGGAATAATATTAATGCCACTTTAATAAGCCTAAAATTATCCGATTAAGGCGTTTCATAGGTGATATCCTGTGCGCCAACGGGCAAAACCGCCCGGCATCGAACTTTTTATGAAGGTTCTCCATACTAGCTTTCCTTACCCATAGAGTAAAACAGGAAATAATCACTTTAATACAGGAACTGACATGTTGAGCTAAAGCCCACTGTGGCTAGGAACCTTTTCTTGGAATGGGCTAAAGCCGCATTCCAATTGATGGAGACCATCTCGTCTTTTGAAAAGAAAATACATCCAACTAAATTTATTATCTTCACTAGACCTGCGAGGCTATTGAGTCATAACAATCGCTTAAGACCACTGCATGACAGAAAAAAAAGATCAAATAACCAATCTCTCGAATAGGCTGGATCTGCTGCTGAAAAGGCAATCAGAATTTCTAAGAGAAATAGAACTTCTCCGAGAAGAAATCAACAGGTTAAACCCGGATGCGACAACAGCTTTACCAAGTCAAACCTCTGCTGCAATCCCTAGCAGCGAAGTGGAATCTGAAGCACAGCAACCTAAAACTCTCCGTCCTTTCCAGCCCTCAGCACCTATTTCAGAGACAGGCTCTCCTAAGCTGAGGAAAAAGAGAAGCAAATCAGAAATAGAGAAATTCGTCGGTGAGAACCTGATCAATAAAATTGGCATTGCCATTACCATTTTCGGAGTCGCCATAGGGGCCAAGTACTCTATTGAACATGAGCTGATCAGCCCGCTTACACGGATAATTCTTGGTTACCTGATGGGCGTGGGACTGCTGGGATTTGGGATGAAGCTGAAAGAAAAATATGAAAACTTCAGCGCAGTACTCGTCAGCGGAGCTATAGCCATTATGTACTTCATGACCTACCTGGCTTATGATCTTTATGCGCTTATCCCTCAGTTGGCAGCATTTGCCATGATGGTAATCTTCACGGCATTCACCGTGGTGGCATCCATACAGTACAACAAGCAGGTAATCGCCCATATTGGCCTGGTAGGTGCCTATGCAGTTCCTATGCTGCTGAGTGATGGCAGCGGCAATGTAGCTGTACTGTTCAGCTATATAGCGATCATCAATGTAGGCATCCTGGTCTTGTCATTTAGGAAGTATTGGAAAAACCTCTATTATGCAGCCTTTGGCCTGACTTGGATCATCTATTTATCCTGGTATTTTTCTTCCTATGAGTACAGCAATCACTTCTCTTTAGCCTGGGGATTCCTCATTCTCTTTTTTGTACTCTTCTATGCGACATTTTTGGCATACAAACTATTGCGTTCAGAGAAATTTGAGCCTGGTGACATCATTCTCCTCCTAGCCAATTCCTTCACCTTCTTTGGACTGGGATACGCACTGCTCTCCTCCTATGAGACAGGCGAGCAGCTGTTAGGATTATTCGCACTCTGCAATGCAGTGATTCACTTTGTCATCAGCTTGGTGATCTATAGGAAAAAGCTTGCCGACAGCAACTTGTTCTATCTCGTGTCAGGACTTGTGCTCGTATTTATCACGATTGCCGTCCCTATTCAACTGGATGGCAATTGGGTTACCCTCCTATGGGCAGGTGAAGCTGCTCTGCTATTTTGGATCGGGCGGGCAAAGCATGTCCCGGTCTATGAGAAAATAGCATACCCACTGATGTTGCTTGCTTTCCTAAGCCAGCTTCAAGACTGGGCCATGTTGAACTATTGGTTTGCTGAAAACTCCCAGAGTACGCCTTTGCTTAATATTAACTTTCTGTCTTCCGTTCTTTTTGTTGCTGCTTTTGCGTTTATCACCCTACTTCACAGAAGTAAAAACTATCCTTCTGCACTCTCCTCCGATGGCCTGATCCTGAAACTAATCTCCCTGGCGATTCCTGGTATTTTATTGATCAGCATTTACAATGCTTTCCGCGTAGAAATAGAAATGTATTGGAATCAGCTATATGAAGCCTCTAAACTAGTGATACCCGATGATGGCTATGAGGATTTGTATTGGAACTATGACTTGTTGAAATTCAAATCAATTTGGCTAAACAACTACACCCTATTGTTTGTCTCAGCGCTGTCCTTTATAAATTACAAACGGATCAAAAACAATTTACTGGGATTGGTCACTTTTGGCCTGGGGCTGCTTGCTATCCTGCTGTTTTTGACTGCCTCTCTCTATGAACTCAGTGAATTGCGCTATACCTATTTGAATCAGATCTTGGCAGAGTATTATCCTAACAGCACACAGAACCTCTGGATCAGGTATATTTCCTTTGTTTTTGTGGGGATGGCAATTTTTGCCTGTTACAGATTTAGGCAAATGGATTATTTCAAAAGAAACACCCAACCCGTACTTGATTTTATGGTACATATTTCTGTTCTGTGGATTCTCAGCAGTGAGCTTCTGCATTGGATGGATATAGCTGGATCATCCCAGTCCTATAAACTAGGCTTGAGTATCTTATGGGGATCCTATTCCCTCTTGCTGATTTCCTTAGGGATATGGAAGAAAAAATCTTACCTGCGCATAGGCGCAATTGCTTTATTTGGCATTACACTCCTGAAGCTTTTTCTGTATGATATCTCCAATGCAAATACAATCTCAAAAACCATCGTTTTTGTATCCTTGGGGGTTCTTTTATTGATTATTTCATTTCTCTACAACAAGTACAAGCACATTATCTCCGATGACTCTAAAGGCTAAATTCTGCACAGCCATAGTATTCTGGTTTCATTTATTCTCCTATGGACAAATGAGTGAATACAAGTACGCCCGGGAATTGGACGGGATTTCTGATCAATGGCATCAGGTCGTCTTGCCCCAGGAGTTGTTTGGAAAGGTACGGAGAGATCTGTCAGATTTACGGATATATGGAATCACGGAAGGCAATGATACGATTGAGGCTCCTTACCTACTCCGGCTGAAAGCAGACCAGTCAACTGATACAGAACTACCGTCCAAAATCATCAACTCCGTGCATGGCTCAGGAGGTTACTACTTTACGCTTGAGGTGAGTTCATCAGAAGTAGTCAACCTGATAAAATTAGCATTTGGGGAGGATAACTTTGATTGGAAAGTACAGCTTGAAGGAAGCCACGATCAACAGGAATGGTTCGGCATCTTGAGTGACTACCGGATCCTGTCCATCAAAAATGAGCTGACTGATTATCACTTTACTAACCTATCTTTTCCGTCTGCCAAGTACCGGTATTTCCGCCTCTTGATTCCTAGCGAAAAAAAGCCTGAATTGCTAAGCGCTGCCATCGTAAATCAATCACATTTAGAAGGAACCTTTAAGCAATTTCCCGTTCAAGAGAGGAAGTTTCATAACAATAATAAAAATAAGCTTACCGAAATTGAACTGATGTTGGAATCTCCCCTACCGGTAAGCCGTCTGAAAATCAATGTCGCAGATGAGTTTGATTATTACCGGCCGATCACGATCTCCTACTTATATGACAGTGTAGAAACCCAGCAGGGCTGGAAGCGCAACTACCGCACGCTAACTACAGAAACCTTGAATTCACTGGAGGAGAATGAGTTCACTTTTCAGAGCACCATTCTCCAGATGCTAAAAATCACCATTCAAAATCTGGACAACCAACCCCTAAACTTCAGCGATTTTGAAGTTAAAGGATACGAGCATGATTTGGTAGTTAGATTTACCCGGCCGGCAACTTACTTTCTGGTCTATGGAAATGAGAGGGCGGTGAGGCCTACTTATGATATCCGACAATTTGCCGATAAAATCCCCGGAGAGCCGGCTACTTTGGCTGTGGGCAAGGAGAATAGCATCTCCACGAAAAAAGCCTTAGCATCCTCTCCCCTGTTTGAAAACAAGATCATACTGTGGTCTGTTATGTTTGTAATTATAGTTCTTCTGGGATGGTTCACCCTAAGTATGATGAGAAAGAAGTAATGTAGGGTTGGTGGGAATGATGGCTTTTTTTAGGGGGATCAAGTTAACTTGGGAAAGGGCTGGAATTTGTACTTTTGCCACTCATACTAAAACCTAGACGCTTTCCTTTATACCTGCCGTTGGTTCTCCATGCGAATCCATTTGCGTTTCCCAACCCTGAATTTCATTTTTCCCCATTCAGAACGCTCAAATCAACTGATTTCCGGTAAAGTGATTTCCTTGTCAAAGACAAGGCCTCTAAATGCCCAAAAAGCAATTCTGGGTTAAGGTTATAGATGACATGTTTTTCAGAGTGCCAACTGTACGATCAGTAGTGTAATGGTATTTGCAATGTACTTGCCATAGACCCTATCGTGAAAACCAAAAGAAGTTTCTGACTTTTTATCTATAAGCTGATGATCAAAAGTGAATACTTTATATAAAACTAAAGTCCTGGAAAGTTATGTTTTAGAACAAAAAATAAAGTACTCCACTCAACAAATCAGTAATACCTGACAGAGAATAATTACAGGTTTTATCCTGCTTTTAGCCCCACTATTTTTAACAAAAGCCATATTCTATTGATAAGAAAAATAAAACAAGGGACTATATCAACTCATCACATATCGATAATTATGAAGAAGTGCAGCATTACTCTGATACTAATATGCCTAATGCCCATATTGGCCTTTACGCAGGAATTTGAAAAAGGAGACAAAGTAATTTCCCTGGGTATCGGGTTGGGAAGCAGTATCGGAAGCTTTAATACTTCCAGCCAAATCCCCGCCCTCAGCGCCCAATACGAACAGGGAGTATGGGAAACGGGAGGGCCAGGGGTAATCAGCCTGGGAGGATATCTTGGATACAAGGCCTTTACTTATGATTACTCCTCATCCTCCTACAGTTATGAGCAGAAATGGGACTATATCCTTCTTGGGGTGCGGAGTGCATACCACTGGAACGGCCACAATGTGGACAAGTTAGACCTGTATGGTGGTCTGATGCTCGGTTACTACCTGCTCAACTATTCCTATTCAGACAGTAATGGAAGCTCCGCAGGGGGTGACAGTTACAGTAATACCGGAGGGCTAAGCATCTATCTAGGGAGCAGATATTATTTCAGCCAGAATCTTGCAGCCTTTGCAGAAGCAGGCTACGGGGTCGCTTATCTCAACATAGGCGTAGCATTAAAACTATGAAAAAGCCAATTTTCACGCTGCTCAGCCTGGCCACAATCCTTCTTCTTGCTGTCGGTTGCTCGAATGATGATGACAAACCGGCTCAGACAGAAACCGAGTTTTACTTTCGCTTTAAGGTAAACGGTGAACAGGTAACTTATACCTATACTCCCGAAACCCAGATTAATCTGACAGGCGGATATTTATTTGATGAAAAGAACCAATTGCATGTCATTCAACTCTCAGGCACCCAGAGCATCTATGAGCCTAGCAGAAACCAGATGGTTATTTACATAAACAATACTTCTGAATTCACTACCGGGTTAACTTACTCAAATATAGAATCAGCTGATGTGACCCTCCCGTTTTACCTTCTTATGGGGTATTTTGACGCGGACGGGAAAGGCTTTTCCGCTGCCATGAATGTGATCTCAACTCCGTTGTGGGAAAACGTCTATGTGAAATTCGATGAAATCACCGATAGTGGGATCAAAGGCACTTTCTCGGGAAAACTATATCAGTACAATACCAGTTCGGGCCAAAACATGCTTGAAGGCGAAGTCCAAATCACAGCGGGTGAATTTTATGTCCCAAGGAACAATGAATAATGAAGAGGGGGCTACTCACTGCGACCCAAAATCCCCAGCATTTTCTGAAAATTTTTGTCCAGGGTATATTCCGCACGTACCCGCTTAAATCCCTTACGTCCCATTTCTTCCCTTAAAGTGGGGTCTTCAATCAAGCGAAGTAACTGTCCTTCCCATTCCGCCAGGTCTGATGCCAAAAAACCATTCTCTCCGTCCCTTACCACTTCAGTATTCATCCCTACGGGTGAGGCCACTACAGGAACTCCGCAGGCAAGGTATTGTATAAGTTTATAGGCGCACTTCCCCTGCTCCCATTTATCATTTTCCAGAGGCATGATCCCAATATCCAAACTCTGTATAGCTGCTACTTCGGTTTCTTCGGACCAAGTGATCAGATCCTGGGTTCCGGAGAATCCAATTCCATCTCCCCTGTTGATAATGACAAGCTCGATCCTGTCTGCCAGTTTCTCCAGCACAGGAATCAGGCGATGTAAATATTTATCCGTAGTAGGAGAGCCAACCCACCCCACCCTAACCAATTGATTTATGCGATACGCTTTCAAGCTGTATTTCTTCGGATCTATTACTGTAGGAAGAAGCTGGATGTTTTTGGCACTGGCCGCCCTGGCCCTAGCGTATAGGTATGCGTTGCCCACCAGCACCTGCCTGCTATGGCGCATGACCCAATCTATCTTATCCCCCATCCAATACCGAACCAGCCGACTTGAATGAAGGTCATAATTATGGAATACCGCATCATCGTAATCCACCACATAACCCTTCCCAGACTTCTCCAGAATCCATTCACCATAGGAGGGCAGGAAAGGAAAGAGCTCCTTTTCTATCCAGATCAGGTCATACCTCCATGCGCCAAGCAGTACCCACAACCTCCGGAAGTAGCAGCCCATCACATTCAGGGGGTGATGGTTATTTTTTCCATAAAAACGTTTAAGATATTTCCCATTAAAAAAAGAGGAAACCCTGACCTGGTATCCTTCCCTTTCCCAGAGTGGTAGAAACTGGTAGGTCCTCAGTCTACTTGAGGCACCGAGTTTGGGGTATTTGGGGAGAAAGAGGATTTTTTGTTTAGGCACTTATAAAAATGGACAATGTTCGATGGGCAATATAAAATTATCAAGGGGAATGATTGATCAAATTTACATGAATTCCGGTGAATGCACTTTAGAGGATGAGGTTTCTCCTTGCGTTTATGGCGCAGTGTGTTCTGACGGGTTTCTGTTACTACTTGATGAGTGAGTGGGCACCACGAGTCATTTCGAGACTTAACATTTGGTTCCAACCGCACAAAATGGAATGATGTTGTAATGTCAGAAAGCTGAAAACTGACCTTTGTTTTTTCAATGATCAATATCGAATGTTCAACGATAAATAATGAAGTGGTGAGAGGGTGTGAAAATATTGTGGTGCAGAGGTTAAACACAAAAAAAATGAGAAAAACATCCATTGAGTCTAAGCGTCCACCTGCTTACTCTTATTTGGATCTAACCAATACTGCTCTCCTGTTTTTAAGTATTGGCTGTCGGAGTGGTAAACAAAACAAAATCACCTACTAACAGCTAGGGAAATCTACTGAAATCATCGGCGAACACCGCTTTTCCGGAAGGATCAGAAAGCTGGACAAAATCTATAGTTCCGGCACCGTCAAAAACATAGGTTATCCCAACTATATCCCCAAAATCCTGTTTGAAATTCTCAGTATAGACCCGCTCTCCGTTGATCCGTATTTCAGCGTTTTTTCCCCTCACATCAAACAGAACTATCGAAATAGACATCAAAGGCCGCGACCTTATGGGGCAAAGCTTCGTGGGCATAGCTTTTCATGGACAGAGCAACGAGCAATACGAGGCGGTATATTTCAGGCCTTTTAACTTCCAAAGCCCGGAGCGGGGCAACCACTCAGTCCAGTACATATCCATGCCGGCATACGATTGGGCTACCTTACGCAAATCCAAACCTGGTAAATATGAGAATAGCATTACACCAGTGGTAGATCCAAACGGCTGGTTCCACGTCAAGCTGGAAATCCAATACCCCAAAATAAATGCGTTCATCAACGGATCCAAGGAGGCTTCATTATCCATTGATCAGATTAGTCCCCAATCTGCCGGACAAGTGGGATTATGGATGGGAAACGGCTCAGAAGGCTGGTTTAAGAAGATTAAACTCTCTGCAAATGGGGAATAAGAATAGTATAGAATTGTGATCAAGGTTTCCCAACCGATGGATTGCCGACAGCAGTCACCTAAAATGATCACAAACAAATCCCAATACTACACCAATGGGATGTCGGGAACACCCTTAAACCATCAATTATAATTACCCTCAATTTGGCTACAAAAGAACCCGGTTCTACTACACCACTGCACCCAATGTGGCGCAAATTTGCACTATCACTTATAATGAAAGAATATGCAATCAGCACAAAACAAAATTGCCCTGGTGACGGGAGCAAATACGGGAATTGGTTTTCAGCTGGCCAAAGCTTTGGTAGAAAACAACTATATCGTTTATGTAGGGGCGCGAAACCCGAAAAAAGGGAATGATGCCGTACGGGAACTTGGGGAGCATGCACTGGCAATTGAACTGGATGTCACCAAAAGTAGTTCTATCCAATCGGCGGCGGCACAAATCGGGAAAGCACATGGCCATCTGGATTTATTGGTAAACAATGCGGGTATATCCAACGCAGGGACCCGGGAAGGGACTATGGAGGAAATACTAGCTGCGCAGATGCCGAGTGTGGCCTCCATCTCAGAAATGAAAAAGGTATGGGACACCAATGTCTTTGGTGCTTTAGCAGTAACCCAGGCTTTTCTTCCTTTACTGCGCAAAGCTTCTGCCCCAAGAATTGTAAATGTGTCAAGCGCTTTGGGCTCACTTACTATGAACCAATCCCCCTCCAATCCTTATAGAAAAAGTTTCGATGTGGTCTATGGTGCTTCCAAAGCGGCTATGAATGCGATTACGGTTTCTTTGGCAAATGAACTTGAGGGCACAAATATCAAGGTAAATGCCGTAAGCCCGGGGTTTACAGCGACTGCGCTCAATAATTTCCAGGGAACTGATTCGGTGGAAGAAGGTTCAAAAGAACCCATCCGTGTGGTACTGGACGAAAGCGGGGTCAGCGGACAATTTACCGGGCCGAATCAGGAAGCCCTCCCTTGGTAAACACAACCCTTTTGCCTGCAAATCCCGTAAGGTTTTGCAGGCAGTTATTCACTATCTTCATAAGATGAAAAAGGAAAAAAAACTCATCCGATTTCGCAGCATTTCCGAAATACACGATGCATGCGGTCTTGCGAAGCCGAAACATCCTCTGATCAGCATGACACATTGTGGCAGCAACACCCACTTCGACCTCAGCCAAGGGCCGGTCTATGATGTGCTGGATTTTTATAAGATCTTATTGATTACCGATCGGCAGGGAAAAATGAAATACGGCCAAAGCCATTACGATTTCAACGAGGGCAGTCTGATGTTTTTGGCTCCCAATCAGGTAATGGGATCCACCGGAGACGACCATCTTGCAAGTGCGCGTGTTTTATTGTTCCATCCTGATTTTTTACTGGGATTTCCCTTGTCAAAGAAAATAAAACAGTACCAGTATTTTTCATATTCCGTGAATGAGGCGTTGCATTTATCCGATCAAGAAAGGGAGGTGCTACTGTCTCTTTTCAAAATTATTGAAGAGGAATTAAACAGCCGTATTGACGAATTTAGCCAGGAAGTCGTTATAGCCCAGCTGGAACTGCTTCTGCATTATGCAAACCGTTATTACAAACGTCAATTCATCACCCGGCAAGTTGTCAACAAAGATATTCTTCAAAAGACAGAGGCTATTTTAGATGACTATTTCAACGATCAGAAGACCCTGCTCAGCGGCATTCCCACAGTTCAGTATGTGGCCGAAAAACTCAATATTTCAGCAGGGTATCTAAGCGACACCCTGCGCTCGCTTATCGGACAAAATGCCAAACAGTACATTCATTACAAACTCATCGAAAAAGCCAAGGAGAGACTCTCCACATCCGAATCATCCGTCAGTGAAATCGCATACGAACTAGGTTTCGAACATTCCCAATCATTCAATAAGCTTTTCAAACAAAAAACGAAACAAAGTCCTCTGGAATTCCGGGCGCTTTTTAATTAGTTGATCGGGTAATTTTTTCAACAGCCTATCCTAGACAGTTTTCCGCTGAAAGGAATAGGTATCTCTTATGAAGCCAGAAAGCTGATTGAGACGGAAGACCGAAGACGGAAGAAATGTCCGGTGTCCGGTGTGGGCAAGAAAGTCATTGTGTGCGCCAAACCTGCCAGGTTTTCCTGTTGGGAGTGGAAAATAAACGGCTGTTTTAACAAAACCCGAAGATGCAAACCTGGCAGGTTTTTCTGGAACACTAGTTGACTAGGAACCAAACAGAAAAGTAAGGAGACTGTGTTAGGTAGTCTATTTCTGGATTAAAAAATCCTATGGTTTGAGTTCTGGAATGCAAAACCCTGGGCGACTGATTTGTCCCATAGGGACATCTGGTCGGTAGAAACAGAGCATGGTTTTGTGAGGGGCGTTCCATCGGAACGCTTGGTTTATCGGGTTTGCATATCCACATCACCGGATTTCAGTATTTCAAATCCCCCTGCCCCCTTTGATCATAGCTGTATTCCAAAAGAAAACTAAAGGTA
>CBFGUY010000022.1:0-36692 GCA_965651895.1 uncultured Algoriphagus sp. | reverse complement strand
CTCTCGGCGAGATAATTTAAGGTTTAACTGATTATGTACGAGTACTTTTCCTCTTATGCAGTCAGGAGACTGCATTATCATTAGTCCAAGTCCGAAGACTTGAACCAGTAAAGTTTGTAATTCCGCTAGGAGCTCTGAAAGAGCGAAATCCTGCTTTTTTAACCGCAAAGATCGCAGAGAGTTACGCAGAGGCCACAGTGCAGTGCTATAGCGTAGGACTGATCAGGATTTGAATTCGTGGCCGTCGTGTGTGCCAAGTTCACAACGTTTTGGTACTTCAATGTGGCTTGCTTAAAATATGTGAGTGAGACACTCACATGGGCAAATTTTTCACTCGTACTCCCTCGTTTATATCAAAACTTATACATCGCTGTCACACCAAAAGTAGCTGGATTCCCCAAGTGAGATGGGCCAAAGTTGTAGGCGTAATCAATGTACGCGGTATCAAAGATATTCTTGCCCCAAACGGTCAGTTCCATGGTATCGGATACTACTCCAAACTTTACATTGGCAATCTGATAGGCATCCTGGCTGATGGTGTTTTCCAGATTGAAAAACTGCTCACCGAAGTACAACCACTCCCCTCTCAGCATCCAATCAAGGGAGTTGGAATTGAAAAACTGAGGCGTCCACTGCGCCGCAAGCATGGAGGTAACTTCTGGAGTAAAGATCTGCCTATTGCCCGAATAATCCACTTCTCCGGATTCACCTGGAAGATTCAGCTTATCAAAAGTGGCGTGTGTATATCCAAAGCTCCAGTCTATACTCAGATTGTTTGTGGGTATCGCATTGATTTCCCATTCTATACCTGTACTGGTCAGGTCTCCGGCATTCTGGGTGACTACGATGGCATCCGGCAAAATCAAACCCGGTACCTGCACATCAGTTATAGTAGTCACGAAAGCGGCTACATTCACCCGCATTCTTCGGTTGAAGAAGTAGTTTTTGCTTCCGATTTCAAAGTTGTTTGAAAATTCAGGCTCGTAAGCAAATAGAGGTGGATTGCTCGGATCGGAACCGATCTGGGTCAAGCCTCCCGGTCTGAAACCACGGCTGTAGCTTCCGTAAATTTCATTGGTATTGCCCAGCTGATAAGCCAAGGCCAGCTTAGGGGAAATGGCATTGTAATCTACCCTCCCGGTAGTATCCGGCTGAGTCACCATGGGATCACCTTGCCCAAAATCCATTTCCTGAGAGACAGTCAGCTTTTTCCTCTCATAATCCGAGCGCAAGCCTGCAGTCAGTTTCAACCTTTCGGTCAAACTATAACTGGCCTGTCCGAAAAATGCCAACCCAAAACCTGTCTCCACATTGGTATTGATAGTGGTAAAGTTGGATATAGGGGAGCCTATCAGTGCTGCATCATCACCAAAATAAATTCCTTGTCTGGTAGGAGCCTCCGAATTGAAGCCAAAGAATCCAACCTGCCAATTCAATCGCTGTCCTGTATTAGCTGAAGCCAGCCGAAATTCCTGCGTCCAAACCGAAACTGTATTCCAGTTTTTCCCATAATCATTGATTATAGACACCCCATCAATGGGCGAGAAATCACCGTCTATCGGAGTCTTGTAGTAGCGGTAATTATGCTGATATGCCGTCTGGGAGGAAAAGTTGAACCTAGTGCCGGAATTCTTCACTACCAACGATAGGTTTTGGCTATTGTCCACCATCTCAGTGATAGCATTTTGATTGACCACGAACGGGTTCTCCAATGCAGAGACTGGATCAGGAGCCAACGTAAAGGGGCCATTGTTTCTGCCCGTGTTACTTTTAAAGTTAAAAATCGCCTCCCAGTTGTCCGCAAAAATGTAATTTAAATTACCTGCAATCAGCAGGTTTTTTTGTTTATCAAAATTACTGTCGTCGTAAAGATTGGTATAATATCCCCCTAACCTGTCTGACAAAACCGATATTCCCCCATACAATTTCTCAGGGATCAGCATCCCCTTCACTCCGCCTGCCAGTCTGGTGAATCCGTAATTTCCCACATCGGCACGGACGAAACCCGAAAGCTCATCGGATTTAGGTTTGGTGATGATATTCATCACACCGCCCATGGCATTTCTGCCATAGAGCGTACCCTGGGGGCCTCGAAGCACCTCTATTCTTTCCACATCATTCAGCAGGAAAAAATAGGTGTCCAGTCCAAACTGGTTGACCCCATCCACATAGGTCGCTATCGCAGGCTCATAAGAAGTGGTGGTGATACCACGGATAGACATCACGTTTCGATTATCTCCGGGATTGGAGGTATAGAGATTGGGAATATAACCCCGAAGGTCCTTTGTCTGCCAAAGGTTCATTTCTTCAACTTTACGGTCATCGATTGCTGACACGCTGAAGGGCACTTTCTGAAGATCTTCAGATTCCTTTTGGGCGGTTACCATGACCTCCCCTAGCTGGGTTTCTGGGATGGTATCAGTGGTTTGGGCAAAGGAAGTTTCAGAGGCTAAATTGAATCCGGCAATAAGAATCAGTGCTGCCAGAGCCTGGGTATTGATAATTGACATAAAAGTATGGGGTAGTTTTCCTGCGAATTTAAGGATCAAAGTCCTATTTCAGCTAATTTTTAAGATAAAACCCGTACACTTACCATAGAAATAAGCAACCTAAAAAGGAGGAAGCAACTGGGGCATTTACTAATATCTTTTGTATTACCACAACCTGTGAGGATATGCATCACCCAGTATAAAAGCCCGGCTAAGCAAAAATGATTGTTTGTAGCTGAAATATTAACCAAATTCAAAGCCGGATCAATAATTAGTATTCTCCCCTATTTCTTTACTCTGCTACTTTCCATGCTTACCTTAGAATATCTCCCATTCCTTTTTTTCATCATAGCATTGTTTTATAGTTCAGTAGGTTTTGGTGGGGGATCGAGCTACCTGGCACTCATGAGCTTGTTCCTGACAGATTTCCATGAGATCAGATCCACAGCCTTACTTTTGAATATTTGCGTAGTCAGTATAGGAACGATACTATTTATCCGTAACAGAGTATTCGATATCAAATTATTTTGGCCATTTCTGGTTTCCAGTATTCCGGTGGCCTACTTGGGAGCCCAATTAAGGCTATCCCAACAGGCCTTCTTTTTGGTTCTGGGCTCAGCACTGATCTTATCTGGACTAGCCATGCTCTTACGCTATATCAAAACCAGACCAGTGTCCAGGGAATTTAGTTTGCCTGCAAAAATAGGGCTTGGAGGAAGTATAGGCCTGCTGGCAGGAGTTTCTGGAATAGGCGGAGGCATTTTTCTTAGCCCGACGTTGAACCTATTGAACTGGGCAAGCCCCCGAACGATAGCCGCCTTAGCTTCCGTGTTTATTTTGGTCAATTCCATCGCAGGATTGGTAGGGCTTACTGTTGCGGGCACTTTTAGTATTGATCTGGATCTCACCTGGAAATTAATACTTGGGGTGGTTTTGGGGGGAAGTATAGGCTCCTACTTGTCTAATAAGAAGTTTAACCTGAGAATACTCGGTGGGCTAACTGCTGTGCTGGTGATCTATGTAGGGCTGAGATTGGTGCTGATGCATGGCTTTGGGATAAATATTTAGCCATCGATCTATATTCTTACCAGCCACCTCATTTTCTTTGCTCTCTGGGCTAAAAGACCAATGAGGGGCGATCGATTTATCCTCAAATCTAGCGTCTGGCCTAGCCGATAATTCTAAGCGTATTTTAATCGCTTATTCTGAAGGTCTTCACAAGTTGTTTCTCGCAGAAAACATAGTTCTATTTTGTTTTATATAAAAAACAATTTCTTAATCCATTGTTTGATTATTTCAACTCTACTATTCTACAATTCACAAACTTTACCCTCTAAAACATCAAGAAGATAAAATCAGGGGGCCTGTGGTAATAACAGAAAAAGAAGTAAATTAAACTATGGAAAAATATTCTCTTCGAATCAACAACAAGGTTCATGAGATCTCAGCCGAAAGCGAAATGCCTTTACTGTGGGCGATACGAGACTTGGTCGGGCTCAAAGGAACCAAATTTGGTTGCGGTCAGGGACTTTGCGGTGCCTGCACAGTACTGCTGGACGGTTCCCCTATACGCTCCTGCAGCTTTCAGATTTCAGAAGTTGGCACTAACGCCAATATTACCACCATCGAGGGACTTTCAGACAAAGGAGACCATCCTGTTCAGCAAGCTTGGGTACAGCACGTTGTCCCCCAGTGCGGCTATTGTCAGTCTGGGCAGATTCTTAGTGCAGTTGCGCTTTTAGGTTCCAATCCCAGTCCTTCTGATGAGGAAATAGATACGGCCATGAATGGAAACATATGCCGCTGCGGTACCTATAACCGTATTAAAGAAGCCATACACACCGCATCCAACTCATTGAAATAGACACAAATGTTCACAAAATTTCTTTCCCGCAAAAAACAGGATCCTGAGAACTTAAGCAAGGTCTATATCCCTTCCCGAAGGGAATTCCTGAAAATCGGTAGCCTGGCCACCGGTGGTTTCCTTTTAGGTGTGAATTTTCAATGCAGCAGCCCTAAGGGTGATCCCATTACCTTTGCTCCCAATGCTTACCTCGTCCTTGATTCTGACAATCAGGTAACCTTGATTGCCCATAGATCAGAAATGGGTACAGGTATTCGTACTTCTCTACCCATGATTATCGCTGATGAATTGGGGGCCGACTGGTCTAAAGTAAAAATCATCCAAGCCGAGGGAGACAACGAAAAATATGGAGATCAAAACACCGATGGATCTTATTCTGTCCGCATGTTTTTTGAACCTATGCGACAAGCAGGAGCCACTGCCAGATTGATGCTTATCAGTGCTGCCGCCGGAAAATGGGGAGTAGATCCATCCGAATGCCGCACTGAAAAGGGTCAAGTCATTCATTCGGGCGGGAAGAAGGTTGACTTCGGAGAGTTGATTGAAGAACTGAAAAACCAAGAAATCCCCAAACCAGAGGAAGTCAAACTAAAAGACCTGAAAGACTATCAGCTCATTGGCAAGGATGTACCAATATATGATGCCAAGGATATTTCGCTAGGAAAGGCCGTATTCGGAGCTGATGTAGATATCCCGGGATTGAAAATCGCAGTGATCCGGAGAAGTCCCGTGATAGGAGCAAAAGTTGTTTCATTTTCGGATGAAAAAGCGTTGGCTGTCCCCGGGGTAAGCCACGTGATAAAAATTGATGGACAAGGAATCCCCACCGGTTTGGATAAGGCACTGGAAGGCGTCGCAGTTCTTGCAGACAATACTTGGGCTGCAATGCAGGGAAGAAAAGCCCTGGAAGTAGAATGGGACTTAGGGCCAAATCAAACTTACAATTCAGCCAAGCAGCTGGATGAAATGGTAAAGAGTACGTTGACCAATGGTCAGATCCGCCGGGAGAAAGGCGATTTTTCCAGTGCTCAAAGGACAGCATCAACCGTGTTGGAAAGAAGTTTTGTGGCCCCTTATTATGCCCATGCTACGATGGAACCTCCTGTGGCAATTGCTAACTGGAAAGCTGACTTCTGTGAAATCTGGGCTCCTACCCAGCACCCGCAATGGGCGAGAACAGCCGTGGCTACCGCGTTGGAAATGCCCGAAGAACAGGTGAGGGTGAATGTGACTCTTCTGGGAGGAGGTTTTGGAAGAAAATCAAAACCGGACTTTGTAGTGGAAGCAGCCCTGCTTTCCAAAGCCGCCCAAGCCCCTGTGAGAGTTCAATGGACAAGAGAAGATGACATTCACCATGATTTTTACCACTCTTTGAGTGCTCAGCGTATTAAAGCCACATTGGATAGCGAAGGGAGGTTCAGTGGATGGAACCACCATACCGTATTCCCGGCAATCGGAGCGACCGGCAATCCAGATGAACTGCATCCCTCAGATGGGGAACTGGGGCTGGGTTGCATAGATTTCCCTTTTGAAGTACCTAATATTCGAATTGAAACCCACGAATCCAAAGCCCACACCCGCATAGGCTGGTTAAGATCCGTAAGTAATATCCATCACTCTTTTGCTGTAAACGGAATGCTCGATGAAGTAGCCGAAGCGCGTAGCATGGATCCGATAGATATGCTGTTGGATTTACTCGGCGAAGACAGAAATATTTCTTTTGAGGAAGAGATAAAAGGTACTTTCGGCAACTATGGAGAGCCTATTGAGAAATTCCCCTGGAACACCGGACGTCTAAAAAATGTAATTCGAAGAGTGGCTCAAGAGGCAAATTGGAAGGAATCACTGGCGCAGGGAAAAAATGTTGGATTTGCGGCTCATAAAAGCTTCCTGACTTATGTTGCCTGCATCGTCGAAGTAGATAAAGGCGCTAACGGTGAATTGCTGATACCGAATGTCCACTACGTAGTTGATTGCGGAGTGCCTGTCAATACGGACAGAATCCGTTCTCAATTTGAGGGCGGGGCCCAATTTGCCACCAGCTTAGCCACTACTTCAGCCATATCATTCGAAAACGGACAGGTGCAACAGAATAATTTTGACGGTTACCAAGTGATCCGAATGTCCCAATCACCGAAAAACATCCATGTACATATTATTGAAAGCACAGAAAAGCCCACGGGTGTAGGCGAACCTCCTGTACCTCCATTTATCCCCGCACTTTGCAATGCGGTATATAAAATGACAGGGAAGCGGATATATGAATTGCCGTTTAAGTTATGATATAATTAAGGCCGGACAATCCGGCCTTAATTATTATTTGTCGGCATCTTATCTCTTAGAAATATAAGGAAATCCGGAAAGGGAGAAAGTTATTTTATTGACTCCCATTCTATTTTCATCAGATTTTCCACCTATAACAATTTCCTATCTCCCAATTTCTTAAAAAACTCATCTCTATAATTCCGACTGATCGGATATAAATCTTTTCCAATCAAGATTTCATTGGACTGGACTTCATCGATATGTCGCATATTAATAATGAAGGAACGGTGAATGCGTACAAATTCCGCTGGCAACGCATTGGCAATCCCGGTGAGGGAGACCAACGACATCACTTTTCTAGTTGGTGTGATGATCTTGATATATTCCCGCTGAGCTTCGATTGCCTCCACTTCTGCAAAGAGAAACTTCACAATTCTCGTATCAGTCTTAATGAAAAAGTAATCGGGCTTATCAAAAGTTTCCTCACCCACTACTTGTACCGAAAGGTATTCCATAGCTTTATCAATTGCCTTTCTGAATCGGTCAAAAGAAACCGGTTTCATCAGGTAGTCAATCACATCCAGCTCATAGCCCTTCACCGCATATTCTTCATAGGCTGTTACGAATATGGTGAGTGGTTTATCCGTCAATTCACTCAGCAAATCCAACCCTGTCATCAGAGGCATGCGGATATCCAGCAAAAGGATATCCACAGGATTTTCCCTCAGAAACGCCATCGCTTCTTCCCCATTACTGCACGCAGCCGCCAATTCCAGATTTGCAACTTTGGACACGTAGTCCGAAAGCAATTTCCTTGCTGGTGGCTCATCGTCGACAATTAGTATTCGGTACTTCATTTTAAGTCTATGGTTAGTTTTACTTCAAAGGAAGTAGCGTTCTGTTCCATAAGCAGCCCATGCTTTCCCGGATAGATCAGATTCAACCTCTTCTTCACATTTGTCAGCCCTACCCCACTCTCTTCTTCCGCCGTTTTCCGGGCATCGATTACATCATTTTTGATATAGAAAAACAGCTGGTCACCGGCGTTGATATGCAGATTTATCTCTATGGATCCATCGATGGTGTTGCCGTGTTTAAAGGCATTTTCCAGAAAAACAAGAAAGATCAAATGGGCAATTTCATGGCTTTCCCGTACCCCTTTATGTTTGAAAATTATAAGCGGATTTTCATCTAGCTTGAGTCTCCAAAGCTCTATGAAATTTTCCATAAAGGAGATTTCTTTGGAAAGCGAAACAAACATACCCTGATCTTCATAGAGCATATGGCGCATCATTCCGGACAGCTTCATGATCGCCGGTGCGGTGTTGCTATCGCTGAAATAAGCCATGGAATAAATATTATTCAGGGTATTAAAGAGAAAATGCGGACTGAGTTGAAGTTTCAGAAACTTCAGCTCAGACGCCAACTGGTTGTTTCTTAGCTCTATTTCATTTCTCTGTGCTTTGATGAGATTGGCAAAAAACCAGATCACTGTAGAGATCAGGTAAAAACCAATAGCCGGTACCGATCTGATAAAATAAGTATAGGTAACAGACATATGGCTCATCCCGAGAAAATAGACCCTCAAAAACACAATAATGACCACCAAGGCGATAGATGCCAAAATGTAGGCTGAATATCTACTTTTTTTATAAAGCCGTGGCAGGAGTAAATAATAATTGATATATGCTATAGATGAAGAAGTCAGCACATCAGAGATCACGGCCTTCCACACAGCATCGGGAGATCTGGTCCAGTTACTAAGTGAAGCAAATAATATCACCCCATAGCAAATCCAGAAAAGGACATGCAGCGCATAGAATGCCGGACGCGATATTACATTGTTTTTCATACTCGAAATTTAGACTTTTAAATAACACCAAATCCCAGAGATCATCCAACTGACAATTGTGATCTATAGAATACCTCTTTTATCCAATAAGTGTTAAAAAAAAGTCTATATAAAAAACCTCCTTTTTCATTCGTAGATCAAATCTGTTATCTGGATGAGAGAACCTGGCTGTCTATAGATTTCATCCAAACCCCAGGATATTTTTCCGTCTATTTAGTATAATCAATTCATATAGACTATGAAGTATTTCCTCTTATTCCTATTCCTTTTTAGCTCTTTAAGTTGTGTCAGCAACACACATATCGCCTAAAAATATAAAGCGAGATCAGAAAACCTTATGATCCAAACTGTAACCAAGATACACCGAAAAATCAAAACTGAAGTACCGTCAAGTTCCGCAGCGAAGAGAATCAGTACGGATTTTCTGAAGCTGCTGGAAAGTCAATTTCCTATAACTGATCTGCGTACCAATTTAAAGCTAAGATCAGCCTCGGATTTTGCGGAAAAACTATGCGTTCATGTAAACCATCTCAATAGAACCGTAAACGCAATCTTTAACAAACCAACGTCAGTCATCATACGGGACAGAATTCTTGTCGAATCCAAGCGGCTGTTGGAGCAAAGCGACTGGAATGTCTCTGAAATAGCCTATGCATTGGGATTCACAGAAGTGACACATTTCAATAACTTTTTCAAGAAAGCCATGAATATGAATCCAACCCAATACCGAAAATCACTAACAAAAACTAAAACATAGATAGATTAGGTAACCAGAAAGACCAAGTCCAGGTGGGCTTGGCTTTTTTAAAGCTAACCTCATACATCATCTTGTGAGCCCTATAGCATGTACGTTAAACAAAACCTTTGATAGATAACTCACTTGAGGTAACTTTTAGGAATCACAACATCAACCCAAAATAAACACTGAATGAAAAATGCACTTATAGCTTTTCTGTTTCTTTGCCTTGGCACAACCCCTAGTTTTTCCCAAAGCAATCGCGTAATCAATCTTTTCCCGGAAGGAACCGTGCTTCATGGCAACATCGCCTACCAAAATGACACTTTAAAAAAACACTTGTTGGACATTTATTTACCGGGAAATGCCATTGAAAAAGTTCCTTTGGTGGTATTCATCCATGGGGGAGCCTGGCTGAGCAACGACAAATATGCGGACATGGGCTATATGAAAGAAACCATTTCGGAAATCATCGAAAGTGGCTATGCCTTGGCCTCCATCGATTATCGTTTTAGCACACAGGCAGTTTTCCCGGCTCAAATGCGGGACTGCAATGCGGCCATTTCTTATTTGGTTAACAATGCAGATACCTACGGATTTGATATTGAGCGCATGGTGGTCATGGGCTTTTCTGCCGGAGGGCATCTAGCCTCCATGGTGGGATTGGCCAAGAACAACAATGTGGATGCTTTTTTCTTACCGGAAAGCAACAAGGATTTCCACTTTAAAGGTGTGGTGGATTTCTATGGCCCGGCAGATTTGACCCTTTTCCCAGGCGCAAATGATGCCAGTTCTCCCGAAGGAATCTTGATCGGCGCAGCTCCACTTGATAGGCCTGACTTGGCAAAAGCCGCAAGTCCGGTTAGTTATGTAGATGAAAATGATCCCCCTTTTCTTATTATCCATGGAGAGAAAGACGATATGGTTTCCCCTAGGCAATCCCATTTATTAAGTTCTTGGCTCACTGTGAAAGACGTCCCCAATGAACTGGTTATTGTCAAAGATGCTCCCCACTTCGGGCCTATGTTCGACGCGGAGGAAATCAGAATGAAAGTGATGGCCTTTTTGCGAAAAAGTCTGGATTGAAAAACCGTGAACCGAAATTTTGGTGTGTTGGAAAATGCTGTTTCTAAAGCGATGGAAGACCAAAACCAATCAACCCTTTGTCAATCAGCTGAATACCTAGTTGAACCCGAAATATACATTAGCAATTCTATTACAGCCATTAATTGCTACAAAATCAGTCATTATATTGCTGTTTTCAACTTCACCATAGCGGTGCTATGCCTCAGTTTCCAAACAGCCTGATTTTCTTGCAATTAATACCTCCATAACGAAACCTAATGCATAATCCGGGTTGAAATTAGTATCCATTTAAATAGTCCAATTCAGCGGAAGAAAATACGCTTCGTTTGATTTTAGTAAGTATCATTCCCTGTAAACAATTAATTTAGAGACAAATACGACACTTATGGCACAGTATAATTTAAACATCAACGGAAAATCCATGAATGTAAATGTAGATCCCAATACTCCTTTGTTATGGGTGTTGAGAGACCATTTAGATCTGGTTGGTACCAAATTTGGCTGCGGTATAGCACAATGCGGGGCATGTACAGTCCATGTAGAAGGAGAGGCAATCAGATCATGTTCCTACCCTGTCAGTGTAGTTGGAGATAAAAGAGTGGTTACCATAGAAGGTTTGTCAGAAACCGGTGATCATCCTGTACAAAAAGCATGGCTAGCCCATGATGTGCCCCAATGCGGTTATTGTCAGACTGGGCAAATCATGTCAGCAGCAGCACTGCTTAAGAAAAATCCAACACCTAGTGATGGGGATATAGATAATGCCATGAACGGGAATATCTGTCGCTGCGGCACATACACACGAATCAAAGCTGCGATCAAAACAGCATCCCAAAACATCTAATCTGCCACAATCATGACATTAATTGATAAAAAATTAAATAGAAGATCCTTCCTGAAAGTCTCTACACTGGCCGGTGGGGGAATGATGCTGAGCTTTAGTTGGCTGGCCGGGTGTAAACCTACCGCTGAAGAAGTGCTGACTATGCCTGATGAGTGGTTTGCAATCAACAGCTATATCAAAATAGGTGAAAACGGAGCTGTTACCTTATTTAATCCAAATCCTGAATTCGGTTCAAATGTAAAAACTTCCCTCCCTATGCTTCTTGCGGAAGAGCTGGATGTTGATTGGAAAAACGTCTTTGTGGAACAGGCAGACTTCTATCCTAACCGCTTCGACAGCCAATTTACCGGAGGAAGCCAGGGAGTTAGAACAGGATGGATACCACTTCGTACAGCTGGAGCCACGGCGAGACATCTATTAGTTGCTGCCGCTGCCCAAACCTGGAAGGTACCTGCCGGTGAAATCACCACCAATGCCGGGACAATCGAACATATATCCTCGGGGAAAAAAGCCAGTTACGGTGAAATGGCTTCTCTAGCAGGAACCCTGGAAGCCCCGGATCCTGAAACTGTAAAGCTGAAGGAAATTAAGGATTTTAAGATAATCGGAAACTCCAAAAAGAATGTGGATGGTACCAAGATCGTGACAGGAAAACCTATGTTTGCCCTAGATCACAAGGTAGAGGGAATGAAATATGCAGCCATTGTCCACCCTCCTGCATTTGGGATGAAGCTCAAATCTTTTGACAAAAGTTCCGTGACAGCAATGCCCGGAATTCAAGATGTCTTTGAAGTCAAAGTCTTCAAGGATGATTATGCCAGACATAATTTTGATACAATAACTTTCCCTGAAATCATTGCTATCGTGGGTAATTCGACCTGGGAAGTACTACAGGCTAAGAAAAACTTGCAAGTCGACTGGGAAAAAGCGCCTGAAAGCACATTTCCCATGGCCGGAAGAGATGGTCAAACTACTAAAATCAACGTACCGGCAGGATTGGAAAATTCCAGCACGCATCAAGAAAAAATGGCGGAGTACATTACTAAGCCAGGAAATATACTTCGGAGGGACGGGGATCCGGAAGGCGCTTTCAAAGCAGCGGCCAGAGTTCTTGAGAGAACCTACACTGCCCCTTTCCTGGCACATAATACCATGGAACCTATAAATTGCTTTGCGGACGTAAAAGGTAATAAAGCAGTTATTAACGGCCCTTCACAAATACCTTCCTTTATCATGGGCGCCCTTGTAAGTAGTTTGGGGATCGAAAAAGAAAACATACAGATCAATCTTGCCCGTATGGGTGGTGGTTTTGGACGCAGAGCATACAGCCATCATATGGTGGAAGCAGCCTTGATATCGCAAAAAATCCAAGCCCCAGTCAAAATGATCTATACCCGGGAAGATGATATGACTTCCGGCGTTTACAGGCCAACCTACTCAGCCACTTACCGTGCTGCTCTGGATGAAGACAATAAGCTACTTGCACTACATGTAAAAGCAGGTGGAATACCTGAGTCTCCTATTCACGCCAATAGATTTCCTGCCGGAGCTATTGACAATTACCTGGCAGAAGGCTGGCAAATCAAATCCAATATCACCACAGGAGCATTTCGTGCTCCAGGTTCCAACTTTATCGCAGGGGCAGAACAAAGCTTCCTCGATGAATTGGCTGAGGAAATGGGAAAAGACCCGATTGATTTCCGGCTAGAGTTACTGAAAAGAGCTGAAACCAATCCTGTGGGAACAGATAACGATTACGATCCTAAACGCTATGCAGGAGTACTGGAGTTGGTGAGGGAAAAATCAGGCTGGGACACTATTAAATCAACTATTCACCGTGGTGTGTCTGCCTATTTTTGCCACAGCTCTTATGTCGCAGAGGTAATAGATATTACCATCAAAGACAATCAGCCAATAGTAGAAAATGTGTATGCTGCCGTAGATTGTGGCATAGTGGTCAATCCTGATGCCGCTGCCAATATGGGAGAAGGCGCGATTGTCGATGGAATCGGCAATGCATTTTATGGAGAGATGACATTTGAAAACGGTAAGCCTACCAAAAGTAACTTCGACAAATACCGGATGATCCGACACAGTGAAGCACCGAAGAAAATCGAGGTTCACTTCGTGGAAAGTACTGAAGACCCTACCGGATTAGGTGAACCGCTCTTCCCTCCTGTTTTCGCGGCTCTGGGCAATTCACTCTACAAGGCAACCGGGAAGCGATTATATGAGCAGCCGTTCCAGCCACAAATCATGCAGATGGAAAATCTGAGAATGTAACTCTCTTGCACAATAAATGGCTTGCGACTATGTCAATTAGCCCTAGATTCCAGGCTTTTGACATAGTCTATCGTTGATCTTGCCACACCAAAACCCACTGGAAGTGAGATGTAATCCAGTTGATTGCAGGCAACTTTGATCAGAGCCTGATGATGGATGCAATGTTCCAGATTATACCAAAGCTCTCGGAAATAGCTACTTTGGACTGTATCCTTCCCTGATTCTAAGGTCAGTTTAAGATATATTTCTTTGTCAGCTAGTTGGATAGAAGACCTAATATTTTTGATCTTAGAAATAGCCTGATCCAGATCAGTTTCCAAGACATTATCCCTATTTCTATGCTCATAGCAGACTATTCCAGATGCATACTGCGATATAAGACATTCATACATTTCCAGAATATGGCGGACATGCTGGCCAATACTGGATGTTCTTAGCACAGACGAAACCTCCGAAAAATCCTCTGATCTCAATTGATCTAAAAATCCCTGTAATTCCTCTAAAACCTCTGAATTCAACTTTACTATCATATCACCTCTTTCTGGGTTATCAAAAATTACCCTTTAAACTATCGAATTTTATTTAAACTTCACTTTTCCCAATACTCCATTAAGCTAGCCCAAGTATCTTTTTCCCTAAAGTGGATTCTTCTCCCCTTTAGATTTTGCTGGGCCAGTTTAGCCATAGTCCGGAAATAAAACCTGACTGTTTTTAATGCCTGCCGGTAACTTTTCTCTGGGGAATACATCTGGATAGGTTCGGCATTGGCTCCGTTGACTTCCAAAATGATGATTTTGGCCGGATCCATCAGATCCATCAGTTCATCGACCTTTACATCCAATCTTCCATAATTAATCCCCTGCACCCCTTCAAAAATCTGTTTAAATACAGCTGTCATTTCAGCAGTGATATAGGAACTGTAATCCAGAAAAACTGCCCCTTTACAGTGATTTCCCATTGGACTTAGTCGCATCATTTGGCCAGGAAAAGGCACATAAGCCGGGTCTGATAATTGAACCAAATCTTGGTATCTTCTGGCCCTCGGATGATTTTGCACCAGTCCCAAAAGAGTGGATTCCCCATCTCCTATCACCTGCAAGGGTATCTTTCGTGTCAGAGAAGGAATGGAAAATTCCCCAGTCACGGGATTTTTCAAGAAAAAGACGCCAAACTCCTGGGATTTCCGGACAAAATCCTGAATCATGTAAAACTGCTTTGGCTGCTCCTGCAAGTATAATTTCAGCTCAGTTGGAGTATTGATGACCATTACCCCTTTGCCCCGTTCTCCTACATCAGGCTTTATGACGAAAGGATAGTCTATAGCTTTCTCATTTATTTTTCCCAAGGTGGTATCATAATCATCATGGGGATGAACCATAAAGGTTTTGGGCAAATTAGCTTTAGGAAAGTGATTTTGCGCAGCAAACTTGGAGTAATTGAAAAGCCCTCCATTTTCTAAAGCAGGATTGGCGGCAGCAAAGAAATTAGCTTTTCCAAGACGGGCAGCCCAAAAAACGCCCAACAGAAACATAGGCAAGTGAAACCACCAAGAGGAAGCAAATTCAAAAGAATTACATTCCCGCGTGGGATCTTCCATGCCTTCCCAATCGGATGAGGGACTCATAGAGGGGGCTTCAGTTTTATTGGCTATTGTTTCCATTGATCTCTCAATATATCCACTTTTGGGAATGGCTGCCCCCCCATCCCCTGACTTTTTAGAATAAATAGTTTGGCTCCTTCGGAGCTGGCTTAAAAATAGAGTTGGGGATTTGTAGTTACAGACCGGGTTCTCCCTAAAAAGCCCGCGATAAAGTATCAACCCTTTGGAACAAACCAATTAGCCGTTGTTTAAAGTCGAACTCAGGTTATATAAATTTATTAAGAACTCCCAGCGGGTTTAAACTTTAGGCTCTAACCAAATCAGGGTCAGGAGCATCAAAAACAACCCATACCAAAGCCAATCGGAAATCCTTCCTTTATCAGGAATTGAATTAGATTCAACAAGTGGGCGTGATTTTAGAAAATCCGCACGGAACTTCGCTGCGTATAAGTCTGGCCATTCTTCGGGTGTGTAGGTATAAAATTCCAGGCTGTCCCCCAGCGTAATCCACCCCGAGTCAAGATTTATAAAGTTTCCGGTTTTGGAAAATGGATTAACCAGTGACTGCTGAAAGTATATTGAATCAGAGTCAATATCTATGGACTTTTCTTCAAATTGATCTTTGATAATATGTACTTCGCTATGCAGTCCTCTGAATATAGGCTGTTCCAATTCAATAACGACAGATTCCTCAGGAAGCAAAGCTCCCAATATTTTCTCCCATATCTCTTTGTACAGAAGGCTGTCTCCGGCAAGCTTTATCGGAAAAGTGCTCCCTAGCATACTCACCCCTACTTTAGAATTGCCTGCCTGCTGCACTGCAAAAGCATTGTCAAAGTAAGTCTTTTGGGCCATGCTGTTTTCGAACGCGAATGGGCTGGTCTCAATTCCAGGTTCTATCTCCCTTCGCTCCTCATCCGTCGTACGCTTTACCTTAAAATTTGTGCCTAAGGCCTTGTTGACCGCCGGAATGTCACTGGTAGCATCCTCTAAGTTAATTACCAATACAGATGCCCCATTCTCTACAGCCTGTTGGATGGATTTTTTGGAGACTTGGGCGGGATCAATGATCAGAAATTGCAAGGAATCCGATTTACTGCTTCCTGATTGGACAACCGTGTTTTTTGATATCTCAACCTGCCCACTGACCTTTTCACCGGAATTGGTCAGAAAGCGTGTCAATGTACTGGTTTCTGCACCTGGAAATGAAACCAGTAAACTATAATGGAGCGGCTGAGCTGGGCGGCTATAGAAATTCAAATGGCCAAGAAGATTATCCCCAACCCTCATTTCCAACCTATTTCTTCCCAAGATATTAGCCGGGAATTCCAGCGAAAAAGTGCCTGTATGAGGATCTGTGAAGGTTTTGGTTACCACTTCTCCATATTGGGTAAGCAACACTTCAAGCGAATCACTGCCCTCGATTTTCCCTTTAACTACCTGATTTTCACCTTTCCGTAGAACCCCCTTCCATTCCAAAAAAGAAATTGACCTATCTTCAAAATCAGCTATCCACTGAATTTCTTTCCCACCAAATTTTAACAGTTCTGATTCGGAGAAATCATCTCCCAGTAAGTAAACCGGATTCCCAGTCCCTTGGTATTTAGCAATGGGCATGGATCTTCTTATTTCCAGACTATCCTTCCAAAAACGCGCTTTCTCTTTTGGAGCCTTTGGGGAATAGATGAGAATGGCTTCTTCGTCCCGATCAGAAGACCAAACTGGCTGAAGGATGTAGCTAATCAGCAGCAAACACAAGAGGGTATTCAAAGCAATTTTAACTGCTTTTCTAGAGCCATTCAGATCTGACTTAAGTATCCACAAAAGCTGAAAACCCAGAATGGCACAAATCAAAATGGCAATAAGCCAAGCCCAGTTCCAGGAAATCAAAGGTTCGAGTTGAATCATTGCAGCTTGTTCCAAAATGCTTTTTCCAGTTCTTTTTGTTTGAGAAAAGATGCGTTTGCACCTTCACTTCGGGCAATCAGAGGGTGTAGTTTCTGATACAGCTCCTTTTTCCCTTCTTCACCTAATTTTCCAGAATTCAACTCTTGCAAATGCAGCAACACTGACCATTCCTGCATACCTGAATAATTCATTCTGGAAGTCCAGAGCTCCCCCAATTGCTGTATCGTTGCCTTATCGGTCGCCGAAAGATTCTCCTTGGGCAGCATACCCAGCACCTGGGCAGCTAGCGGGGCCAGCCTATTGGCCAAGGCTACTTGATCCATTTCAATTTGTTTTTTCACTTCTTCCAAATCTCCCGTCAAGCGCTTCTCCTCCTCCTTGATCGGAGGCGGATCAAAGCCTGTCCTTTTCACATATACTCTTGATTTCTGCTGTACGGACTTCAGGTATTCCAGCGCCTTTTCCTGATACTGCAATGCCTGATCAGGTTCGAAAAGCCTCAAATGCAGTTCAGATTGCCACATTTGAGCCAAGGCTTGCTTGAGTGTGGCTTTAGTGGATTCTTCAAAATAAGTATTGGCTTCAGCATCCTCATGATTATGAAGGTATGAGTCCAATAAACCGCCCAAACCTCCATCATCGTCCGAACTATGGGATTCAGCCGCATGGCTTGATTCATGGTCGTGGTCATGCCCATTCACATGATCGTGTTTAGGCATAAATACATTTGCGGTGATCCCAGCTTCATGTTCCTCATCATGCCTATGCTCATAGCCCTCCAGCAGATTATCAACATCGCCCTGATCTACACTGCCTCCACCTGCAGATTCTTCAAACTCCTCGCCCAGGTATTGCCCGTATCGTAGGCGAAGCATCTTCTGGTCATGGCCTATTTCGTTTGAGATGGCGTTGAATTCCTGCTTTGTCATTTTCTTTTGATTGGCCAGGAGTTTTTCTGTATCGATGATGATCTGTCGCTGGCTTCTGAAATACTCCGGCATTACGTGGATTGCCATTCCGATCAGCGCCTCTTCTGTCATGCCAGCCGAATCCACATAGTTGACGAAATAGGTGTCGCTTCTCGAAAAATTAGGTTCCGGGGTTCTGTTATCTATTGCCGCCCAGTAGTAATAAAGCTCATCTCCCGGCTTAAAATCCAAAGCCTTCAGGTCAAGCTTTACCGATAGCTCCTCAGATTTGAAATTTTGCCTGCCTATCGGAATTCTGTTTTCGCGAAACTTGACATTTTCTCCTGATCCCCTCGCCAGTGTTGCCACCAAGAATACCTCCCTAACTTTGAAATCATCGGAGACTTTGGCCCTAACCTCCATACTCTGTGGATCGCCGATAAAGTGAAAGGAATACACTTCCTTCGTCGCAGGCTGAATCACGGGAGCCAAATCCGGCACCGCTTCCAATGTATGGTAATCCGATTCAAAAACATGCTCACCATTTTGGAATACCCGGATGGCATAGATCCCCGAACTTTTCACCCTATCCCGCAAAACAAAACGATCCTCTAGGTGGGTGAATTCTAACCCGTCTCCACTGGAATTGACCAATTCTACAGTAAGATTTTCAGTCGTTGAAAAAGTAATATCCCATTCTATATCAGAGCCTGTGATAGCTTTTACATCAAGTGTAGATTGAGTCACTTTTGGCAACCCTGTATAGACTGGTGGGGTAATAGAAATTGCCATGGAACTCATCTGTACAGGCAGATATTCCGCTGGAATAACTGAAGTTTCGGGCTTCCTTTTTGTCTGAACACTTGGTGGGGTTTCAGAAGGTTGGTTCAAAAGTGATAGGCCATAAATACCAATTGAGAGAAGTAAGCCTACCAAATATCCCCCGGTATTTTGGTACCAAAGCCGGACTTCCCCTCCCCGAAAAGAATCATTTACCCGCTCCCACTGGAGTTGCTCCGCTACGTTTCTGGACGATTTATCCAGTAGTTGCAGACTGAATTCTAAATCTGAGAAACGCTCATGGAGCACTTGGATCGCACTGTTCCGCTTATCTCCATACAAGCCAATGAAATACCCTGAAACTATGAAACCTACCACAAAGACTGCCAAAAAGGACATCAAGGAAGAATAGAAAATCAGAGAAAACACCCCTACGGCCAACCCTGCACCTAAGGATTTTAATCCAGCCTGCAATGTCAGTTGCCGTTCAACTTTGGCGATATAGCGTTCTATTCTGCTCATACCTTTTGCCTATGTGAAAAGTACCGCTCCAGACCTAAGCAAAGCACCAAAAGGGTCAAAAACAGCAAATTCAAATTTGCCTTCTTTAGGTGGTTTTTCTTAGTATCCACCACAAATCTATGCTCCATCTGAGCCCGGCTCATCGGTACATCCTGCTTTTCCAGACCGTAAAATTCCAGGAACTTCTCCAAAATCACTTCCGGCAATATACCTTTTTGCACCAGCTGCGAGTGCTCAAAATCCAAGGAATCTGAGAAGAATACCCTATTGGGTTGCTCTGAGAAAGCGAATTCACCCCTGATGAAATAAAGCTTATCCACTGAGCTCTCGGAAGGGACTTTTGAGTCAAAGACCAATACCGTCTGATCCAGGTCTTCTGTTTCTTCAAATTCCACCCCGTACACGTCCCTTATAGCCTCGAGGCCAGCTTTGACATAGACTTTCTCCGGCTGCGATAATTCACCTAGGTAGTAGCCTAAATCCTCTCTAGTTAGCTGAATAGATCTCTCTTCCGATCCACTCCCAGCGGAGACAGAATCCAAGACTCCCTTATCGTTTCTCTGCAAGGACCTTCCATTGGTCAACGTAAGTAGAGGGTTTGATTGTACTCCAAGATCGGGGCTACCCAAGAACAGATCCGGTTTGATTTTACTTAGGTATTTTCCCTCCCCAAGCCTAGTCTGTGAGTTGCTGAGGTAAAGATTAAGGGTAGAAATATCTTCCGGAATATTATTAAGTGAAGCTTGAAGTAAAAATTCATTATTAACTGGTTCTAATAGATCTAAGCTCTCTATATTTTTCATATTTCCATCAGCCCAATAGACTTCCTCTCCATTTTCCACGGCCTGCTGTAGCTCAAACCTAAACTCTTCCAGGATTTCTTGGCTTGGCTCCACCAAGTGGATGATACGCTCAGCAGAGACTGTATCCAGCTTGGGAACAAATACCTTACTCAGCAGTAAAACCAGCAAAAGCAAGATCGCTATGCGTAGTAAAAGCACCAAGATATTATCCAATTGAAAGCCTTTGGACACCGAGCTTTCATGGGTAGGTAGCCAGTGCATGGCCGCCCAAGACATTTCCTTGCCTTTTTTCCCCCGCCAGAGATGAATGAGGATAGGAACACTGATTCCGAGCATTCCCCAGAGCAATATGGGCTGTAGAAACTGCATCAGTAAAGGGATCTTTCCGTAAGAAATCTATTGATGACTCCTGCGATAGGGTCTGAAAATCGCACCTGAAACAGATGAACCTTTGGTAAAATCAAAGATTGTTTAAATACTGACAAATAATTACTTATAGAAACGTTATAGTTTTTCTCTATCGCTTTTCCATCGAGAATTACTGAGCGATTTGACTCCAGATCATGAAACTTGAAATTCCCTTTCAGGTCAAATTTCATCTCCTGCTCTCCCAAAATCTGAAACAGCACGATTTCCTTTTTGGGATGCCGCATCTGCTCCACGATATCCAGCCATTCATTTTCCTTTTGCAGGAAATCAGAAACAAGAATAATCAGCTCTTTCTGCTTACTTTTCAATACCGGAAAGTCTTTCTTTACCACCGGCATCGTTCCCGCGGCTTTCTCCCCTTCCAAAAAATATAAAATGCGCTGGAAAGCCTTAGGTGAGGCCGCCACCTTTTGGGCCACCCTCCCATCCTGGCAAGTAAAATAGCTCAGGGAATCTCCCTGCTGATGCGCAAGGTAGGAAAGCGAAGCAAGGAGGTTTTTAGCGTATTCCAGGCGTTTGATCCCATTTTCCCTGTAGTTCATAGATCCGGACAGATCGAGCATCATACGGACGTGCAAATGGCTCTCAGACGGAGACTCCTTGATCATGTACTTGCCGGAGCGGGAGAAGTACTTCCAGTCAATCCGTTTGGGATCATCACCCGGCTCATAGTACCTGTACTGCTCAAACTCAGAACCCACTCCCACACGTTTGCCAAGGTGCACGCCATTCTTGAGCTGCTCGCTTATGATTTTAGCGGTCAACTTCAAATTGTTGAGCTTGATGATTTCCAGATTACTTGCTTGCATGGAGAGGCAATGCTTCTAGGATTTTGGAGATAACTGCGTCAGGTTGCACATTCTCCGCTTCCGCCCGAAAGTGCAAAGAGAGTCTATGTCTCAATACCGGGAAAGCAAGCGTCTTGATATCTTCGGGAGTGACCGCATAGCGTCCTTTCACCAACGCCCGGGCTTTGGCACAAAGAATCAAAGCCTGCCCTGCACGGGTGCCTGCCCCCCATTCCACATAATCTATAACAGCTTGAATTTCCGAATTATCAGGACGGGTAGCTCGAATCAACTTATTGATGTAAACAAGCAATTGAGAATCAATGTGAACCTCTCTGGTCAGTTTCTGTAAGTTCAATATATCCGTAGCAGAGAAAACAGCATCGGGCTTTCCTTGGTAAGTCCCGGTAGTTTTTTCCAAGACATCCAGTTCCTCCTGCTCGGATGGATAGCCTAATTTGATATACAAAAGAAAGCGGTCAAGCTGGGCTTCAGGCAACGGATAGGTTCCTGATTGCTCAATGGGATTTTGCGTGGCAATAATCAAAAAAGGAGATGGAAGCGGGTGGTGCTGCCCACCGTAAGTCACTATCTTCTCCTGCATGGCTTCCAGCAATGCCGCCTGGGTCTTGGGCGGAGTCCGGTTGATTTCATCCGCCAAAACCATATTGGCGAAAATCGGGCCTCTGTTGAACTGAAAAAACTTCTTGCCTGTCTCATGGTCTTCTTCCAGAATCTCCGTCCCCAGTATATCTCCAGGCATCAAATCCGGCGTGAATTGAATTCGCTTGAACCCCATCTCCATTCCCTGAGAAAGAGAATTTACCATCAGTGTCTTTGCCAGTCCCGGCACACCTTCCAACAGGCAATGCCCTCCGGCCAGCAGTGTAATAATAATCTCTTCGATCACAGATTCCTGACCGACTATGACTTTTGCAATCTCTTTTTTGAGCTGGGGAATCTTTGCCACCAACTCTTTGAATGCTGTTAATTCTGTGTTTTCCAAAATCATTGTGTTAATGCATAAACCACTATGTTGACACCAAACTTGGTATTGTCAACCTTTAAGAAGCGTTTGTTTCTAAAATCATAATCCCACTCACAACCATAATCTTTGTTACTATAAAGAACTCCTATTCTACCGTTTATGACAATAGCTTTCAAGTAATCATGGATCAGGTCGTCTCCCCAGCCATTGAGCTCAAAGGAGGTTGCGGGTGGACCATCTTCAAACTCGAAGAAGGCCGAATAAATTGGGTGGTTATTGGGTATTTTTTGGAGTGCATCATCTCCAAAGGTCTTGGCCATTTCGGCCTCAAAGGATTTGGCAAAAAGCCCGTCTATATCATGATTGCAGTCATCGGCAAAGACAAAGCCTCCGTTTTCCACATAAGTTTTAAAGTTCTGCCTCTCTGCCGAGGAGAACTCTACCAGCTTGTGCCCACTGATATAGCAAAAGGGGCTTTTAAAAATCTCCTTGCTACTCAGTTCTATTACTCTTTCCTTCTCGTCCACCGGAATGGTGGTGTATTCCACCAGAGAATTGAGCAAGTTGACAGGCATGCGCTGATCTGTGTCCCAATTTCCGGAGTTGTATTTTATTCTAGTGAAGAAGAAGGCTTGCATTGTAAGGGTTAGTGTTCAGTCTCAGTGGTCAGTTGGCAGAGGACATTCTCAGTGAGAAGTCAGTAAACAATTTGCAGCCAAACTTGCGACTGCAAACTGAATACTGTTAACTGAATTAAACTGCGTCAGACAAACTCGTAAAGGTAAAGTCCCGGATCTTCATAGCCGGAATCAAATCACCTCCTACCCGTTGCTGCTGCCCCAATGCTTCAATATTGTTCAACATGATGATTGGGCTTTCGTTGAAGCGGAAGTTTTTCACCGGGAATTTGATCTGCCCGTTTTCTATATAGAACGTACCGTCTCTGGTCAAACCCGTGTAGAGTAAGGTTTGGGGATCTACTGCCCTGATATACCAGAATCTGGTAACCAGAATACCTCTTTCGGTATTTTTCACCATATCGGCTATGGATTGGTCACCGCCGGCGATAATCATCCCGCTGGGTCTTCCAGTAGGTTCCACGCCTTGCTTCTCCGCCCAGTAGCGGGAATAGAACATGTTTTTGACCACACCGTTTTCCACCCATTTCATAGGCTTTTGAGGATAGCCTTCATTATCCCATGGTGAACCCGGAATCTGCGGACTTAATGGATCAGAGTAGATATTTACACGCTCATCGAATAGCTTTTCGCCAAGTCGGGTTCCTCCACCCTTTTTACTCAAAAAGCTTCTGCCCTCATCCGCACTTCTGGCATCCAGACTTCTGGTCAATAAGCCCATCAAGTCTCCTGCGGCAGTAGGTTCAAGGATCACGGTATATTTGCCGGGCTCTATGGCTTGGGCATTCTGAGAAGCCTGGGCTTTTTGCATGGCGATGTTTGTGACCTCTTTGGAATTCAACAAACTCACATCGTTGAAATCGCGGATGGCATATCCTGAGCCCGTCCCGTCGGCAGTACGCACCGTAATGGAGAAATCCACGGATGTCCTTTTGTTATAGCCAAAAAGGCCTTTGCTATTTCCCTGAGCCACAAATCCTGAAAAATCCTCCAGGTATCCGGCTGCAGTAAGGTCTTTTTCACTGCTTGGCCCAATGCTGTCTGCTGCTATTTGAGCACGCTGGTCAGGATTGATCTGATCCGTGGAGCTCACGAATGTTTTACTTTCCAAATACTCCTGTGGGCCCAGCATAGGCATGTATTCCGGGTTTTCCGGTGCCAGCTGTGCGATTTCCTCAGCCCTGGCAACAGCCTTTTTGAGTGATTCCTCATCCAATTCATTGATACTGGATGAGCCGGATTTTTTGCCGTAAACTGAGGTAACGTTTAATCCTATTTCATTCGTCTCCCCGCTGGTACTTACGGAATTCCTTGCATAACGAATATTCCCGGTTCTTCCACCGTAAATCGTCACCTCGGTTTCATCCGCTTTTGCGTAGGAAAGTACTTTATCTATTATTTGCTTTGCTTCTTCTTTAGTCAAAATGGCCATAATTCTGGTGTTGAGGTTAAATATTTCTTCCCGTATTGATCACATTCACCCCGTCAAAGCGGGTAGTAGAGCTACCATGTGATACTGCTGATGACTGCGATGGCTGTCCTTTTCCATCGAAGAAAGAACCGAAGAACCTGTAATCATCCTTGTCGCAAATCTGGCTACAGGAATTCCAGAACTCCTGGGTATTGGACTGATAGGCCACATCCTCAAGCATACCTACGATTTCACCATTTTTGATTTCGTAGAATAACTGACCCCCAAACTGGAAGTTGTACCGCTGCTGGTCAATAGAATAAGAGCCGCGCCCAAGGATATAAATGCCTTTTTCCACATTCTTGATCATTTCCGCAGGACTTAGTTTCTCCGTGCCGGGACGCAAAGAAACATTTGGCATACGCTGGAATTGCACGGAACTCCAATTATCCGCAAAGCAGCAGCCATGAGATTCTTTTTCTCCCAAAATACTCACCTGATCCCGGATAGCCTGATAATTCACCAAAACGCCGTTTTTGATCAAATCCCACTCTTTCGTCTTGACTCCCTCGTCATCATATCCCGTGTTTCCGAGCGTGAGTGGCTGGGTCTTGTCAGCGAAGATATTGACTTTGTCAGAGCCGTATTTGAAATCACCTGATTTCCATTTGTCCAAGGTAGCGAAGCTGGTTCCGGCATAATTAGCCTCATATCCAAGCACACGATCCAGCTCCAGCGGGTGACCTACAGATTCGTGGATAGTCAATCCCAGATGGTCAGGATCCAGCACCAGATCGTACTTGCCCGGCACCACAGACTTTGCTGAGATTTTCTCCTGAGCGTGTTTGGCAGCTTCGGTGGCATCTTCTACGATATCATAGGTGTTTTTGTAGCTGTTGAACCCAGCAGGATTCATGATTTTGTCTTCAGCTAGGCCATCAAGGTATTCATACCCCATCCCCATAGGTGCGCTGAGTGCCTGTCTGGTCCTGAAGCCCCCTGAAGCCTTATTTACAGCAGTCACGGTGAAAGTAGGCCAGATTCTATGAATATCCTGATCGATGTACGAGCCATCCGTGGAAGCAAAGTACTTCTGCTCATTGATCATAAACAGCGCGGAATTGACAAAAGCCGCTCCGTTGTCTATGGCCGCATTGTTCGCCTTCAGCAGAAGGTCAATTTTGTCCTTTACGGGAATCTCCAAAGCATTTTTCTTAATTGGAGTATTCCAGGTCACTTCACCGTGGCCGGGCTCTGGGGCAAGCTTTACAGGTTCTTTCTGAAGTTTGGAATTTGCTTTGGCAATAGCCACTGCATTTTCGGCACATTTCTTAATCCCATCAGGTGAGACATCAGAGGTGGACGAGAAGCCCCAGGTACCGTTGGCTATTACCCGGATTCCAACACCAAAGGTCTCTCCGTTGGAGATATTCTGGACATTTTTGTCACGGGTGAATAAGTTTTGTCTTAGGTATCTACCGATTCTTACATCGGTGTAGGTAGCTCCCTTTGCCTTAGCTGAATTCAAGGCAATATCTGCCAGAACTTTTTTGGCAGCAGCATCGATTCCCGGCTCGAGCAATCGCTCTGCCGAGACCGGATTGCCAATCATGACTAGCCCTGAAGTGGCCAGGGCACCGAGTCCCATTCCGGAAAGGTGGATAAAATCTCTTCTGTTCATCTTGCTCAATTTCAATTGATCTCTTGGTTAAAATTTACGGTTTATACTAATGGTATTCATTTTGGGTTAAATAGTCCGTTCAAAGTACTGCTATCCGCGGATTAAGCAAAGAAAAAATACAGGCTCGGTGATTTGGAGGGGTATGAATTGCAATTTCAACCGATAAAGAGGAAATAAATCTGATTTTCGGAACCATAGTCCGTATATCCTGCAAGAAGTAAAAGTGCATAAAAGGGATGTTTTTCATTGATCGGTTTACAATTGATTTTTATTACTATGATTATCCGCAATGAGACCAAATGGAGAATTTGAACATCAACCTCAATCCTCCAAAGTAAATTAACCCACGGACATTAATTAAAACAAAATGAACCATATTTTCACTAAAACACAAAAATTTAATATAAATAGATAAAATTTTAACCCTGATTTTTTAATAAAAACAAAAAATATAGAACTGAACGTCATTTTTTAACCCTACAATTAATATTAACACAAACCATTCATGTAAATAGAAAAAACAACTACAACTTAAAGACAAAATTATAATTCGAAAAAAAATATTTCCCGTCTAATAAATACTGTAAAAACCGTACTCTTGAAATATAGTATTTAAGCCCTTTTTTAGTTGTCATTTCTGTAAAATAAACCTGATATAGCTATCATTTTTTCAATAGAATTAGTGACTTATTAACCAAATCTCAACTAAATGAAAAAACTTAGACTAATTATCTTGTTGACATTTCTGTCAATAGGAAACCTCATGGCCCAGTCTCTGACTGTGTCCGGAAAGGTAGAATCCTCAGAAGACGGGCTCCCCATTCCAGGAGCCAGTATCCAGATCAAAGGCACCCTCGATGGAGTGATCGCTGACATGGATGGTAATTACACGATCACAGTTCCTAATACAGAATCTGTATTGATATTCTCGTTCGTTGGTCACAGCAGCCAAGAGGAAACAGTCGGAAATCGATCAACTATCGATGTCACACTGAAAGCTTCAATAAGCGACTTGGGGGAAGTGATCGTAACGGGAGTTGCAGTAGGCACCCCCACTAAAAAACTTGGCTTCGCCATAGGAAAAGTGGACAAGGAACTACTTCAGGAAGCTCCGGCCACAGATCCCGGAAATGCTATCCGGGGGAAAGTTTCCGGTGTACAGATTGTACAGGGCACCGGAAGGCCTGGAACAGCCCCTACGATCAGGCTTAGAGGAGTGACTGCCATATCCGGAGATCAGCAACCATTGATCATTGTGGATGGAGTAATCACTCAGGGAAGCTTGGCAGATATCAATATGAATGATGTGGAAAGTATAGAAGTGCTTAAAGGAGCGGCAGCCTCTTCTCTTTATGGATCACTGGCTGGAAATGGTGTGATTCAGATCATTACCAAAAGAGGTGCCGACAGAGATGGGGTGACAAGGGTAACGGTACGCCAAGAATTGGGAAACAGCTACCTGGCCAATCAGGTGCCCCTATCCTATCACCATAGGTATCAGTTGAATCCGGATGGCAGCTTTGTATTGACCAATCCCAACAACCCAAATACCCGGGTGGAAGAGGAAGATGGAATTATGGACAATGAGTATCCACAGACATTTAACAATCAGGAATTGCTATTTAAAGCCCAACCCTTCTATACCACGAATGTCTCTGTTGCCAATACAGGTGCAAAGACAAATTTCTTTCTGGGGTTTGAAAATCTGAATCAGGGAGGGATCGTAGTGGATATGCCCGCTTACAAAAGACAAAGTCTGCGCCTTAATGTAGATCACCAACTTACGGATAAAATCAAACTGACCAGCAGCACACTTTATGTCAATACCGATAGTCCAAACAACGGTGAAAACGGACAGAGCGGCTTGTTTTACCCAGTTCTTGCCCACGAACCAGACCAGGATTTATTCGCCAACAGGGACGGAGGGGTTTTGCCAAGATCTCAAAGTAATCTCCAAAATCCTTTATACGAAGTACGAAACAGGTTTTTCAGAAGAGATAGGAGAAGGTTGCTTCAGAATATCCAAGCAAATTATAAAATCCTCAGTTGGCTAACTGTAGAGGGACAATACTCCATGGACAGAGAATGGAACACCAATGAAAACTATACCCCAAAGGGATATATCACCCAAAACAGACCTGAGGGAGGACTAGGCTCACTCTATCAGGATTGGAGAAACAAAAGTGCAGAGGTGGCAACTGCTTCAATATACGCTCAAAAGAAGTTTGGAGAATGGAATACACTGGTGACGCTCAGATATCAATTTGAGAAATACACGGATGAAAGAACGGAGATAGAAGGTTCCAATTTTGCAGTAATTGACATCCCTAGATTCAATAATGTAGATCCTACCACATTAGATGTAACTAACTTTATAACAGATATTCGAGCAGAAAACCTCTTTTTGAATATGGGATTTGATTACAAGGACAAGTATATCATTGAAGGGTTAATCCGCCGTGATGGATCCTCATTGTTTGGTGAAGATGAACGCTATCAACTATTCTACAGAGGAACCGCTGCCTATCGAGTATCCGAAGATCTTCAAATACCAGGGGTTCAAGAATTAAAACTGAGAGCATCCTATGGAACCTCAGGAGCTAGACCTAGGTTTGAAGCCCAGTATGAAACGTTTGACTTAGATAGAGGGGTTGCTTCCAAGGATGTACTTGGCAATAAGGATCTCAAACCATCCAAAATCGGAGAATTTGAAGTGGGTATAAATGCGAATTTCCTAAAGAAGTGGTCTTTTGAGTTTAATTATGCCAACATCAAAGCAGATGATCAGATTCTTTTGGTTCCCCTGTCCAGTGTCGCCGGATTTGGTGATCAATGGAGAAATGCGGGAACAGTACGAACCCATGCTTATGAACTGAGCTTGGGGTCGTTTCTGATAGAAAAGAAAGACTTTTCCTGGAACTTCAATGTCGTAGCCAGTAATTCCAAATCAACTGTCGAATACTTAGGGGTTCCTACCATTTTACGTGGTGACGGAATTACAAGCGGCATGTTTAGAATTGCCGAAGGCGAGCAGTTCGGCGTGATGTACGGGAATGTATTTGCACAATCAGCTAATGATTTTATTCTAGACGATAATGGATACATAACCAATATCTCAGGATACTTGCCAAACTCAGAATCCAATATGACTCCTGCTGATTTTGAACAAAATTCAGATGGATACATGGTGCCAGCAGGGACAGAAAACACGAAAGACGAGACTGCTGTTATTCTATATGATCCGACCACCGGTCAAAAACTTGATGCTAAAATCGGAAATAGCGCACCTGATCTGATCATGGGGCTAAACAATACGCTACGCTATAAAAACTTATCGCTATTTGTACTCTTGGATGCTCAGATAGGTGGCGACATTTACAACTCATCCAAGCAAAACCTATACTTCCAGGAGCGTCATGGTGATCTCGACCAGTTCGGCAAACCAGAAGGTCAGCGTAAATCCGTCCCTTATTATTCCGGTGCCACAAGCCTTTATAACGGTGCTGCACCTGCCAAGCATTTTGTGGAGAAAGCCACCTACATGAAGTTACGTGAGGTTGCTCTGACTTATAGAATAGATGAGGCTATGATGAATTCCATTGGAATAGGGAGATTATTTTATGATGCCAAATTTTCTCTTATCGGCAGAAATCTGCTGACGTTTACGGACTATTCCGGATTTGATCCTGAGGTAGCCTCGTTAAGCGCTGGGGACCCCACCACCTTCAGGTCTGATTCTTATGTGTATCCCATGTTCAGAACATTCACAGCAGCAATTGAATTAAGATTCTAATTCTAAAATTACCATTATGAAAAAATCACTGAATATATATATAGGAGCAATCCTTACTGGAACTATGTTTCTATCAGCTTGCGCAGATCTAGATGTAGAGAACCTAAACAATCCCGGTACCGACAAAGTACTGGCCACTCCTGACGATCTGAAGGGAGTAGTGGCAGGAGCCTTCTCCAATTTATATGGTCTATTCCGTGCATATAGAGGACAGGTAAATCTAGAGCATACCGCTGATCATACTACCATGACCAACAATGTGAGCAATTGGTGGTCTGAGTTCAAAGTAGAGCCAAGGCCTCAGTTTGCAAACAGCCTGGCAAATTCCAATAGAGCAGGAATAATTGACAATCCGTTTAGACTAACCAACTCTGCCATTTCCTCAGCTGTAGATGTGATCAGACTGATCGAGAACGAGGGAGTAGAAATTGGCACCAATGGAGCGGACACTGAAATGGTATTAGCAGCCGCTTATTTTGCCAAGGGGATGGCAGAAGGCTATCTTGCTTCTACCTATGATCAAGGATATGTAGTGGACAAGGATACAGATCTTACTACCATAGAACTACAGCCATACGATGCTGTAATGGATATCGCTTTGGCGGATCTAGACAAAGTGATTGAGCTCGCTACCTCCTCCTCGTTCCAGCTAGACCCTACATTCATCAATACCCCCTCTCCTATGGGAGATGCTGATCTTGCACGATTGGCGAGTACGTATTCAGCCCATTTCATGATGACCAGAAGCCGGACTAAGGCTCAAAATGATGCAAATGATTGGGCTAAAATCAAAGAATTGGCCAAAGGGGGTATTACGGATGATTACATCATTGTACAAGATGGCTCAAATTGGAGCAACTCCTTTATCAACATCTCCGGATTGGATTGGTATTTTAGAATTGATCATAGAATCATCCGGATCTTCGATCCTTCCTTCCCTAAAAGATATCCGCTGGAAGCCACAGCCCTACTCCCTCCTGCGACTTCGGAAGACAAAAGATTGGAGTTCTATTATTTCTATGAAGAAGACATGTCCCGTTTCAATCTTACCAGAGGTGCACAGCTAAGAAGCAACTACCGCATAGGTAGATGGGATGAATTCTATAGAGGAGGCGGGATAGGGCCTATTCCTTATTTCTTCGACTATATCAATCAATTGATCATAGCCGAGGCAGAGGTGATGACAGGAAATACGCAAGCAGCGATTGATATCCTAAATGAAGGAAACAGAATAACTGTCGGCGGACTAGAACCTCTTCCAAATACGCTGTCTGACCAGGAAGTATTGCAAACAATCTGGGACGAACGGGATATCGAAGTTTGCCGAACTGATTGGGCAATTCCCTTCATGGATGCAAGGCGAAGAGGAATTCTACAAAGGGGAGTATTACTTCACTTTCCTGTTCCTATCACGGAAATGCTTGTACTCGGTCTTCCCGAATACACATTTGGAGGCCAGTCTGCAGCAGATGGTGTAAATACCTCTGATGGTGAAGGAGCTTGGTACACACCACCAGGCTTATAAGCTATCCATAGGTTCCAGAAACCTTGAAAATGAAAGCTGATTAAAAAGTGAATGCGTTGTGCCTCCATTGGTACAACGCATTTTTTATGTATTACCTCACAATGGTACGGAAAGTCAAGTTAACTCTTGGCTTTGAAACCAGTTTAGTTGGAGGCAGCCGATGCAGCCAATGCGTCTGGGTAGTATCTTTCATCACCAACAGGCTACCATTTTCCAAAACCTGAGAGACCGTTTCCTTGGATCCTTTATGCTTGAAGGCGAATTTCCGTTCAGCTCCAAAACTCACCGAAGCAATGGCACCGTCTTTTTTTAGATCCTTCTCTCCATCACTATGCCATGCCATTCCCTCACTCCCATTGTGGTAGAGATTCAGCAGACAGGAATTGAACGTCTCTCCTGTTTTATTTTCTACCAGATCCTTCAGCTCCAGCAATTCTTTGGTCCAGGGTAATGCCGTTTTGGTATGATTGGAGTAGGTGTATTCAAAAGGCTTTTCGGCATACCAAGCCACTTTTCGCTTGGTCTCTATACGTTTTCCAAAAATTATAGCTACATCGTTCTCCCATTGAATATGATTCAACAAGTAATCAAAGTAGCTCAATGTTTGCTCAGTAGGCATAATCTTGCCATAGTAATTCACCGTCCCATCTTTGGGCAGTAAGTTTACTTCTTCGAAAGAATCCTGATTAAACAAATCCATATCATTAGGTTATACCTCTGCATTCAGCTGGGCTGCTTCCCAACCTATAATTGCTGACTTTCGGGTATTCCCCCACATGTAGCCGCCGATTTTTCCGCTGGATTGGATCACACGATGACAGGGAATCAGAAAAGCAACAGGGTTACTGCCTATGGCAGTTCCAATAGCACGGGAAGCTTTCGGTTTTTCTATTTTCTCAGCAATGGCACCATAGGTGGTAAGATTGCCCTGCGGTATCTTCAGCAGTGCATCCCAGACTTTCAATTGGAAAGGGGTGCCATGCAAGTGTAATTTGATCCGGTTGAGCTTGCTCCAATCGTGCTGAAAAATAAACAGGGCTTCCTGCTGAATTTCATCTACCAATTGATTGTACACTGCATTTGGAAAACGGGATTTCAAGGTCTCTTCCCCTTCCTCCTTGTCTGAGAAAAAAGCTAAATGACAAATCCCCTTTCCGGTAGAGGCCACAATGATCTCTCCAAAAGGGCTTTCTGCAAAGCTGTAATTGATATGGAGGTTTTCTCCGCCATTTTTAAATTCGCCCGGAGTCATTCCTTCTATTTTCACAAATAGATCATGAAGCCTTCCGGTGCCGGATAGTCCTGTTTCTTGCGCGGCATCAAAGAGTGTGGCTTCCCTTCCCTGCAAAAGTTGCTTGGCATATTCCACACTCACATACTGCATGAATTTCTTTGGGCTCACCCCTGCCCATTCGCTGAACATGCGCTGGAAATGAAAAGGGCTCAGATGCACCTGCTCGGCTATTTCCTCAAGAGAAGGCTGGCTTTTGAAGTTGGCCTGGATGTAGGCAATTGCTTCGGCAATACGATTGTAATTGATGACTTGACTTTCGTTCATAATTCTGAATGCTAGATTACCCAAAAGTAGAATGATTCATACTAGGCCAAAACCCAAATCTTGCTATTCTCTTTCTTATTTTATGAGCAAATATTCACCCTGTATTTTTTAATAAACCCATTTTTGCTAAATTTCATTATAACCAAATCAGTAAGTTTTTGGGGTTGGATTGACTTTATGGAAATAGATGTAGCACAGCATCAAATCGCAAAAAATGAGCAGTCCAGAAATTCTTTTTGACTCTTTAGAGAAGCATGCATTTTTTAAAGTTCTAAAACGATATCCAAAATAAATAAAAAATAATCCCCGCTATTTGGTATGAAAATGACAAAGTGCAGGGCATTTTGCGAAAAGCAGAAGGTACATTAGATCCAGCTTCTGGAGAAGCAGGATAACAAACAACAGTAAAACAATTCGTGCGGCACTAACAGTGGCGATGAATTAACCTAGTTATAAACATCTGCGAAAACCTTCGTCCTTTTCTGCGATAATCTGCGGGAAATAATAGCAAATCCATCCATACAACACCTACTGTAACAATGAATTACCCCAAAATATCCGCGAAAATCTGCGCCCTTTTCTGCGTAGATCTGCGGGAAATATCAATAGCAAATCCATCCATAAAATATCTACTGTAGCGATTCATCATCCCTGAATATCTACATATCCGTGAAAATCTGCGGGAAATATTGTTTCTTCACTTCCCGATTGATCAGGACAGGCAGTACCTCCTTCATCCCTTTTGGTTCAAGTCTTCTGACTTGGACCTATCTCAATGCAGTCTTCAGACTGCCTTATCAAAGCATTGATAAAAGTGAACTCCACCTAAGGGCATGAATCTGGAATCCAGCTTCTGGAGAAGCAGGATAACCTCATCAGAAAAACGCTCACCAAAATGGACTTCCTGCGTGAAAGCCAATCCCTAACCAGTGACCTCTGTGACATCCTCCGTGACCACCGTGGTTAACTACTAACCTAAAAAAAGCCGCCCATGTGACATGAACGGCTCAATTATACTAAATCTAAAACCTTAAATTTTATCCAACGCATTCGCAAGATCTTTCTTCAGATCCTCTGCATCCTCCACTCCTACACTCAGTCTGATCAGAGACTCCACCAGCCCTACTTTCTCCCTCTCTTCTTTAGGGATACTTGCATGGGTCATGGAAGCTGGGTGCCCACATAGTGACTCTACTCCCCCAAGGGATTCTGCAAGAGAAAACAGATGGAAGTTCTCCATCACTTTCCGCGCATCAGACTCTTTATTACCGATTAGGGTAAATGAAATCATCCCACCGAAATCACGCATTTGCTTTTTGGCAATGTCATGATTAGGATGATCTTCAAAACCCGGCCAATAGACCTTTTCTACTTTGGGATGGTTCTTTAAATAGGCTGCAATGGTTTTACCGTTTTGTGAATGACGTTCCATGCGCAAGTGAAGGGTTTTGATTCCTCTCAGTACCAGGAAGCAATCCTGTGGTCCGGGCGTTGCACCGGAAGCATTTTGTATAAACACCAGCTTTTCGGCCAGCTCATCATCATTTACCACCAAGGCTCCCATCACCACATCGGAGTGTCCACCGAGGTATTTGGTCACCGAGTGCATCACGATATCTGCTCCCAGATCCAGCGGGTTTTGCAGGTACGGGGAAGCGAAGGTATTATCTACAGCAACGAGGATCTTGTTTCCTTTTCCCAACTTAGCCACTGCAGCTATGTCGATGATATTCATCATAGGATTCGTTGGGGTTTCCACCCAGATCATTTTGGTTTTCTCAGTAATATGCTCCTTTATGCCAGCAGGATCGGACATAGGGACAAATTTGAACTTGATTCCGTAGCGTTCATACACTTTGGTAAAAAGCCTATAAGTTCCCCCATACAAGTCATTGGTACTGATGATCTCATCGCCGGGATTGAACAATTTTATCACGGCATCGATGGCTCCCAATCCTGAAGAAAAGCAGATCCCGTGTTTGCCATTTTCCAATGCTGCCAGATTATTCTGCAAAGCAGTACGGGTAGGATTGTGTGTTCTTGAATATTCATAGCCTTTGTGATCGCCTGGGGACTTCTGTACGTAAGTAGAGGTCTGGTAAATAGGCGTCATAATCGCACCAGTGGCAGGATCCGGCTCTATTCCGGCATGTATGGCTTTTGTTCCAAATTTCATTATGTATTGGTTTAGCTTGTTTTGGTTTGTGGAAAATGAAAACCTTTTAAATTTTTCAGGGTGATTATGGCTTCAGCATAGTAAACTTGCAGACATTCCCAGTGAATCAACGTATGATTAACCAAATATGACAAAAAAGGGCAGGATTTTCAAAACTATCCGCTCGTACTTCGGTAAGCACCCTTCGGGGATTTTCGCTTGGCTTTGGGTCACTGTAGTGCCCTTTGTCGGAAGTGCTGTTTTTGCGGTAAACTATCATTTAGTTGGGCAATTCGAACTTCAGACCTCCTTAGACTATTTTGCCTACACTGTGATAGGGGCATTATTGATGGGCCTGGCGCTTTTGCCCACTACCTTGATCGCCCTGGCTTCCGGGTTTTATTATGGATGGGTATCCTTACCTTTTTTAATTTTAGGATACTCTCTGGCTTCCGTGCTAGGCTATGTGCTGGGCAAAGTCAGTAATATGGGTTTGACAGAAAAGCTGTTCCGGAAAAACCCAAAATTCCATGCTGCACTTGAGTCCAGGAAAGAAAAAGAAGGTTCTTTGGTCTTTTTTGTAAGGATCTCTCCGGTAGTTCCTTTTGCAGTTTCCAACTTCCTTTTTGCAAATCTGAATATCAAATTGTGGAAAGTACTGGTATATGGGATTCCCGGTATGCTTACCCGTACCGTGATCGCCTTTGCGGCAGGTGTTGCTGCCAGCTCCTATATGGAAGCCAAGCAATCCATGAATAGCCCGCTGCAATGGGGGGTCGGGATAGCGTTGTTAGTTATTGGGGTTGTGGGGATTTACAATTATGTGAAAAAGGCCAGGAAATGAGAAACTCTCATCTTTTTACCTTCTAACCTTAGTCTTGCTTTTTCTTTTGCATAAAGATAAATCGCATTAAAAATAGGAAGAATGATGAGTTGGCTTGTAAAAGTCTCAACAAGTTGAATATTCTTGAGTGGATTAGAACTATTTTCAGCGCCGAAAATCAATTCTGCTAATGTAATTTCAGAAATAGCGCAATTCTCAATGCCCACCTCTTGAAATTTTTCGAGTAGAGAAAATTTTCCTCTTAAAAAATGTACACAAATATTCGTGTCTAATAGAAATTTCGTTCGAACCCTTCAAAATCCATCTTTTCCATCCTTGATTCTCGAATTTCTTTATTGATCCCATCAGAATCTTTTAAATCTTCCCATGCCCCGAATAACGTTTTGAGACCTACTTTATTAGGCTCTATTTCAAGTGAAGCTGTCAACTTCACAATCAACTTCTTCTTGGAAATATTATCTAAGCTATCCAATAGCCCAAAATACTTCTCCAAGGCTTTATTATTTAATGTTAAACTTCCCATAGTTTTTCACTTGAGCTTCCGGATTTTCTTAATTCATAGATTAATCTAAGAAAGAATCAATCCATAAGACGAAAACATCAAGAAAATTTATTTGGTTTCATGAAAAAAGCCAAATCTAGAATCGGATTTCTATTTATTAAAAAATTTAGGAGAAAGGAAATTTACGCTCAAACTGGAAGAAAATCTATAGTTATATGAAAAGGCCAGGAAATAAACCAACTCAAACTCAGCTTAAAACCTCGTATAGTCAGGACTATGTCTATTTTATCAGTAAATCAATAAAATAGCCAATCAACAACACCGAAATGGCAAATGTAACAATACCTAGTATGTAGGCAAAAAGTGCTTTGAAGTAGTTGGAAACTCTCTTTTTATCGAAAAATTGCCCAATTCCCCAGCAACTGTAAGCTATAAAAAGC
>CBFGUY010000021.1:0-37597 GCA_965651895.1 uncultured Algoriphagus sp. | reverse complement strand
ATCTAAATCGAAAACTCACAAATCATTGGTAGGTGATCACTAAGCAAGATCCAATCTTCGGAAGTTGAATTTTCTTCTAAAGGCACCATTGCAATTCCACGTGACAATCTTCAAATCTTTCAATTTTTCAAATTTTCCAATCTAGTTCTTCGAAATAGCATTCTTCACTTTATAATGATAGCTAAGTGTACTGAGAATATCACCGTAAGCATCCGCTGATTTCAGTTGTTCATCAGAGACTTTTTTACCCAGAAGCCGGCAAAGCAATAAGCCGTACACTCCATTGAGGCAGATTTGGATCTCATTTCCCAGATCCTGCCCTTCTGCCTGAATCACCGCGTCGAGGATAAATGGTTTGGCTTTCCCATAGGCTTCAAAATAGGCAGGGTCAGTTTTCAGAAGTCTCCAGTGGATCTGAGCAAGTTCAGATACCAAGTTGTTCAATTCTTCCAAATGTCCTTTTTCCAGGATATTCTGGATTTTCATTTTGTTCAAAAGCTCCATGTACCAAGCCGTAATTTTACTTTTTTCATCCTCCGACACAGGATATTTCTCGACTACAAAGGTTTTGATTTCTTCTGGGTTTCCCTGATAGGATCGGATCAGATCCTCCATCTGGTACATGTAGATGATGTATTCAGCGATGTTGTTGGATTTTTTATTTTCGGCTACAGACTGCATTGTACTGGGTTTTGAAAGTGCAAAGTTGGTGAAATTTTCAACTACCAATTATCATTTATCATTTTTCAATTCTCAATTAAGCAATGAAATCAAAATAGACTTTGATGATTAAAGCTTGGTTTCTTTCAAAAGTGCGTTGAGATGAAACTTGAATATTGGCTATCGAAAATTGACACTTGAGTTTGAAAATTCTCTAATCTCCCACTTATTTACTACTTTTGCGGGCAGAATGGATATGCAAAAAATAAGGAATTTCTGTATCATTGCCCATATTGATCATGGGAAGAGTACACTGGCGGATAGGTTGCTGCAAGAGACCCAGACGGTCGCTGACCGGGATATGCAGGAACAGTTGTTGGACAACATGGATTTGGAGCGTGAGCGTGGTATCACGATCAAGTCCCATGCGATCCAGATGAAATATACCCATGAAGGTGAAGTCTATACGCTCAATCTGATTGATACCCCGGGGCACGTGGATTTTTCCTACGAGGTTTCCCGGTCTATTGCCGCATGTGAGGGGGCTTTGCTGATTGTGGATGCATCTCAGGGGATAGAGGCCCAGACAATTTCGAATTTATACCTAGCCCTAGGCCATGATCTGGAAATTATCCCTGTTTTAAATAAAATTGACCTACCGGGTGCTGATCCAGAGGCCGTAGCAGATGAAGTGATCGACCTGATAGGTTGTGATAGAGAGGATATTATACTGGCTTCAGGCAAGACTGGAATAGGTATAGACGATATCCTGAAAGCAGTGGTAACCAGAATCCCGGCGCCTACAGGCGACCCTGAAGCACCGCTTCAGGCGATGATTTTTGACTCGGTGTATAATCCGTTCCGAGGTGTGGAGGTGATCTTCAGGATTTTCAATGGTACTTTCAGTAAAGGTGATAAAATCAAGTTTGTAAATACCGGGCGTGAATATGAGGCTGATGAGATTGGAATATTGGGATTGAACCAGATTCCCCAGCAGACAATGTCTGCCGGGAACGTAGGTTACCTGATCTCTGGTGTGAAAGTAGCCAAAGAGATCAAAGTAGGGGATACCATTACGCACATCAAGCGCCCATGTGAAAAAGCTATCCAAGGCTTTGAAAACGTAAAGCCGATGGTGTTTGCGGGGATTTATCCCGTGGAGACTACCGATTATGAAGAGTTGAGAGCTTCCATGGAGAAGCTTCAGCTCAATGATGCATCACTTGTTTGGGAACCTGAGACTTCCATGGCATTGGGTTTTGGATTCCGTTGCGGGTTCTTAGGAATGTTACACATGGAGATTATCCAGGAGCGTCTGGAGCGTGAATTTGACATGACAGTGATCACCACTGTTCCATCGGTGCAGTTCAAGGCACTGATGACCAATGATACGTATCAGACGATCAATGCGCCTTCGGATATGCCTGATCCCACTAGGATGAAGCATATAGAAGAGCCATATGTGAAGGCTTCCATTATAACAGCTGCGGAATATGTAGGTGCTGTAATCACCCTATGCATGGATAAGCGTGGTCAGATCAAAAATCAGGTATATCTGACTGCTGAGCGGGTAGAACTTACGTTTGACATGCCATTGGCGGAGATCGTATTTGATTTCTTCGATAAGCTGAAAACTATCTCCAGAGGATATGCTTCCTTGGATTATGAATTAATAGGCTATCAAGTCTCCCATATGGTAAGACTTGATGTGATGCTAAATGGAGAACCTGTAGATGCACTTTCTGCAGTGGTTCATAGGGACAAAGCCTACGAATGGGGAAGAAGACTGTGTGAAAAACTGAAAGAACTTGTGCCGAGACAGATGTTTGAAATCGCCATCCAGGCAGCAATAGGGCAGAAAATCATCGCGCGGGAAACGGTAAAAGCATTGCGTAAAAACGTATTGGCGAAGTGTTACGGTGGTGATATTTCCCGTAAGCGTAAACTTCTAGAAAAGCAGAAAAAGGGCAAGAAACGAATGAGGCAAGTAGGTAACGTAGAGGTGCCTCAGGAAGCGTTTATGGCGGTACTGAAGTTGGATTAATACTACTCAGCAATACTTCGTAGTTCAATATTCGGTTTTCATCACACATTAAAGTACGGAATACGAAGGACGAGATAGAATTGATCATCAAGCCCACTTGACGTTCTTTAGATAAATGATTTTGATAGAAAGTTGAAGCCAAGAAAGTAGGGAATTGGAATTTTGAAGTATATTCTAGTTCAAATAGTTATCCTATGAGTCAAGCATTAAAAGATCGGACTAAAAAGTTTGCTGTTGATGTTTGGCATCTATGCTCAAAACTACCTCAGACGAGAGAATTTAATAACTATGTAAATCAGCTTCTTCGATGCTCTAGCTCAGTTGCAGCTAATTACCGAGCTGCAATGAGGGGGAAATCCAATGCTGATTTTATTTATAAACTTAAGATTGTAGAAGAGGAAGCTGATGAAAGCCAGTTTTTTCTTGAAATCCTTGAAAAAATAATTTCCAAGCCTGATCTAAAACCAGAAATAGATAGGTTGATAAAAGAATCAAATGAGCTAGTTGCCATTATAGTAGCAAGTCTTAAAACGGCTCGATCTAAAATTAAAGACTAAAAAATTGTTGGAAGCTCGTACTTCGTAAATCTCACTTCGTACTTACTCCTTTCAAAATCATAATTCGTAAATGAAATGATCTTAATCGACGGAAAACTCACCTCATCCCAAATCAAATCGGAAATCGCTGCCCGTGTAGCGGAAATTAAAGCGGAAGGAGGCAAAACTCCCCATCTTGCGGCTATTTTGGTGGGAAATGACGGTGCTAGTCATACCTATGTGAATGCAAAAGTGAAGGCCTGTAGTGAATGTGGTTTTGAATCAACCTTGGTAAGACTGGAAGACAATGTCTCCGAAGAAGAATTGCTAAAGGTAGTAGCTGATATTAACGAAAACCCGGAAATAGATGGGTTGATCGTACAGCTTCCTCTGCCTAAGCACATCTCTGTAGAGAAAGTAACCGATAAGATCAAGCCAGAAAAAGATGTGGATGGATTTACTCCAGCAAATGTAGGACGCATGGCGCTCAACTGGCCGGCCTATGTGGCAGCTACCCCTTATGGGATTATTGAGTTGCTCAAGCGATACAATATCGAGACATCCGGTAAGCACTGCGTGGTAATCGGTAGAAGCCATATAGTAGGTAGCCCGATGAGTATTTTGATGGCCAGAAATGGCTACCCCGGAAATGCTACAGTGACACTGACACACAGCCGAACTGCCAATCTTCCTGAAATAGCCAGGTCAGCTGATATTTTGATCGTGGCTTTAGGTAAGCCTCATTTTGTCACTGCCGATATGGTGAAGCCGGGTGCAGTGGTGATCGATGTTGGGATTCATAGAATAGAAGATGCCAGTAAGAAATCAGGGTTTAGGCTTGTAGGAGATGTCAAGTTTGAGGAAGTAGCTGAAATCGCATCTGCCATCACACCGGTACCAGGTGGGGTAGGGCCGATGACGATTGCATCTTTGCTTTATAATACGCTTTTATCCGCTGAAAAGAAAGTTTACGGGTAATTGCTGCTTTGTAAATTAGCGCAGATAGTGGCAGGGTTTTCTTCTTGTTTTCTATAAAATTTATGCAAAAGATCTATTTCCGGTTTGCTTCTAAAGGGCAAGTCTGGTACTTTTGCACACTGTTAACTGCGCACGTGGTGAAACTGGTAGACACGCCATCTTGAGGGGGTGGTGCATTAAGTTGTGTGGAAGTTCGAATCTTCTCGTGCGCACAGAAAAGGCCTTGATCGTTTATTCGGTTAAGGCTTTTTTTATTATATTTTTACCGCAAAACACAGATTTTTTCGCGGAGGTCGCTGAGCTGTCTTGCTTCTCCAGAAGCTGGATTTACTTATGGCCGCCTCTATTTGTTCCTTTCTAGCATCGGTTTGTGCCTCACATACCGAAATTGCTTTTGTATTTATCATTCGTGACACGAACGGTGTCGATAGTTTTCTTAGTGAATTCTTGTGCTAAACCCCATCTGTAAAAGGAATTAGGGAATATTTAATTGAGAAATATATTCCCTAAATCTTTTTGTTGTTGACTTTTTCCACCATCGGCATCCCTCCTCCCTAATATTTCCTTACATTTTCAGCCTAATTAAATAACTATGACACGATTATTCGCCTCGACCATCTTTTGCTTTGCTTTTTTTGCTATTAAGTTTTCATTTGGTCAAGAAGCGCAGTTTCCACTCGTAAAAGGTTTTGGGGGGATTTATGAAGTGGCAGAAGCCACCGAAAGTCCCAACCCAAATTTGGATTACTATATTCTTGTGGATTTGTCCACAGGAGCCGCAGATAACTCTGAAATCAGCCGCTGGGTAGATAATGTGGCCCGCCTGATGAATCTTCATGGCCTTGCTGGTGTTTCAAAGGAGCGTATGCATGTGAAGGTAGTAGTTCATGGTGGGGCGATCTTCACTGTGTTGAATAATGAGGAGTACACTAAGCGATTCAACACAGAGAACCCCAATATTCCTGTATATGAAGCTTTGAAAGAAGCAGGAGTAGAGGTTTTGGTGTGTGGGCAATCCCTTCATGCTAGAGGGATCAAAACAAGTGATCTGTATCCTGGTGTCAATGTCGCTCTTTCTGCCCTTACCACCCTCACTACATATGTACCAAAGGGATATACACTCTTGCAGTTTTAATCCTTACTTGGAATAATTATTGGTTTTAGTGCTAATGTGTTTTTGATGAAGAGAAAGACCCCGAGCTCCACTACTGCAGGTAAAGTCGTTACTGGCTTTTTCATTGCGGCTATTTTTCTGATCGGAATGGCCGGGTTGACTTACTATACCCAAAACAGACTCCTAGAAACCATGAAAGAGCTTGCTGAACCAAATCAGAAGCTCAATCTGCTCAACAAGTTACAGTCGGAGATTATACAGATCACCCAATTTGACCATTCGGGAATAGATGAAGACTTTAGAGTCCAGGATTCTAGTGTGGTTTCTCTTAAGGAGAAGCTATGGGAGTTGGCCTCTTTGGCCGAAGATTCCCTTGAATATAGCTATATCCAAAGTGTGCAGACAAATCTGGACACCCTGATCATAGGTTATATCAACCTGTATGAGGTTAAGACAAACTTAGCGAATAAGAATTTTACCCAAGAAGCTTTGAACAAAGTGGAGTTGGGGATAAGAAGGCGGGCGACCAGCCTTGAGCTACAGCCCATTGGTAAAATCAACCCAAAGGATTACCTTTTTAAGGAACTAGAGCAGGAAATGTCCTTACGACAGGAAGCCATGGCCAATAAGAATATCCTTTCAAGGGATGATGATAAATCTCTTGCCTATCTGCGGGATCTACAGAAGCAAAACCTCAGGGATTCTAATTTGCCGGCAGGTCAGCCCTTGGACAGTGTGCTCTATAACATCCGGGGAGTAATCAATAGAGTTAATAGAGAAGAGGCTTTTCAGAGGCAGAAATTAGCCCAGATGGAGTCGGAGATTTCCGTCAGCCAAAGCAAGATTATCAATACTATCCAGAATCTGGTCAGCACTTTACAGCAGCGTGCGTTGGAGAAGTCTGACACACAAAATGATTCCGCATATAAACTGACGTACGACATGACCTATTTTTTGATCATGATAGTGATCTTGGCGGTGATTGGCGCAGCGGTGATGGTGTATTCGATTCTGAAAGAGATCAAAGTGACTAAAAAGTATCAGGAGAATCTGGAGATTTCCAGACAGAAGTCAGAACAGCTAGCAAGATCTAAACAGGAGTTTTTGGCGAATATGAGCCATGAGATACGGAACCCGCTTCATGTGATCCAGGGATACAGATCAGTTTTGGAAAAATCCGAATTGGATTCTAGTCAGCAATCCCATTTAAGAATGATCGGCTTTGCTTCTGATACGCTTATGGAGATCGTGGATGAGGTGCTGGATTTCTCCAAATTGGAGGCAGGTAAATTAAAGCTGGAAGCACATCCTTTTGATCCCGAAGCACTATTCTCTTCTTTGCAGAACTTTTTCGAATTACAGGCTTCAGAAAAGAAAATCGATTTTGAATGGTCACTGGAGCTTCCTGAAGATAAATGGCTGATCGGTGATCAGCTTCGGCTAAAGCAAATACTGAATAACTTGCTAAGCAATGCTTTCAAGTTTACTTCAGAAGGGGCTATCCGTGTAGATGTGAGTTGGGGAGAGGGCGTACTAACTGTGGAGATAAGCGACACGGGCATCGGGATGTCCAAGGAGGTACTTGAAAAAGTGTTCCGCGAATTTGACCAGGCAGATACTTCTATTTCCAGAAAATACGGAGGTACTGGGTTGGGATTGGCGATAGTGCAGCGGCTCGTCTCTTTGATGGGGGGGGAGATTACCGCTAGCAGTGAGCAGGACAAAGGAACCACGATGTTGGTGCGGTTGCCGATGAATACTACAGAGTCAGAGCGGGGTGTGTTCAATCCTGATGAAATCGTTTCGCTTGACTTGACAGGTTTGAAGATTCTACTGGTAGATGATGATAAGGTTGGAATACGATATTTAGAAACTATCCTTAGTTACTTTGGGGCTTCTATTATTGCGTATCCCGGTGGGACAAATTTCCGGGATGAGTTTGTAGCGATTGATTTTGATCTGGCTATACTGGATATACAGATGCCTGAATTTTCCGGCTTTGACGTAGTGAGAAAGCTACGGTCTTATGAGAAGTATCAGGGAATTCCTATTCTGGCAATGACCGCGAATGTTTTTGTGGAAGAGCGGGATAAAATGCTGGAAAGTGGATTTTCTGAAATTATTTTCAAGCCGTTTCAAGAACGTGTGTTAATAGAGTGTCTAGGCAAGTTCTTCCCTGATCATGTGCTGAAAGATTCCCCGGCAAATCAGAAAATCTCTGAGTCAGAAAGCACCTTGTTTCAGCTGAAAGATTTGGAGAGATTTTGTATGGGGGATGAATTACTGCTTCAGGATATCGTGCGGGAACTGGTGACAGAAACCCGAAAGGATCTGGAAATGATGCTAAAAGCCAGAAGAAAAAATGATTATGAACAAATTCTGGAGATATGTCATCAATTGGGCAGTAGGTTGGGACAGATTAAAAGTTCTGCGGGACAGACAGCTAGAAAAGTGGAGAACAGTTTGAAAATCGGCAATAAAAATGGCCTCGGGGACTTGCTCAATCAGCTGGATGAGGAAATCCGCATCCTACTGGCAGCTCTCACCGAGACCATTGACAAAAAGGTACACGTTTAGGATCAGTCTAACCCGTATTTTTCCATTTTGCTGTAGAGCGTTTTACGGTCCATATTCAATATTCTCGCAGTTTTAGACTTGTTGAACTTAGTGTCCATCAGCACTTTTTGAATAAGCTCCTTTTCCTGTTCTACCCATTGGGATTTATAATCTTTGGGAGAAGGTAAATCATTCTGGCGAGAAAATGCCCCCGGGTTGCCTTGGGGGGAACCTATTGAAGAAGAAGGTTCGTATAGGTCTGCAGGCAAGGACTCTTTTTCTACATGGGATCCGGAGGAAAGTAGAACTGCCCGTTTGATGATGTTTCTTAATTCCCTAAGATTTCCCGGCCAGTCGTAGGCTAAGAAGATTTCCCATACTTCAGGTGAGAATCCTTTTACATTTTTACCCAATCGCTCATTGCTCTCTTCGAGGAATTGTCCTGCAAAATCTTCCAGGTCTTCTTTCCTGTTCCGTAGTGGGATAGCGCTTAGTGTAAATTCATTTAATCTATGGTATAAGTCTTCCCGGAAATGTCCGTCTCCAGCCTGCAACAATAAGTTGTCATTGGTAGCGGCAATAATCCGTACATCGATTTGGATTTCTTTATTGCCGCCTATTTTTCGTATTGTTCTTTCCTGGATCGCTCTTAGGAGTTGTATTTGAACTTCATATCCCAGGTTGCCGATTTCATCCAGAAAGATAGTCCCACCATTGGCCATTTCAAAGTGCCCCGTTTTATTGTCCAGTGCACCGGTAAAAGCCCCTTTGACGTGTCCGAACAATTCACTGCCGGCAAGTTCTCGGGGAAGAGCCCCACAGTCAATTGCGATAAATGGCCCATCTTTTCGGGTAGAGGAATCATGGATTCTTCTGGAGATGAATTCTTTTCCTGTTCCTGTGTCTCCTAGTACCAGTACACTCAGATCTGTAGGGGCTACAAGTTGTATGTGTTTTTCCAGTTTCTCGGCTTCCGCTGAGCTACCTACTACGTAACCACTATTGAAGGTTTTCTTCGGAGTTGAAGTAGGAATGCTGCTGCTTGTGGCAGCGGGTTCTGTAGCTTTGGCAGAAAGCGATTCTTTTACAGTGGCTAACAGCTCATCAGGATTAATCGGTTTGGTGATGTATTCGAAAGCCCCCAACTTCATTGCCTTGATGGCTATCCGTATATCAGAGTAGTGCGTGATCAGGATCACCTGGGTTTGCGGGAAGTTGCTTTTTGACCATTGAAGCAGCTCCATACCAGTCCCGTCAGGCAATCGAAAGTCGGCAATGATCAGATCAAATTTTGAATTGCCAAAAAGTTGTTGCGCTTCTTTTACTTTAACCGCAGTCTGAACTGTAAAGCCATTTTTCTCTAGAAATGTCTTTACAATCCTGGAATAAGTCAGGTCATCTTCTACTAATAAAATATGTTTCATGAATCAAATTCTTTTGAAAAGACCAAAATAGCAAAAAAAGCACCAGACATCTGTCTGGTACTTTTCACTTAGGGGATAAGCAACTGTTTTTTTGTGATTTGGCCTCCTCTTTGAGTATTGTGTAATGGGTTTTCTTTATCAAGATGCCTTTGGGCAGCCTATTTCATAACTGTGGCAATTCGAAACTATGCCTTGCGCTTGGGTGACTTTTTTGACACGTTCGAGTGATTGAAGTACGGCTTTCTTCAATTGGTGAATTCTTAGTCAGGTTCCAGATTAAAGTATGGTTTTACATTACCCAAGGAGAAACTTCACAAAGTATTCGGTCTAATTAAATTTAAATCCCAAAATAATAATTAAGTAGAAGGCAGGTTGGATTCCCGCCAAACTACCATAATCGTACTAGGCATTCTTGCTGAATTTCATGGGCTAGGATTGTGCCAAGTCCGATTAGCGGGAGATAGGGCTGATTTGAAGAGGTGTAGGGATCGGTGGATGTGGAAAATTTGGTCAAAATGTAGCCAATGCTGGGTGTCAGGGTTTTATAGTGGGGATTTGAGATAAGTCAAAAGAGTTCATATATACCAAATTATTAGGAAGCAAAGAGAACTTATTTTGCGGAAAATATCTTCAGAAAACAATTACCTTTGATTCTTCAAAATAACATTTGCCAGACTCTATGAGTGACGCTATCAAACACGAATGCGGCATAGCAATGATTAGATTGCGAAAACCTGCCCAGTATTACATTGATAAATATGGTACAGCAGCTTTTGCCTCTAACAGACTCTATGTCTTGATGCAAAAACAGATCAATAGAGGACAGGATGGCGCAGGTGTCGCCAATGTCAAGATTGATACCAAGCCGGGGACCCGTTATATCAGTAGGTATAGATCTGTGGAGCCCGCTGCTGTCAATTACATCTTTGACAAAATCAACCGTAAGCTCAAGAAAGCCAAAAAAATCGGAGGGCATGATGCGCTTTCCGACGGGAATTGGTTGAAAGAGAATATTGCTTTCACAGGGGAAGTTTGGCTTGGGCACCTTAGATATGGTACCCACGGAGAAAACTCAATTGAGACTTGCCACCCATTTTTGAAACAGAATAACTGGAGAAGCCGCAACTTGGTCATGGCGGGAAACTTCAATATGACCAATGTGGAAGAGCTTTTTGATAAGCTGGTGCAGCTAGGGCAGCATCCAAAAGAAAAGACCGATACCGTCACTGTAATGGAGAAAATCGGGCACTTTTTGGACGAGGAGAATCAGCGGATTTTTGACAAGTACAAGCACCAGTATACCAACGAGCAAATTACTCAGGTGATAGAAGATGAGTTGGATATGGCTAGAATCCTGAGAAGATCCTGTAGAGACTTCGACGGTGGATATGCCATGGCTGGAATTGTTGGGAATGGCTCGTCCTTCGTGGTGAGAGACCCTTCCGGTATCCGGCCGGCTTATTATTATGCTGATGATGAGGTGATAGTAGTCGCCTCAGAGAAGCCTGCTATCAAATCTGCCTTTAATATAGATTTTAACTCCATCAAGGAAATCCAGCCTGGTCATGCTTTGGTGATCAATAAAGATGGTTCTTTTGCAGAATCTGAAATAATGCCAGCACGGGAGAAAAAGTCATGTTCCTTTGAGCGGATTTATTTCTCCAGAGGAACCGATCCTAATATCTACCAAGAACGGAAAAATCTTGGGAGGGCTTTGATCCCCCAGATCTTGAAGGCAATTGATTTTGACCTGAAAAACACCGTGTTTTCCTATATTCCTAATACGGCCGAAACGGCATTTCTCGGAATGATAGAAGGCTTGGAGGATTATCTGGCAGCAAAGCGAAGAGAGGTTTTTGTGGATGGTAAGCCTCACATGGGAGACCTGGATGAACTGCTTAATTTCCGTCCTAGGGTGGAGAAACTGGTAAGTAAGGATGTGAAGCTTCGGACTTTTATCACAAATGACGATGACCGGGATTCTATAGTAGCCAATGTATATGATACTACATACGAAGTGATCAAGTCAGGTATTGACACTCTAGTGGTCATAGATGACAGTATAGTGAGGGGGACTACCCTTGAGAAAAGTATCTTGACCACTTTGGATAAATTGAAGCCGAAACGCATCATCATTGTTTCCTCCGCTCCACAGATAAGATTCCCGGATTGTTATGGCATAGATATGTCTAAAATGAAGGAATTTATTGCTTTCAGAGCTGCTTTGGCATTGATCAAGGAACGGAAGATAGAGAATGTTTTAGACCAGGTTTATGAGTCTTGCGTCGCCTCACCTTATTCTTCAGAGAATTTTGTAAAGGGAGTCTATAGCTCCTTCACCGATGATGAGATATCTGATAAGATATCCGAGATCGTCACCAACGAGGATATCAAAGCTGAGGTAAAAGTGATTTACCAGACAGTAGATAATCTTCACAAATGCTGTCCGGATCATTTGGGGGATTGGTATTTTACCGGAGATTACCCTACCACAGGTGGAATGAGAGTCGTCAATAAGTCTTTTGTCAATTACATTGAAGGCAAAACTGTAAGAGCTTACTGATCATCTCAAGAAAAGGCTTTTACCTGCCTGATAGGATCAAATAAATAAACTAAAAGGCACAAAGGATAACTTCTCTGTGCCTTTTTTCTTTTAATAATTTTAATTTCACCTGTCTAGAAAAAGTAATAAAATGGATATAAACGTCGGTCTTCTAAAAGATATATGTGAAATCGCCGGGGCTCCGGGATTTGAAAAAAGAGTTCGTGATTTAGTGATAGACTTAGTCACTCCTCTGGTGGATGAGGTGAAAGTAGATAACATAGGTAATGTCATAGCGATAAAACGAGGGAAGAGGAATCCAGATGAAAAACGTGTGATGGTGGCTGCACATATGGATGAAATTGGTTTTATCGTCACTCATATCGATGATTGTGGATTTTTAAGGTTTCATACACTAGGGGGATTTGACCCCAAAACACTTACGGCTCAGCGGGTAATCGTGCACGGTAAAAAGGACTTGGTGGGTGTGATGGGAAGTAAACCTATACATGTGATGTCCGCAGAGGAAAGAACTAAGCTTCCAAAGACTACTGATTTTTTTATCGACCTGGGGATGTCAAAAGAGGAGGTGGAGAAATACATCACCGTAGGTGACCCGGTGACCAGAGATCGGGAATTGATAGAGATGGGTGACTGTGTGAACTGTAAGTCTATAGATAACAGAGTAGCAGTATTTATTTTAATTGAGACCTTGAAGCAGCTGGAGGATCCTGCATATGATGTCTTTGCTACCTTTACAGTGCAGGAGGAAGTAGGTCTGCGGGGAGCAAATGTGGCAGCACATGGGATCAACCCTGATTTTGGGATAGCGCTGGATACCACTATAGCGTTTGATGTGCCCGGAGCCCAGCCTCATGAGAAAGTGACTGAACTTGGAAAAGGAACCGCTATTAAAATCATGGATGCCATGACTATCTGCGACTATAGGATGGTGGAATTCATGAAACAGACTGCGGAAAAGGAGAAAATATCATGGCAGCCCGAAATTTTAGTCGCCGGAGGTACTGATACAGCCGGAGTACAGCGTATGGGAAAGCAAGGTGCAATAGCAGGGGCGATTTCTATTCCTACACGGCATTTGCACCAAGTAATAGAAATGGCGCATAAGAAAGATATTGCAGACTCTATTGCTTTGCTGAAAGCGTGTCTTGAACAGACAGACCAATACGATTGGAAGCACTGATTAGCTAAGCCCTTTGGAGTTCTAAACCCAAAGGGCAAATTTTTTATAGCCATTCCTGCTTGGTTTTTGTAACTGTTCCCTGAACCAACTAGTTAGAATTATTAATGGCTATAGTGAAACAAGACAAAATTACTGTCGAGCCTTTTCTTGCATTCGGAAATGAAGAAGTCGTTTTCTTAAAAGGCAGGGTAATCAGAGCCTACAGGGAAAAAAGACCTTCCTCACGGAACAATTGGCTTAGAAACATCTTTGCGGCGATCAGAAGATATTCTGGATCTTCCGTGCCCAATGCTAAAGTAGAGATCTCATTTCAGGATAAAACCCATGTGGTATCCACTGATGAGGATGGGGTTTTTGAGCTTCATATTGGGGAGTGCCCACCCAATGAGAACATGAGCGATGTTGTCACCTTTCAAGTCCTTGAACCTACAAGCAAAAAATCTCCAGTGGCTCATTTGGAAGTGATCCGGTATTCTGGCGACACGGGGGTGATTTCGGATATAGATGATACGATCATTATCTCACACTCTACTGACATAGGGAAAAAGTTTTGGCTATCGGTATCCAAAAATGCATTTACCAGAAGACCTTTGCCTGGAGTTTCAGAGTTTTACAGAAAGCTCACTGATAATTGGCGTTTGCCAATTTTCTATGTTTCCAGTAGTGACTGGTCGCTGTTTGATCTGATTAAGGATTTCCTGCGTTTTCGACATATTCCAGACGGTCCGCTTTTGTTGAAAGACCGGCATATTAACCTCAGAAATGTGTGGAAATCAGGAGGGGGAGATCACCGGCATAAGTTTGAGAAAATTGAGTTGATATTCAATATGTATCCTCAGATGTCATTTTATCTCATCGGGGACAGCGGTCAGGAGGATCCTGAGATTTATGCAGAAGTAATGGGGAACCATCCAAATAGAGTCAAAGGAGTATTTATCCGATTAGTAGGAGAACTAGATCCGGAGCGTCGTGAAAAGCTGTCTTCCATTATTAGTATGGATCATTTCCATTTTGTGGAGACTTCCGATGAAGCAATTGCTATAGCTATTAAGGAAATGATAATTTAAGACCTATGTTGAAAACCTGCTTGTTTGTATTTAACCCAATTTCTGGAGATAATGGGTTGAGCAGAGAAGAATTGGATGAAATGATCGGGGAAGAACTCGGTGATTATTCGGTTCAGATTTATGAAACTACCGGAGAGGATGATTTTGAAAGTATAAAGCTGGAAATTCAAAACCTAAAGCCTGATTTGCTGATTGCCGCCGGTGGTGACGGCACCGTGAAAATGGTAGCTAGAAGCCTAGACGGTCAGAGAGTCCCTATAGCTATACTCCCACTGGGCTCTGCCAATGGGCTAGCTAAGTGTATGGGGATTGATACTATTGCTGATGCTTGGAATGCGATCCGCAGGTTTAAGGTATATGTTATAGATGCCATAAACATAAATGGTGAAGTGTGCCTTCATTTAGCAGATTTCGGTATAAATGCCAATCTGATCCAGAAATTTGAACAGGATGGATCCAGAGGAATGCTAGGATATGTAAAGCACTCCATAGGGGAAATCTTCGGTACTGATTCCATGAAATTTGAGTTGAAAATAGAGGATGAAATTATTGCCTTAACAGCTAAGATGGTAGTAATCGCCAATGGTCCAAGGTATGGTACAGGTGCAATAGTGAATTGCAAAGGTGTCATGGATGATGGCAAGTTTGAAGTGATAGCGATCAACCCAGAGACTGCAGAACACTATTTGAAAATGACTATGGGATTTGTGAATGGTGATCTAGACGATATGGAGGGGATAGAGTCCTGGAGTGTGTCTAGCTGTGAAATCAGCAATCTGGAGGGAGCAGTATTTCAGATTGACGGAGAGATCATGGATAGTACCCAAGAAGTGACCGTCAAAATTGAGAAACATGCATTTCAGTTTATTGTAGGAGAATCATTTACTGCCTGCCAAACATCACCAAATTAAGCCCTCCGCATCTTATACCTGTGGCTGGAAGTAAAGAATTACTTATCTTACTTTTCATCTTTTTATTTTTACCCCATGTATAGAAAAATAGTACTGGCAGCTCTTCTGGGAGGTTTACTGATTTCCTGTAGTTCTGAGAAAAAGGAAACTCAGCTAGCAGAAGTGTCCGAATCCGAGTGGATTGATATGTTCAACGGAGAGAATCTGGATGGATGGATCCCAAAAATTTATCATCATGAAACAGGCGATAACTACCAGAATACCTTTCGGGTAGAAGATGGGGTCATAGCGGTAAATTATGACGATTACAATGAGGGGTTTAATGATCGCTATGGCCATTTGTTTTATGAAAAGCCATTTTCAGCTTTCCATATGACCTGGGAGTATAGATTTACGGATCAGTGGCTGGAAGATGCGGCAAGTTATACTTACCGAAACAGTGGAGTGATGTTCCACTCACAAGCACCAGAGACGATCCTAAAAGAGCAGGATTGGCCTATATCTGTGGAATGGCAAATGCTGGCTGAGGAAGAAGAGGGAGTGCCTAGGCCTACCGGGAATATGTGCTCTCCGGGAACTGACGTGTTTTTCGAAGGGAAAAAAGATCCTAGGCATTGCATCAATTCCATTTCTCCGACTTTCAAATGGGATGAATGGGTGAAAGCTGATCTGGTCGTTTACGGTGATTCATTAGTCATTCATATGGTGAATGGAGATACTGTTTTACAGTACAGCAAACCTCAGGTTGGGGGAGGAGTAGCCGCTAATTTTGACCCGCAATACAAATTGGATGGAACCCCACTCACTCAGGGATATATTGGATTGCAGAGCGAAGGACAGGGAGTGGTTTTTAAGAATTTACAGATTAAGGAATTGTAAGGAATAGCAAGTATCTAGACATAAGTATCAAGATTTCAGATACAAGAGCCAAGAAATAAGAGGCAAGACTCTAGAACAGAGATTGTATGAGTTAGACTCTTGATACTTCTATTGCCGCCGTTAGTGTCTCCGTTTGTCGTCCGCCGTTCGTGTCACGAATGGCTTTTTATACGTGCCGCATAGTGAATAAGGGCGTCCATCATGAATTGGAATCTGACTGCAGTCAGGCAAGTTGTGAAGGAAGTTGACGGCAAAACTCTGTTCCGAGAGCCTTTCCAGTTCAGAGGGAGGGGATTTCATTAATTTTTTTGATGTTAATACTAGGCGGGTGCCTTAACATTAAGGTCGAATTTTGAATCTAACATTAAAATTTTCATATTTTAATGTTAGATTTTGTGTTGCTCAATCAGTTTTTAATCTTGCTAACCCCATTTCATCATCTGTATTTCCAAAAACCAAAGCTTTCCCTCTTTTTCAAAATAGAACCTTGGGGCTGATTTATGTGAGGTTAAGGCCATTTCTGCTAGATATAGCAGAGAGGACTGGGTTTATGAGCGCTTGAGAAATATTGCTGACCAAATGGGGGAGATCCTTTTGGAAGATAGTTGTGTTGCCACCGTTCCTGCCTTGCGAACAGCTTTTTTTTATAGGTATGATTTATTGGTGCCTTTGGAGAGGTTATGTGTGAAATACGAGTTAATGCTTAGCACAACACCACTTCAGTCATCGAGCTTCCCTCTTCTACTTACTTCAAGTAAACCGTCTTTCCAGTCTTGGCGCTTTCCACTGCCGCGGACAAAATTTCTACTACGATCATATTATTCTCAAGTGAAGGAAGGGCGTAGTCATCGAGAACGAGATTACCATTGATAACATCCAAAAAAAGCGTGAATGGATCTTCGAATGGAGAATTTGTATATTCTAACTTATATTCACTTTCTTCAAAACCGGAATACCCCTCTGCATGGAGAACGCGCACATCTGTGGGATTGTCCGCATAGATAGCTCCCCTCAAGCCATAGATTTCCATGTCTTTTCTTCCTATAGGCCAGTTCCAAGAAGCCTGGATGATTGCTTGCGAATCCTCATAATTTAGGATAATTGTAGCTTCATCATCCACTTTCGGATTGTTTTCAGGCTGAAGTTGCTGAGTGACTGCTGTTACTGATTTGGGTCGTTTTCCGGATTGTAGCCAAGTGGCCAAGTTTGCTCCATAGCAGCCAAAATCTATAATTGCCCCACCACCATTTAGCTTAGGATCTGTCAGCCATTCCAAGAACTCTTCACCGACACCTATTTTTTTTGGACCGCGATGTCCGTCTCTCACCACCACTTTACGCAGGCCACCCACTTCACCATTTTGAAGTATTTCGCGGGCTTTGAACGTGCTGGGGTACCAGGTGGTCTCATAGTTAGTGATTAAGTGGATGTTGTGCTGTTCCGCCAGCATCTTCATTTTCATGGCGTGTTCGAGACTTACAGCCAATGGCTTTTCCACCATCACATGTATGCCTCTGGGAGCACAAGCCTCTACCACAGCCAAGTGATCATAGATATTTCCAAAAGCTGTGACGGCTTCAGGTTTGGTTTTCTCCAGCATCTCTTCTATGGTGTCAAAAACCAAATCCATAGAAATCCCATGCTGTGCTGTAAGCCTGTTGGCCAGTTCCCGGTTCGGTTCAGCAATTCCTACGATCTCCAGGTCAGCTCGATCTTTTGCATTCAGTATCCAGCCTACGTGTCCGTGAGTAAGACCCGCAACACCGATTTTGGTACGCTTCTGCTGCGCAAAAGATGGAGTAAGGGAAATGGTGAAAAGGAATAGAGTTAAAACGAGGTGGATTTTCATTGGCTTTGGATTGATCTAAAATATCGATTTTCGAAAGGTTCGTTGTTTTTTTTCATAATTCATACTCAATGGGGATAAGCTTAAACTTTTAATATGTATATCCGCTTTTCTGCCAGTAAAACAATAAAAGCATCATAGGATTCGGAAAACACCAGCGTCAAGGCCACTTCGGTCACCCGTCACTTGTACTGAGCTTAGTCGAAGTATCGGTCTTCCGTCTAGTAAAGCAAAGAGAATATGGTTACTGGCATCATTGCGGATAATCACAAATTTTAATATGATTATAAGATACTATGGGAGTAAAATCTTTAAAGCCTCAAAAGATTTGAAAAACACTTGTATTGAGGCCTCTTCCGTCTCCGGTCATCGGTCTTCCAGCCGTTTATTTAAGAGGATTTGGGTATTGGTATAGTCGCAGTTGATCACGGAAATCAATTACATCCTCGCAATAGTCATCCCACCATCCACGGTAAGCACCTGGCCGGTAGAGTAGGGTAAGTCTCCTCTGACCAAGGCTGCCACCACTTTGCCAATGTCTTCAGGCATGCCCATGCGTGGTTCAAGCGTCATCCCGCTCTTTACCCCTTTATGATAGGTTTCTCTTACTTTTTCTATCATATCGGTCTCTATCACCCCTGGCTGGATTTCATAAACAGGAATGCCAAACTCTGCCATTTTCACCGCCAAGACCTTAGAAAACATAGATAAGGAAGCTTTAGACATGCAGTAGGAAGCACGAATCTTGGAAGCTACTATGGCGGAAATGGAAGTAATGTTTACTATAGAGAGCTCTGCTTCAGGTGTTTGAATTTTTAACTCTGCCATCCATTTTGCTATGGCTTGAGTCAGGAAAAAAGTACCTTTTTGATTGATGTCCATCAAGTGATCGTAATCTTCTTCGGTGATGTCAAAGAGGTCATTTCTTGTTCTGGGAGCTACCCCGGCATTGTTTACCAGAATATCGATTTTGCCAAAGTTGGATTTTAGTCCATCAAGAATTGCGTCCCGGTCTTCCTTTACTGCAATATTGCCCTGCAAATAGGCTACCCGAACGCCTAAGCTTCTCAACTCATCAAGAGCTGCGCTTGCACTATCCTCATCCCGAACCCCATTTATCGCAAGGTCTATTCCTTCTTCAGCCAGTTTACGGGCAATACCAAGACCTATTCCGCGTGAACCGCCTGTAACTAATGCCACTCTACTCATGATGATTTGATGGTTTTAAGTGTTTCGTGTATTTCCATTTTTTTATAAAAAGGATCTAAGGGAAAGCAGCCTGAAATCATGCCGTTTCTGGGAGCTGTAGTACAATCTGAGAATGTACGGCAGATTTTGCCCCGCTTCATAGGTTCGCCTGCCAGCACGTCCGCAGGCAATTCCGGATAACTGAGCACCATTCTGCCCAAGCCTATGGAATCTACTTTTCCAGATTGCAATACGTTTTGAGCCACATTTGGCAGCCATTCCTGCAGGTAAGAATACGCTGACCCTACGGTATAGAAATTCGGGAAAGCTTTTTTAACTTCTGCCACAGCTTCAATCTGCCTGGCAACTCCATGAATAGGGTCTTCCGGAGGCATATAGCCATCGGATGGCGGGAATAGCGCAGGGCGTTGGATGTGCGGATTGTAATAAGGGCTGCCGGCAGTAGTGCACAGCAATTCGATGTCTAGTTTCTCTAGCTCTTTCAGGAATTCAAAGGATTCATTGAGGTTCTCACCAATCCCTGATTCACTTCCACCGAAAGCAAAATGATACGGGCTTTCTGCTGCAGGGATACCTTTTCCATCTGCTCCTTGCTTGAAAGGAACCCAGTCGAAAATACTCATGCGTACGCCAATCTCCAATCCAGGAGCTTCTGCCTTGATTCCTGCTACGATCTCCCGGATAAACCGGGTTCTGTTTTCGATAGATTTGCCGTATCGTCCCTCACGAGTGTAAGCGCTTAGAAACTCATGCCCCAAATAACCGTGGCAGTGTTTGATATCTACAAACTTGTATCCTGTTTTTTGCGCACGGACCGCAGCTGCCACATAAGAATCGATCAATTCTGATATTTCTCCATCTGTCATTAGAGGATAATCTTCTGCCAAGCCAAACTTTTTGTTCAATACCGGATGTGAATAAAGAATCTTCGGGGCCATTTTGGTCTTGCTTTCTGGCTTGCAAAACCTGCCTGAATGCGTGAGTTGCAGTCCTGTGAGCAAATCCTCAGAATTTCCAAAAGCAGTTCTATGCTCACGCTCCACCATTTGATACAATTCCTCAAAATCGCTTAGATTTTTATCATTGATCATAAGCTGGTTTGGGTTAGCTCTTCCGTCCGGCTGCACGGCTACGGCTTCGCATCCCCAAAGCAATTTTGCTCCGCTGATCGCAAAGTTCTTCCAGCGCCTTTTTGTGAGCTCGGTAGGTTTTCCGTCGGTGGTGCCATCCCAGCCTTCCATCGGAAGAATGCAAAACGCATTGCCTATTTTGTTGCCTGCCTTGGTGGTATGTGGCTTGGCAAAAGGTGAATTTCCGCCGGTTTGTAGTTCTTCATCAAAGTCCAGTGTAATGCCTTCTTTTGTCAGATGATCACGCAGATTTTCAGCGGTTTTCAGCTGGGCTACTCTTGGATATTGGGGTTTGTATTTTCCTGTGCTCATGAGCGTACACAATTAAAATAGCTGTAATAGGTTTCTCCATTTTGCATTCGCTGAAGTAGCAATGCCAATTCACGTGCATGATAATCCCCCCACATGCAAGATTCTCCATAGGGAGCTTTATCCGGATTCGGCCGGTGATCCCAGCCGTTTGGCTGGTGATAGATTGAGTGCAAAATTAATCCTTGGTGTGAAGAGTCAGTGGATAAATATGGTTCTGAAAACAGGTTGTTGGCTATCTGAATCCCTGCATGGATGTATTTTTCTGAAAGTTCAGGGTTTCCCTCTTTCATCCAATGCCCAATTCTGATTAACCCCTGCGCGGCGATGCACGCAGCAGAAGAATCTATCGGCTCATAAGCATTGAATGGGTCTGATTTCGCATTGAGATAGTCTCCCATTTTATGAAGATTTGGTGCTCCGGTATCCCAATAGGGAATGCCATCGGTAGGGGTGTTTGCCAGATAGAAATCCGCAGTAGCAGTGGCTGCTTCTGAAAGCTCTTTGATCAAGTTTGTTTTCGAAATGATTTCAGTGTAATCGCTTTCATCGATTTGATCTAAAATTTCCAGTGTTTCCCCAAGGCCACAAATCGCCCATGCCAAACCCCTTGTCCAGGTGCTGAAACCCGTGTAACCTTGCTGTGAATTCGGGCAGCGATAATTCCCATCATTGGTGTTGAAGATGATCTCATGGGCAGTTCTGCCAGACAAGTCGTAAGAATCCCTTCCGTTTCCGTAAAATATTGAATAGCGAACGGTGCTCAGGATATGCTGTATTGCCCGTTGAATCAGGGAGATTCTACGGTCATTTTCTCCTTGGAGCACATGTCCCAGAGCATGGGAAACTACCAATGCCCGGCAGGAGCGGATCGTGTCCACAAACAGGGAATGCGGCCCATTAAAAGAATAAATAAAACCGCCACTGGGAATAGACGTCCATCGCATGGCTTGCACTGCACCACTTACTTTCAAGGCAAGCTGGTAGAAGTTTCTCTCCCATGGCGCACCTTCTATTTTACCCTCTTCTATCAATCTAAGGAGGTTCCCATAAGTGCTGACATTGTTAAATCCATGATCATGGACTCCTACGTGTGTGAGGTGGGGAGCCATTTTGTTCAAGGTGTTATCACGTCCTATTTTCAAAAACTCTTCTTCTCCCGTGGCATCAAACTGAAGGATAGCGGATCCATACTGAAACCCCTGAGTCCATTCTGTCCAGCCTCGGGTTACGTATTTGCCTTTTTCGGTGAAAACTGGAGCTCCCTTCGCTGTGTCAAAGGAGGATTCGATCAGGTTGATTTTTTCTCCGGAAAGTTCCCAGAATTTTTTCAGAGGTTGTTGTAAGCTGTTTATCGAACTAGTTATATCAAGCTTCATGTGTGGTTTTTTGAGTGAAATGATGGCGAACCATCACTGTGAAAGTTAAAATAAAGAGGATGCCGTACATCAGGAAATCCAGAGGGTATCCGCTTATGAAAGCAGGGACAATTTCTGCTAGTGACAGCAAGAAAACTGCAAGTGCTATCGTGGATATCCAGAGCAGTACTTTAGGCGGGTTTTTGAAAATGACTGCACCCAAAACCACCGGCGCAATCATAGATGTGCCGGCAAAGCTCACCCTAGCCAGGAGCACAAGTTCATTACTCATGTACGTGGAAAATACCAGGACAATCAGGGAGAATGCCAGAATAGAAAGCTTGGTTACTTTCATGTTGAACTTGTCAGTGCCTGAAAGCAATGAGCGAAGTTCGGTGCCTAGGGCAAAGATCTGCGCATTGGTGGTCGATAGGCATGCGGCAAAAAGGCCTACTACAGCAAGTGCCGCCACAGGTACAGCCTGGTCAAATAACAGGGCGTTTTTCAAGAAATCAGCAGTGCTAGCTTCAGGATATTGTATGGCTCCGTAAAGCCCGATAAAGGCAGTAGGAAGGATAACCAATATGGCAAAGATCCCTACAGCATAAGCCATTCTATGTACAGATTTTAGGTTTTTCATCACTACCAGCCGGGTGGTAAACTGGGGCTGGGATACAGGGATCAGTACAATAGCTATAGCAGAGGCGATTAGAAATGGAGAAGTAAACAGCCCCTTTGGCCCCGGAAGAGTCAAGAGGTCGGGATTTGCCTGGGAAACTTTTTCCAAACCGGCTTCCAGGCCTCCGCTCAGCTTTAAGCAAGTGACTCCTATGATCCATATGACAGTAAGCATAATCACACCCTGAATGGCATCACTATATACTATGGCTTTTAGTCCGCCGATTTCTGAATAGATCAACATGATGAAAACCAATACTGCAGACCACACCCAATACGGGAACATGTCCGGGAATGCGGCATCCAGAAATATAGAGATGCCCCGGATTTGGATCGCCACATAAGGGATCAGAAACAGGAAGGCACTTGCAAAAACCAGATAGCCGGCAAAAGAATTCTGATAGCAGGACTTCATCAGTCCCGCTACTCCTTTATAGCCATTTATAGATGCCCGCTTGCGCAAAGCATACCCAAACCAAATCAGGAAGAAAACCATCAATGCATCAGACAAGGCCAAGAAAATCCATGCCCCAACTCCATGGGTACGGAAGAAGTCCGGCATCCCCATAAAGGTAAATGCAGAGAATAATGCTGCTGAAAAGGTCAGGAAACCAAGTATAGTTCCTATGTTGGATCCTGCAAAAATGAAGTCATCAGAAGTTCTGTCTTTCCTGTAGGAGCGATATGAAGCATATCCCAGCATAGCCAGGAATAGTGTGAAGAAAAATACTAACCATCCAATCATTGCTTCTTCGGATCTTCAAATGGAAAAACTTTTGAGCCGATGAAGGTGGCAAGTACCACCAGCACTGTAATCAGGAATCCAGACCAAAATACAAAAGGCACATTTGCCAGTACGGGGTCAGATTTCCCTTCTTTGAATAAAAAAAGATATGAGCATACTGTCAATACAATCACAGCTAGCACAAGTTGTTTCCATAGTTTGGATTTCATGTGTTTATAATTTTTGTCATGGTCACATGGAATCTCGCATTTAAGGATAATAATCCCTCCCTGTGTCGTTTATGACATGCTCGATTTCATGGAATAGGTTAAGGTTATTCTGGATAATTTGGGGTTTACCTAGAAATAATTTCTAAGTAGCGCTTAAAATAGCAATTATCTCTTTTAATACTAACCTGTACCTAGGGAGTCTCCATGTTTTCTTGCGAAATGGATTGCAGAACAATATTTTAATAAACCATCCAGAAATCTGCTGTAGTAATTGTCTTCTGACTGGGGATTTTTGCAGTTTGCTTACTGGGTTTTTATGGCAGGTTCTAAACTTACACGTACTGATTTAGAGATTGGGGTGTTGCTTTTCTCGGCATATTCCTGGATTGGAATTAATGGGTTTGTTTCTGGAAAATATGCTGCTAGATTGCCTTTTGGGATAGAGTAAGGAATAATCAGAAACTGAAATACTTTGCGTTCTATTCCATCATAATTACTTATGATGTTCACTGTGTCCATTTTTTTGAGATTTTCTCGCGTCATATCACCTTCATTCATAAAAAGCACTCTGCGTTCATTATAGACTCCTCTGTACCTATCATCCAACCCATAGATAGTCGTATTAAACTGATCATGGGAGCGTATGCTCATCAGCAAATATTCATTTTCCTTTAACTGATGCTTAGGAAGTTTTGTGTTTGTAAATCGGGCTTTTTGGTTTGGGAGCTTGCTGAAATCCAGATCCCTTACATTATTCGGGAGGTAGTAGCCAGATCCCTGAGTTTTAGCATTCATGTCTTTGAATCCTGTGATTACTTCCCCTAATTTCTCACGAAGTAACTCATAGTTAGAGCCCAGCAACTTCCATTTGACGGGATGGTCTTCTCGGAAATACGCGGCAGCTATTCCTGCAATTATTTCTGGCTCACTCTTGAGGTTATCGGAGATTGGATCTAGAAAACCTTGGGATCTGTGGACTATTCCCATACTGTTTTCTACGGTGAAATGTCTTTGCTCACCGTTTTTATAGTCCTTGTCTGACCTTCCGAGCGTAGGCAAGATTATGGCGGTTTTGCCGGTAATGAGATGGCTACGGTTTAATTTGGTGCTGATCTGAACGGTTAGGTCACAGTTGTGAAGTGCTTGGGCAGTGTACTCGGTATCAGAGGCAGCGGACACAAAATTTCCACCCAAGCTTATGAAAATCTTTGCCTTACCTTCATGCATTGCGGGAATTGCTTTTACCACATCTAGGCCTTCATGAGCGGGTGGGTCAAAGCCAAACGTGTTTTTGATAGCTTGATTCAGTTCTTTGGAGACATAATGCATGATCCCTACGCTTCTGTCTCCCTGTACGTTACTATGTCCCCGCACAGGGCATGTACCAGCCCCCGGTTTGCCCAGACTGCCTTTGAGCAAGAGTAAGTTTACGCATTCTTTTATGTTTTCTACGCCATTTTTGTGCTGTGTCAGACCCATAGCCCAGCAGATGATGATTTTGCTTTTTTGGGAGAGCAGTGTTACTGCTTCGTCAATGAGTTTTTCATCTACTCCGCAAAGATCCAGAAGCTCTTCGTTGGTATGGCTTTCCAGATGCGCCAGCAGAGATTCATAGCCTTCTGTGTACTTTTCAATAAATTCATGATCAAAAACATCCCCCTTAGTTTTATCCAATGCGGCAAGCTTTTTCTCTAATAGTTTTAACAGAGCTACATCCTGATTGATTTTTACCTGGAGAAAAACATCGGTAAGTTTATGCCCGGATAAAAGAATTCCGCCTACCTCCTGGGGATTTTTGAACCGAATAAGACCTGCTTCCTGAAGGGGGTTGACTGTAATGATTTTCCCACCATTTTTTTTACATTTTGCTAGTGCAGCAAGCATCCTGGGATGGTTAGTGCCTGGGTTTTGGCCGATTACCATGATTACTTCTGCTTTGTCAAAATCCTCCAGTTTCACAGAGCCTTTTCCTATGCCCAAGGTTTCTGAAAGTCCAATTCCACTGGATTCATGGCACATGTTGGAGCAGTCGGGCATATTGTTGGTGCCAAAAGCTCTCGCAAACAAGCCGTATAAAAATGCGGCTTCGTTGCTAGACCTGCCGGAAGTATAGAAAATGGCTTCGTCTGGACTAGATAGTGCCCTCAAGTGATCCGCAATCATGCGGAATGCTTCATGCCAAGTGGTCTCTTCATAGTGATTTGAATCAGGCTCTAGGATCATGGGACTTACGAGCCGGCCACTTTTCCCGATTTTATAGTCAGACCACCTGGAGATTTCCTGCACTGAAAAATTTGAAAAGAAGGCATTATCCACCGTCAGGTTTGTTGCTTCTTCAGCAAGCGCTTTAGCTCCATTTTCACAGTACTCACCAAGTTTAGATCTTTTTTCCGGGTCCGGCCACGCACAACCTGGACAGTCAAAACCATCTGGCTGATTCATGTGGGAAAGCGTTTTTATTGCCTGAACAGCCCCCATTTCCTTAAATGTATGCTCCAAGGCAACTTTGACCCCCATGAGCCCCGCTGCATAAGTAGCTGGAGTTTTGAGGTCAATTCCTGTGAATTTGTTGGAACTCTGGGTTTGTATATTCTTACGTCTGAATGCGGACATGAAGTAGTGTGTTTCTGACTCGTCTGGTTTAAATTATAAAAAAATCTCTTCTCTGTGCTAACTCAGAACTTAACTTTGGGTAGCTATCTGCTCTTAGCTACATCAGAATAAGCCGACTTCAGTCCTTCAAGAAGCACCTCTCTTGATACTTTCTTGAGGTCAAAAGTAGTCCACCCCTTTTCTCCCCACTTATTCGGTACTGGGAATATTGCATCTGCATCAAATTCGCAAAAGCTCTTCTGTTCTGTAAGCGAGAGTACTAAGTTTGCTGAATGGTTTTTTTTATCCAGCGTGGCAAATATCCGTCTTTTTACGACCTTAAATGCGGTACGGTCAAAATGTGGAGCTGATTCGGTTCCTGGAAAGGATAATGCCATCTGGGTGAATTCATCGAGGGATACCATAGTAAAAAGGAGGTGTTCTATTGCTAAGATCACTAATTCAGCCTGATAATAAAAAAGCGAATTGAGTTGGTCTCAATTCGCTTTTTGATAAAATGATTAAGTTCAGTTTACACGACGGTGATGAATTTTTCCTTTGGAGTTCGTACTTTTTTCATGTTGACCAGCCAGTCACCTTCTTCATTTCTATAGCCAAGAGGTAGTATAGTAGTACTTCGAAGGCCTTTTGATTTGAGATCTAGAATTTCATCCAATGCAGCGGGGTCAAAGCCCTCCATAGGAGTGGAATCCACCTTTTGCTCTGCTGCTGCGACCAAGGCAGTGCCCAACGCTATATAAGCTTGCTTGGCTGCATGGTTAAAGTTTTCTTCTGCAGTTTTGTTTGTGTATGATTCTAAAAGTTTTTCACGGTACTCATCGGTTACCGAATCCGGTAGGTTTCTTTGCTCATTGTTGTATTTAAATACACTATTGATACGTTCCGCAGTGTAATTGTCCCAGGCAGCGAATACAAGCACATGGGATGCGTCGGTGATTTGGCTTTGGTTCCAAGCAATTGGCTTGATTCTCTCTTTTACTTCTGGATCAGTAATCACCAGAATCTCATAAGGTTGCAATCCTGAAGATGAAGCTGAAAGTCTGACAGCTTCTAAAATGTAATCGACCTTTTCCTGTGGTACAGGTTTTCCGTTCATTGATTTGGTCGCATAGCGCCAATTCAGATTTTCTAAAACTTGCATAAATAAGTTAGTTTAGTTTTCAGGCTTTGGGCTCTCGCCATAAAGCGTTGATTAGGTAAACAAACTCAAAATGGTAAAGTTCATTGTATGTGTAATAAATGTAGGCACATATAATATTTTTTTGACTTTTCAATTTCCGAGTGTTCAGTTTCTTTTGCATAAAGCAAGGAAAAGACCATAATAAGTGTCAGCACATAGAAATTCAATTTAACTTTGGGCGAAATTGATAGACCCATTTTGGGGAATACTCAAAATATAGTATTAATACATGTCCTATTTGATCAGAAAGGCCAATTTTGCTGACCTGAGTTCTTTGGTAGCAATGGCTAGGCTTTCATTTATTCAGGCGTTCACTGATGGAAACAAAATCGAAAATGTGAATGCCTACTTGGAGGAGGCATTCACTGAAGAGCAGTTTGTTGAGGAAATGGAGAATCCTGCTTCTGTTTTTTTTCTGCTGGAAGTGGAAGGGATCCTGGCGGGATATTCCAAGGTGAATTTCGTGCCCGCCCAGACTGACCTCCATGACAATTCCAGTCTTGAAGTGGCCAGACTATATCTTCTGGAAGAGTTTATAGGAAGGGGATTGGGTAAAGTTCTACTTACCCATGCGATTAATTTTGCTAAGCTGAACAGGAAAAAATACCTCTGGCTAGGTGTGTGGGAAAAAAACAGACGTGCGATCAAATTTTATGAAAAGCACGGACTGAGTGTTTTTAGCTCACATCCTTTTCCTTTTGGGGATGAGATTCAGACGGACTTTTTGATGAGGATAGATTTCTGAATAGGTGAGTCATGAATTCCCTTGTGATGGGTTTCTGTTATCTCTTGTGTAGATTATTGAATTTATAACTATTTTCAATACTCATTTACCAAGCTATTTCATGAAGCAAAAACCAATTTTTTGGATTCTACTGATTGCCTTTTTTGGTGGTTTACTATATACGCAGACTTTTAATTACGGCTATTCGGGTGATGACGGTATCTATGCGTATTACAATGGCGTGACTCAAAAAGGTCTGCAGGAATGGACTGAGTTGTTCAAGTATGGATCTATGAATTTCATACAGATCAATCCGGTCAATACCAGTATCTATAGACCATTTACTTTGCTGACATTCGCCATCGAACATCAGGTTTTCGGGGAGTTTAGCGCAGTGAACGGTCATGTGTTTAATGTGCTTTTGTATGTGTGCCTGTTGGTGGTTCTGGGGGTAATACTTGTAAAACTGAGTGCGCAAAGAGCGCTGCCTGTTATCCTTCCCTTGCTCGTATTATTACTTTATGCGGCACATCCCATCCATACCGAGGTGGTGGCTTCGGTGAAAAGTAGGGATACGCTGTTGGCGGCGCTGTTGGCGTTTTCTGCTATTCTCATCTGGATGAGCAGTGAAGGCAAAATGACATTTTTGAGAGTGTTAGTGATAGGAAGTGTGTTTTTTCTGTCTTTGATTTCCAAAGAAGAGTCCTTACCCTTGGTAGGTGTTGTGGCGTTGATAGCATATTTTTTCCAAAAAAAGAGCATTTGCGTGTCTATTAGGGAGACTGTCCCTTTTGTGGTTCCTGCGGTAATTTACTTAGTCATCCGAGCAATTGTCCTGGATAGCGCCAGTAGTACCTATGATTCGAAGATCAACTCAGTATTATATGGATTATCTGCTGGGGATCGGTTAGCTACCAACTTGTTTATCTATTTGGAATACCTCAAGTTGTTAGTTTATCCCCATCCGTTGAGCTGGGATTATTCCTTTGCGCAGTTGGATGTTCAATCTTTCAGAAACCTTCAGGTATGGCTAAGTCTGACTTTATTTGGCAGCCTGATTTTTTTCTCAGTTAAGGGTTTTAGAAACAGGAGTGTATGGAGTTTTTGGATTTTATTTTACCTGATTACCTTCTCGATTTTCGCCAATCTAACCCCTTCTCTGACTATAGGGTCTAATCTGGGAGAGCGCTTTCTATTTATTCCCTCTATCGCATTTTGCGCTTTGATAGGATATGGACTCTATTGGTTGATTCAGAAATTTCAGCCTCAGCATCTCAGTGTTCTGATGCTAGGGGTGACTGTGTCGCTGGTGATGGCTCTTTCCTACAAAACGATAGCCCGAAACCAAGTCTGGCAAAATAATATGACTCTATCCAAATCGGGTGTGGAAACCGCCCCGAAAAGCTGGAGGACACATGTGATGTATGCAGAGGAATTAAGGCTGAAAGGCAAGGAAATGGAGAAAATCTCTCCGGATTCTGCACCTCAGTATTTTGCGGAAGCGATTAAGGAGTATGATATCTCAAATAAAATTCTCGGAGATAATGCCAGTGTCTCACAATACCTGAACGCACTAGGTGAAGTATTGCTCTCCTATGGGGATACGGGTAGGGCAGTCGTTGTCTTGGAAAGAAGTGTGAAGAAAAATCCAAAAGCTTATTATGGTTGGTTCAAATTAGCGATGCTTCGATACAACGATGGCGATTTTGATCAAGCGGAGGAATTTTACCTGAAGAGCTTAAAAGCTGATAAACCCGAGTTTTTTCCAATTTATAAAAATCTGGGATTGACCTATATGAAAAAGGGAGAGAGCATCAAGGCTATCGCGACGTTGGAAAAAGCCCTGGAATATCAGGATGATGCTGGGGTTAACAGCACGCTTTCCTATTTGTATTCGGAAGCAGGTAATCTGGAAAAGGCATTGAAATACCAAGTTAGTGATACCACAGGCAGATCTGTAGAGGAAACGAACTTCCTCTATTCCATGATGGAAGCCAATACTGCATTTCAGCAAGGGGATTATGTCAAAGCTGTGCAGAAATATGCTAAATGTGAAAAGAACATAGAACAATACGGAGGTATACGCAAATATCCTTCCTTCAACGCTGCTTTTGCCAAGTCCCTATTGGAAACCAACGACACCGTGAATGCTAAAAAGCAATTCCTCAAAGCCTATGAAGCTAATCCAAAGAACCCCGTGGTGCTTACAAACTTAGGTACAATTGCATTTTTAAAAGATAAAAATTATTCAGCTTCTGAGCGTTATTACCGTGAAGCGACTCAGGCTGATCCAGAAGACCCCTTTAATGCTTATATGAATCTGGGGTCGGTATTATTGGCTCAGAGAAAGGAAAGAGAAGCCTTGCCGATATTAGAAAAAGCGCTTGAATATGGGTCTAACAAGGTTGTCCTGAGCAACCTCTACCTGATCAATAAGTCCCTGGGAAATGAGGAGCGTATGAAGCACTACCAAGCATTACTGAATGGCGACTAGCATGATGTAGCAGGATTAAGGGGGCAGGTTGAAGAATTCAAAGTAAGACTCTACAACTAAAAATTATAAACACGGACTTATAATTAGGTGTTAGGGTCTAGTATGGACTTAAGTAAGGCTTAAGGGCAGACAGCATTAAAAAAGACGGCTGTGAGCCGTCTTTGGATTTAATAATTCTACTGATAGAGGCGATTATTCTTCTCCCAATTCACCTTTTTCAGCCATTTTCTGCATCTTTTTGTTTGCATAGATAGCCACTTCCACACGTCTGTTTTGCTGACGTCCCTCAGTCGTCTCATTGGTGGCAATTGGCTGCATCTCTCCATAGGCTGCAATTTCCATTCTTTTCTTGGCTATTCCGTTAGCGGTAAGAAAATCTTCTACAGAGTAGGCTCTTCTTTCTGATAATTTCAGATTATAATCATCAGCCCCAGTATTGTCTGTATGGCCTTCGACAAGAATATTCGTTTCCTCATATTTCTTTAACGTTTCAGACAGTTCCAGCAGGTTTTGTTGTGATACTTCGCTCAGATCAGACTTGTTCACGTCGAACATCAGTCCTGAATCAAATGTGATTTTAATGCCTTCTCCCACACGTTCTACTTTTGCGCCCTCCAGATCTCTCTGAAGTTCATCGGCGGCTTTGTCCATCTGATTGCCGATGAGCGCTCCGGCAGTTCCTCCAACGGCTGACCCGATCAGTACGCCCACAGCAGTGTTGCCTTTGCCGGCGATCACCCCGCCTAGCACCCCACCGGCAGCTCCGCCGATTGCCCCACCTTTTACAGTATTGCTTGATTTACAACTTACAGCACCCAGCGTAGTTGCGGTGATTAGGGTTGCCATTAAAAGTTTGTTGGTCGTTTTCATCTGTTTATATTTTCTTTTTAGTGGTCATATGGAATCTCGCAGGTTGATAATCCCCCTCTGTGTGACGTTCTTCGTCGTGCTCGATTTCATATCATCGTTTGTTTGATAAGCTGTGGTATTTCAATTCATGTGCCATGTGAGTTTTGAGTGAAATAGGCCTGTTCTTTAAAAAAACAGTATGGGAAAAACTTCCCGAAACTGTGGAGGTGTAGGATGATTAATCCGTAGCTGGTTTATCAAACTGTTATTAGTGAGGAATGGATTGTTTGCTACTCAGGTAGCTGGTATTTTTGGGGAAAGTTTATTCGATGAAAAAAGTTTACCTGCTTCTCCTCAGTATTTTGGCTTTTCCACTAGTTTCTTTTTCACAGGAAAATACTGAGCCGATAGTAATCTTGATCTCTCTGGATGGGTTTCGATACGATTATGTGGCCCGTTTCCAGCCGGAGAATTTGAGCAGATTCATAGCAACTGGTGTAGCGGCAGAGAGTATGATGCCATCCTTTCCAAGCAAGACTTTCCCTAACCACTATACTATTGCGACAGGAATGAAGCCGGAGCATCATGGTCTGGTAGATAATTCATTTTACGATCCGAAGAAAGATCAGACCTACGGTATTGGAAAAAAGGAGTTAGTCCAAGACGGCACCTGGTATGGAGGCACACCACTGTGGGTACTGGCTGAGCAGAATAATGTAAAAGCTGCCAGCTATTTCTTCGTAGGGTCAGAAGCAGATGTGCAAGGGATCCGCCCGAGCTATTATTATCCTTATGACGGGGGGGTGAGCAACCTGACGAGAGTAACAGAGGTGTTCAAATGGCTGGAACTTCCCGCAGCTGAGCGGCCTAGGATGATCACGCTTTATTTTTCGGATATGGATGATGTGGGGCATCGCTACGGGCCGAATAACGAGGAGCAATTATCCATGGCTTTGGAGAGGCTGGACCGGGAGTTGGGGGCTTTATTTGAAGGGTTAAAGAGCATTGATTTGCCGATCAATGTGATCGTGGTATCGGATCACGGGATGGCAGATATTCCTGTGGATAATTTTCTGAATCTTAATGAGCTAACACGAAATATTCCCGGGAGAGTGGTTAATAATGGGGCTCTGGCTCATGTCTATCTGGAGAATGAAAAAGATAAAAAGAAAGTGATAAAAGCACTGGAAAAATCGGCTATGCCCATTCATGTGACTGATGTGGATCACAAGGAAAATTATCAGGATCTGATGTATCAGGATAGGATAGGGGACATTCTGATTATACCTGACAGAGGGTATTACCTTGCCTGGGGGTCAGCCTTGCCCAGGATCAGACAGAATGCAGAGAGTCTGGGGACTGAGGTTCTTGGTGAGCATGGGTTTAGCCCAGCCTATAAGGATATGCATGCTATTTTCTATGCGAATGGCCCGGCATTTAAATCAGGTATTGGGATAGAGACTTTTCAAAACATCCATGTTTATCCCCTGATCTGTAAAATTCTTGGTTTACCGATTCCTGAGGATATTGATGGTAAATTAGAAGTATTGGAACCTATTTTAAAGTAGAGAGAAATGGATAGAGGAGAGATCAAATCTAGAAAGGAAGTTGATTTTTTGGTCAGGAGATTTTATGATCAAGTCAGAAAACACGATTCTTTGGGGCCTATTTTCAATGGTGTGGTGAAAGACTGGGATACCCATTTGATACACCTGAGTGATTTTTGGGAGATGATTCTCCTGCAGACCGGGCCTGGTGCGGGGAAGTTCAACCCGGTAAAAGTGCACAGACAGGTGGATGCGGAAGTTGACAACAGCATAGAACAAGCGCATTTTGGGAATTGGCTTGAGCTGTGGTTTGGGACAATCGACCGATATTTTGAAGGGGAAGTGGCAGACTATGCCAAGGAACATGCAAGGAGGATGGCTCATATGCTTTTTATGAGGATCTGGGAAGCAAGAGTGAGATAGTAATCAGTGTTCAGTCACAGTAAGCAGTCTGTTTCAATTGCAGTTTTCAGGTTCAAGAAAAAAGCAGATGGATCACTATGGAGTAGTCTTCAGACCTGCCTACGGGTCAAGCAGGCTTGTGCCCTTTTTCAATGCAGTATTCAGATTGCCAATGTGTAAATATTAGAATAGAAGTCTGAAGACTCAAACCAGAGATTTGTCAGCCTGAGCGGAGTCGAAGGCTCTTCCTCTGCCAACTGTTAGCTCTTAATAGTCTGTTGAGACTAGTCTATGAAAAAGTATCATGAGAATTGGCGGATTATTTTTAGCTTGAAGCATTATTAACACTATCCCAAAATCATGAAAGGTATTTCATTACTTCTACTTTTTGTCTCCGTTTCATTCTTTGCCCAAAGCCAGACCAAAAACCTCTTTGATGGGAAAAGCCTAGCGGGCTGGTACATGGATGTTCCTGATCTTGAGGCAGACAGCTCGCTTAGGATCCCGTTTGTCGTTCGAAATGGTCTTTTAGTGAGCTTGGGCACACCTCAGGGGCATTTGATATCTGAAGCGGAGTATGACAATTACACGCTGGATCTAGACTATAGATTTGCCGGAGATCCAGGGAATTGCGGCATTTTAGTACATGCCTCTACTCCTAGATCTTTGTACGATATGTTTCCCCAGTCTATAGAAGTGCAGCTTATGCATGGCAATGCCGGTGATTTTTGGTGCATCCAGGAAAATATAGAAGTGGAGGATATGGAAGCGAGACGCGGCCCTAAGGAGAATTGGGGAGTAAATGGGAATAAGGAAAGAAGAATCAAGAATCTGACGGACGATTCTGAAAATCCGCTAGGAGAGTGGAATCATATCAAGATCACCTGTGATGCGGATAAAGTGACGGTTTGGCTGAATGGTGATTTGGTCAATGACGGTTTTAATGCAACTGCAATACGTGGCAAGATCGCATTGCAGGCTGAAGGAGCTGAGGTGGAGTTTAGGGATATAACGCTGACAGAATTTTAGGTGGAATGTGTATTGGGGCTAAAATAATTCAGCAGGAGGAAGCAATAGTACTGAATCATCCCGATTTTTTAGTAACCGAAGATGAATCTATTGTTTTCTATAAGCTGAAACTTGTAAATTAAGTATGTGAAACCGATTGTAGATTTAAATGCTATACATTGGGATGATTATTGATCATCTGCCTGTAAGACAGATTAAGTATAGGGAACAGTTTGGGGGAAGGATATGTCCTTGAAAACACAAATTAATCAGATGAAAAACTATCGGGCTCTTTTATGGATCATTTCTGGGGGACTGCTTTTTTTGCAAAGCTGTGGCTCTGGTTCAGAAAATATCACTACTCCACAAGAACTTGTATCTGATGGACAGCTGGTTTCCTTGCAGATTGATAGCCAGACTTCCAATGTGAGCGATGGTCTTTTCCCTTATGAAGATAAGAATGGTTCCTGGCTCTTCAATCTGAATATGAGCAACAATGAAATCCAACTCTATAATCTGGATTCAGGAAGGATGCATAAGCGGATAGTTTTTGATCTGGAAGGGCCAAATGGTGTAGGTTTTGTACAGGGATTTTTCGTGCAGTCGATGGATAGCATATTTTTATTTGGATTTCCAGGTGGGGAACTCCATCTATCAGACACTACAGCCAAAGTTATTTCCAAAATCAACTATGAGGCTCCAGATGGATACAGCCCTGCTTTTATCCATAATGCCTATTTTATTACAGATCCTATTGTGCTGGGAGATAAGTTGTTGGTGAAGACACGGCCTGATATGCGGGCATCCGAAGTCACATCAGCATATCTTTCCGATAAAAAACTTACATATTCCATTGACCTCAGCACAGAAGAAGTTACCCTTTCAAAAATGGGGTATCCTGAGAATTATACGTCAGAAGGAGCCAAGATGCTGGATTTTAGTATGGTAAGAGCAGAAGATAAGTTGGTTTACTCCTTTATTGCTGATCATAATTTATATGTTTCTGATATGGGAGGGGAAGTGCTTTCGGTAGTTCCTGCCAAAAGCCAATACCTTGAGCAGACTTTTCAGAGCTTCCCGGATATAACTGATCGTACAGCATTACAATCTTATTTGTTTGCATCTGACCGTTACGAGCGGATTTTATACGATAAGTATCGTGGGGTGTTTTACCGCTTTGTTTTTCCTAAGGTAGAAGTGGAATCTGAAGAGGAAATCAATCAACTTAGGAGATTTCCTAGAAAATTCTCAGTCATGATTCTCGACAAAGATCTGAATATTCTGGGTGAAAAACTTATGCCTGAAAATACCTACTACCCCGGAAACTCCTTTGTAGGAAAGGATGGCTTGTATATTTCCATCAGCCATCCTGATAATCCCAGAAATGAGGAAGATTTGATGACCTTTGAAGTTTTCAAGCTTAGGGAATTGGAGAAATAATTAAGCGGTCAATTTTGCTGTCTCAGTGATCTCCTTTCCGTTCAGGATGAATTTGTTATAGCATGAATGCTGACGTTCACCATAGAATCCCCGACCTCGGCCAGCGTATTAAATCCATTGGGAAATAGATTTCTCCCAATGGGATATATCCAGGCAAAGTATTTATACCATGAAAGTACGTGCTTAGCTCCTTCTATTGGTTTCATAAGCCCAGGTCGGTAGGCAAAAACCTGCTTAAAGGGCAGTTTCTTCAGGTCGTTTTCGGTTTTCCCTTCACTCTGGCCCAATGGGTTTTTCCTTTCTCAGAACTGTCTGTTCCTTGCCCTGAGACATAGGTGAAAGTCATCTTGGGATTCAGCTTTGCCAAAGTGGTGGCAAAGCTCAACGTCAATTCATAGGTGATCTTCTCGTATTGTTCCTTGCTGATTCCCAGGGAGGACACTCCCGAACAGAAAAAACAGGCATCGTAACCAAGCAGCTGATCTTCCACAAGGCTTAAGTCAGTGAAATCGGAATGAATTAACTCTTTCAATTTTGGATGCTGATGCCCATTTGGCCTGCGGCTGATAGACAAAACTTTTTCGACAAATGGGTTTTCCAGACAGCGCTGCATGACGCCTTCGCCGACCATTCCCGTAGTTCCTGTTATAATGATTTTCAGTCCCATGAGGATTTATTTGTTTGTCTGTAAGGTTGGCAATAATCTAATTTTCATTGATTGGCAGGCTGGAAGACGCAAGTGTGTCCTATACTTCTTTGATGCTCCTAGTTTTATATTAAAAGGAATCCAAAGCAATATAGAAAATGCTTAACATTTGCAAGAACGGTGCTGCGGTCTTCCGTCTGCAGTCTTCCAGCTTGTTTATCTACTTCAACTTCACCAGCGGATAATTCAACCCGTTCACCAGGTTCTTCACCACTACATACTTGTCGAGGTTTCTAAAGAGCTCTGTAAGATTACGGAAGCCATAGGATCGTGGATCAAAACTCGGGTCGATCTTTCTCAGAGAAGCCCCGATTTTGGCGATGTGGATTTCTTCTTCCTCATCGGACGAGATTTCAAATGCCTTATCTATAATGCTCAGATCTAGTTCCGCAGTTTCTTTTTCTGGTAGTTCTTTCTTGATTTCCTCCGTCACCACTACATTTTTTCGTGTGGTACTGACCTGGGATTTCTCCACTTTCTTGGGAGTGGATTTAGGTTTTTCTTCAGGCAAAAGATTTTCTGCATAAGTGAAAATCTCACAGGACTGCACAAAAGCCTTGGGGGTGATTCTCCGCCCGATTCCCATCACAAACATACCTTCTTCCCGGATTCTTTTGGCCAATCCCGTGTAATCAGAATCCGAGGAAACTATACAAAAACCATCCACACTTTTGCTGTGGAGTATATCCATCGCATCGATGATCATGGAGCTATCGGTGGAGTTTTTGCCGGTGGTGTAGGAAAATTTCTGGATGGGACTGAAGGAGTGAAGGTTGATCATCTCCTTCCAGCTGTTCATATGTGGAGTGGTCCAGTCGCCGTAGATTCTCCGGATGGTAGCCTTGCCGTATTTGGAAACCTCTTCGAGTATTTCCTTGATCAGTTTGGCTTGGGCATTATCACCGTCGATCAGGACGGCGATATTGAATTTATTATCTCTCATATATAAAAATAGAATGTCGTTATCCTAAAGCTAGCAATTAATACGCCGAGGTGGGGAGTTGGGGCGGGAAAATCCTTTTTAAAAGGAGTGTTGAAGGTGAATGTGTTTCTTTGCCACCGTGGCCTGTGTCCTCACAGACCACTTGATGAATGTGTCGCAGTTGTGAGTGTCTCACTCACAACTTTCTTCAAGTCATTTAATTAATGCTTCAAAACAACCAAAAATCAAGTGAGTGGGGACACTCACTTGGGCTGAGGGAGATCGAAGGTTACTCGATAGTTCGATACCTCCC
>CBFGUY010000020.1:0-38815 GCA_965651895.1 uncultured Algoriphagus sp. | reverse complement strand
ATCAAAAACATGGATGAGTTTGGCACCATCAACGATGCTTATAGTCAATATTTCAAATCGAACCCTCCTGCCCGGGAAACAGCAGAAGTAAGTAAGCTCCCCAAAAATGTAAATGTAGAAATATCCTGCATCGCCTTTAAATAAAGAATTTTGAACCTTTTGCCCTACGATAGCGAAACCATAGTCAGTGCACTTACCAAAAAGGAGGTGCTTACTCAGCTGAATCGTGTGACCCGGGAAGTAAATTTCTTAGATCAAAGAACATTGGCCAAATCGGAGACACTTTTCAATGGTTTTATAGGGCAAAAAGGATTCAGAATATCTAAAACTGTGCAAAGGGGAGACACCTTTTTGCCGCTCATCCTGGGAAGAGTGCAGGCAACTCCAAGAGGATGTATCATATTTATCGACTACCGTTTATTCCCAGGGGCAATGTTCTTTCTGGGATTTTGGACGATTGTTTTGTTTGCCTTCACCCTATTATATTCCTTTATCCTCCCCAATTACATCTATGCACTCCTTTGCTTAGGATTGGGTTTACTCAATTATGGGATTGCGATGTACTTCTTTAACCGGCAGGTAAAAGTTTCCCGTAGGGTATTTCACCAGCTTATCAATTTTCAGATGAAGGATAAAGGCTTTTAATTTTAGGGAAAAACGGCATTAGGAAGTAATTTAGAGCCGAAATTTTAGATTCAATAACTACAAACATATGAGTATCCGCATAGAAAAAGACACCATGGGGCCTGTAGAGGTACCTGCTGACAAATACTGGGGTGCGCAGACCCAGCGATCCATCAACAATTTTAAAATCGGTGGAGAAAAAAACCGAATGCCTATAGAGATCACCAGAGCTTTTGCGATTTTGAAGAAAGCTGCCGCGCAGACCAATGCGGAACTAGGGGTTTTGGATCAGGACAAAGCTGACATAATCAGTACTGTGTGTGATGAGATCCTGGAGGGTAAGCATGATGATCAGTTCCCGCTGGTGGTATGGCAGACCGGATCAGGCACCCAATCCAATATGAACTCCAACGAGGTTATAGCTTACCGCGCACATGTGCTCTTAGGAGGTTCTCTGGAAGACGCCCAAAAGAAAATACATCCAAACGACGATGTGAATAAGTCCCAATCCTCCAACGACACCTATCCTACTGCCATGCATATCGCGGCATATAAAATGGTGATGGAGACTACTATTCCCGGAGTAGAGAAGCTAAGGGATACACTTGCCAAGAAAGCTGAGGCATTTAAAGATGTGGTAAAAATCGGACGTACCCACTTTATGGACGCCACTCCTCTCACACTAGGACAAGAATTCTCAGGCTATGTAGCCCAACTTAATTATGGTCTAAAAGCACTAAGAAATACACTTGCTCACCTTTCAGAATTGGCTCTTGGCGGAACAGCTGTCGGCACCGGATTAAACACTCCAAAAGGCTATTCGGAACTGGTGGCTAAAAAAATAGCTGAGTTTTCAGGTCAGCCTTTTGTCACAGCAGAGAACAAGTTTGAAGCATTGGCAGCGCATGATGCCATGGTAGAAACCCATGGGGCACTGAAGCAGCTTGCAGTATCTCTGATGAAAATTGCCAATGACGTGAGAATGCTATCTTCAGGACCAAGATCAGGAATCGGAGAGATATTGATCCCCGAAAACGAACCGGGTTCATCAATCATGCCTGGCAAAGTAAACCCAACCCAAGTAGAGGCGCTTACCATGGTGGCAGCCCAGGTGATGGGTAATGATGTGGCGATCACGGTAGGTGGTGCGACAGGTCACTTCGAATTAAACGTCTTCAAGCCATTGATCGCAGCAAACTTCCTACAGTCGGCCCGCTTAATCGGGGATGCCTGCGTTTCCTTCAATGATAACTGTGCAGTGGGGATCGAACCAAATACGCCAATGATCCAAAGACACCTGGAGAATTCATTGATGTTGGTAACAGCCCTTAACCCTCATATTGGCTATGAAAATGCAGCAGCAATTGCCAAGAAAGCGCATAAAGAAGGTACGAGCTTGAGAGAGGCAGCCATAGCGTTAAATCTACTTACTTCAGAGCAATTTACCGAATGGGTGAAGCCTGAAGAAATGACGGGAGGTTTGAAGTAAACTTCATCCTACAACTTAAAAAAAGGTCCCGGAATATGTTTTCGGGACCTTTTTTTAACATCTACTTTTTTATATAGATGTTACTACTCATTTGGCGTAAGCGGATTAGACTTCCTAATCAAGCCATCCGGCAATTCCCCTTCTGTACTGGCAACAATTGTACACACAGCTGCATCACCGGTGACATTGACCACAGTACGGAACATATCCAAGATTCGATCAGGAGCAATGATCAAGGCAATCCCGGCCGCAGGTACACCAATCGATTCCAACACAATTATGAGCATAATCAAACCTGCCCCCGGTACCCCGGCAGATCCTATGGAAGCCAGAGTGGCCGTCAGTATGATCATCAATTGCTGGGTCAGAGACAACTCCATACCCAATGCCTGCGCGATAAACACAGCAGCAACGCCCTGATAAAGACTAGTCCCGTCCATATTTATAGTAGCGCCAAGGGGAAGCACGAAGCTGGAGACTTCCTCCGAGACACCCAGTTCCTCCTCCACCTGCTTCATCGTCACAGGCAAAGTTGCTGAGCTGGAGCTGGTGGAAAATGCCAGTAATTGTGCAGGGCGGATCGCTTTGAAAAAATCCTTGTATTTCACTTTAGTAAATGCCATCAAAATAGCAGGATATATCACCAAAATCATGGTGAACAAACCTCCCAACACCACTAAGCTATATTTCAATAAAGCCATCAACAACTGCACTGCCGAATCCGGGTTTTCGCCAGCTATCTCGACTATCAAAGAGGCCATCAATGCAAAAACCCCGTAAGGGGCAATCATCATGATGTAATTCACGATTTGGATGATCACATCATTCATTCCATCAAAAAATGCTATCACAGGCCCTGCTTTTGACTTTGGTATCTGGAGTAGTGCTATTCCTACGAGTATGGCAAAAAACACCACCTGAAGCATAGCGGCATTGTCTGTAGTAGCTCTGAAAACATTCTCAGGCACAATATCCACCAAAGGTTGGAGTGGGCTCTGCTTTTGCAATTCGGCTGCTTGCCCAGCTCTAGACCCCGCATCGCCTTCATATAAGGTCATCAGGTTTTCCCGGGTTTCGGGAGGGAGACTTTTTCCAGGGGTAAATACATTCACCAGCACCAGCCCAATAGTCACCGCTACTACAGTAGTACACAAATAGGTAGCGATAGTTTTTCCACCTATCCGGCTTAATTTGGAGACATCCCCAAGATTGGACACTCCTACGATAAGAGAAGCCAGCACTAAAGGCACAGCGATCATTTTCAGCCCATTGATGAAGATGGTTCCGAAAGGTTTGATATAATTTAAGGTAAAGGCATTGGGAATCGAGGTCTTAATCACTACTAACCCGAAAATCAACCCCAGAACAAGTCCGATGATAATTTGGGTATGTAAGGGTATCTTTTTAAACATATATATTTGGGTTAGAAATCACGCAGTTTATTGCTTTTTGACAATAAAATGTAGTCAGCAATTACTAATGCTGCCATTGCTTCCACAATAGGTACAGCTCTAGGAACTACACATGGATCATGGCGTCCTTTTCCAGAAACTACCACGGTTTCGCCAGCCTCGTTTATAGACTCCTGATCAGTCATTATAGTAGCCACAGGCTTGAAAGCTACACTGAAATAAATATCCTCGCCATTGGAAATCCCTCCCTGTATACCTCCAGAATAATTCGTTTTTGTACGGATTTTATCCCCCTCTTGCACAAATACATCGTTGTGCTCAGAGCCTCTCATTTTCACCCCTTCAAACCCACTTCCGTACTGAAATCCTTTTACAGCATTGATGCTTAGCATGGCCTTCCCGAGCTCGGCATGAAGTCTGTCAAACACCGGCTCACCTAGTCCGACAGGAGTATTTTTAATCACGCAGGTAACCACCCCTCCGATGGTGTCCCTATCTTTTCTTACCGAATCGATCAGTGTTATCATTTCATCTGCCACAGTAGGATCAGGGCATCTCACGATGTTATCCTCTGCTTTTGACAGATCCAGCTCTAGATAGTCCTTCTGCAGCTTGAGTTCCCCTACTTGGGACACGTAAGCTTGAATTTTGATCCCTTTTGTTTCCAGCAGTTGCTTCGCTATAGCACCAGCCACAACGCGGGCAGCTGTTTCCCTGGCAGAACTTCTTCCTCCACCACGGTAGTCCCGCAGGCCAAATTTTTCGAAATAAGTAAAATCAGCATGAGAAGGCCGGAACTTATCTGAAATATGAGAGTAGTCCTTACTTTTTTGATCTGAATTATTGATCACAATCCCAATCGGAGTTCCCGTGGTCACTCCTTCAAATACACCGGATTTGATTTCAAATTCATCTTCCTCTTTACGCTGCGTGGTTATTTTAGACTGACCGGGCTTTCTCCGCTGCATTTCTGCAATCAGCTTAGCCTCATCTATTTTCAGTCCTGCCGGGCATCCTTCTATGATTACCCCTAAAGCTAATCCGTGCGATTCACCGTACGTGGTGATCTTGAATAGCTTCCCAAATGAATTGCCCATTATCTCTTTCTGATTATCAATAAAGCCAGCAATGCTACCGCCAAAAGCAATAATACATTGATTGAGACCGTAAAATAGTATTTATATTTCTCGTTTAAAAACCTGTTGTCTTCGGTGGATATGCGGTCATAAATCCCTCCTAATCTTTGGCTGGAAATTGCCTGGTTCACTTTGCTCTCTCCTACTACCGAAATCTTAGCCTGCGGAATCAAGGTATCATACACAGCACGGACCGGATCAAAATAAATCCACTCAAAGTTCCTTCCTAAATCCACGTCACCAGCTTCATTGATGGTGATATAGTAGTTGAATTCCTTTATCCCTGATACTCTTCCATATCCACGGTTAATCTGCTGCCGCACATTCGGGTCGTAAGTATTGAGGTTTGCCATAGGGAGCCTTTTGGGAGGAGAGATTGCATTAATATTCCCCACCCCTGAGATACCAAGGCTATAGTCAAATCCCTGTCCTGTTTCTACTTCAATGGATTTAATATTTTCCCTAAGCTGAAATTCCCCTACACTGACTTCGTTTTTCAAAGGATGAGCAGGAAGAGGTTTTACTTTAATACTTTTTGGACTTGAATAGAAGGTTTTGAAGTCTTCTTGTCGATTAGCCCCAAAGAATGTTGGGTTCTTGGCCACCTTATATTTTATCATCTCCCAAGGAACCCGGGGGATTTCGATCTCTCCCTCCGAAAACGGAAAAAAGGTAGCTTCATATACTTTAAATTTAGTCCAGCGTTTACCGTTAATGGTAACCTGCTCCCGCTCAATATTGCTGATATTAAAGTTTTCTTCCCATACATTGGAGGGCTTTATTTTTTTAAGGACATTATCCAACTGTCTGCCTGCCTCGTGAAAACTAAATTGTGCCTGATTTGACTCAGACATGTAAAATGCCATGCTTATGTTAAACCCTTCACCCTGAAAAACCTCCTCTTTGTCCACAGATACGGAGAAAAACGCATCATCTTCCAACTCTACATACTCAGGTTCCTCTACTGCTGATCTTCCGAAAAAGTCCGCAAAAGGATCTGAAACAGCCCCTCCTGAACCAGCTCTGCTTACAGCATCCCCCACGGTGATCTGCTTACCTGGAGATGAGTAAGCTTGCCCATTGATAGACAGTTCAAAAGATGGTAGAGTAGACACTCCTTTTTTACTGGGCCTGTAGTATTGAATAATGCTATTGGAACTACTCATCTGTCCATTGATGAGGTTCATCGAGGAGGATTGGGAAATCCCCTGTTTCTGAAAACCAGGAATATCAGGGAACTGGTCATAAGACTTGATTTTTTCGTTACTGATGGTTACCTTGATTGTGAATGTTTCATTCAAACCGATCTCTGCAGGCCCCAGCTCAATCTGAACGTCCTGCGCTATAGCCATTCCAGAAAATGCCATGAGGCTATATACGAAAATGAATTGGGCAAGCGTTTTAATCATGGTTGCGAAAATAGGGAATATTATACTCTTTCATTTCTAAAATAACGCAACATATGCAGAAATGCCTGCGTATTGGAACTTAAAATCAGTTAAAACCCTAAACTCTTTAGACTATGACCGAATATGTGAAAACTATCTTACAGAAGGTTAGTTTTTCAAAGTACTTATTTGAGCGTGAGCTGAGAAAAGGCTTAAGGATAATCTCCCATACGGAGATTCAGGAATTCAAAGAATGGTGTTATCTGATGTTTGGAAATATTCACCAGGTAATTCTCAATAGGTATTTCAAACCTGCATATTAGGCAAAAGCCCCGTCCAACATTGGAACGGGGCTTTTTTTATCTATGATAGTCTGAGATTTTTTTAATCTTTTGTAGCAAAATCCGGATAGGCCCGCATGCTGTGCTCATTGATATCCAAGCCCTCAGTCTCCTCCGCTTCATCTACCCGGATACCAACAGTCTTTTTCATCACAAAGAAGATCACTCCCGCAAATATGACACAGAACACCCCTACTGCGGCTACCCCTATCAGCTGGGAAAAGAATTGGCCTACACCCGCAAGGTCTCCGAAAATCCCCACAGCCAAGGTGCCCCAAATACCACCGACTAAGTGAACCGAAATAGCTCCAACCGGATCATCAACTTTTATCTTGTCAAAAAACACTACCGCAAGTACGATCAAGCCTCCGCCTATCAACCCGATGATGACAGAAGAAGTCACTCCCATAAGATCCGCACCGGCAGTAATCCCTACCAAGCCAGCCAATATCCCATTCAATACCATTGTGATATCATAGGTTTTGAACATCAGGTAAGAGACCGCAAGCGCTCCGATAGCTCCGGCGGCGGCGGCCATACAAGTGGTCACAAAAACTTTAGACACAACGCCCGGATCGGCACTCAGCACTGATCCGCCATTAAAGCCGAACCACCCGAACCATAAAAGAAATACACCTAAAGTTGCCAAAGGAATATTATGTCCAGGAATTGCAGTCATTCCCCGAGAAGTATATTTGCCAAGTCTTGGCCCTAATAATGCGGCACCAATCAAGGCTCCCCACCCTCCAACAGAGTGTACTATCGTAGAACCTGCAAAGTCATAGAAGGGAGTTTCCAATGTGCTGAGAAACCCTCCGCCCCATTGCCACATACCCACGATAGGATAGCATATCCCTACATATAATATGGAGAAAAAGATAAATGGCCCCAGCTTCACACGTTCTGCCACGGCTCCCGACACTATAGTAGCAGCAGTAGCTGCAAACATAGCCTGGAAGATAAAGTCCGTAAAGAAAGTGTATCCCTCATTGTAGCTGCTAGTGTCCCATCCATCTGGCAGCGTGAGACCAAAACCTGCAAACCCAAAGAAAGAACCAGCAAATTCATCCCCCGGATACATCAGGTTGAATCCAACGAATGCATAGGTCAATAGGCCGATTGCAGGTATAATGGTATTTTTAAACAGAATATTAACGGTGTTTTTTGAGCGAGTAAGACCAGCTTCCAAGCTGGCAAAGCCCAAATGCATAATGAAAACCATCGTAGTGGCGATCATCATCCATAAGTTATTGACGGTAAATAAGTCTTGCATTTGATAAAATAGGTTCAGTGAGTGAGTAAATAAGTTAAAGTGCCTGTTCTCCGGTATCCGTATTTCTGACGCGGTAAGCCTCTAGCACATCATAGACGAAGATTTTACCGTCTCCTACCTGACCAGTCTTTCCCTCTGTCAGAATACAGTTGATCACCGGCTCTACCAGTTCCTCTACTGTCACTATTTCGATCTTAGTTCTTGGAATATACGCAGGCTCATAAGGGACACCACGATACATCTCCTGCCGTGCATGCTCCAATCCCATACCCTTCACCTCATAAAAGGTGAGGAACTTAACTCCCAGACCAGCCACACATGAGTGGATCTGGTCAAAGCGGGAAGTCCTAATAATCGCTTCGATTTTTTTCATTTTTTCAATGGGTTTAATGGTTTTTTGAGATTATGGCATAAAACTAATCAGAAAATTAAATTTATCATCAGATCAGTTAAATTTATACCTACATCACCGAATATTTTTAGCTATTTGTCAGTTTTACGGTTGTTTTTTAACCGTATTTTCCAATAAATAAAATATAATTCACAACATATAGGGGTAAATACAAACCTATTGCTTCATCTGATTCAGGATCGAGGACTTGCCTCCCTACCATAAACACTTAATTTTGCCCTCGTTTCAAAAACTAAAACACATGAACCACAAACCAACCTTATTAGTACTTGCAGCCGGAATGGGAAGCAGATATGGAGGAAATAAACAGATAGATGGATTTGGCCCTAAGGGTGAGACTATTCTTGAATATTCTATTTTCGACGCAATCAGAGCCGGTTTCGGAAAAGTAGTTTTCATAGTACGAGAAGAAATCCTTGAAGTAGCCAAAGAAAAATTCCTGCCTAAACTGGGAGGTAAAATAGAAGTCGATTTCGTAATCCAGTCTCTGGACAGCTTTGTGCCCGATGAATTGAAGCAAGCCGAACGCAAAAAGCCTTTTGGGACTGCCCATGCTGTCCTTTGCGCTAAAGACGTGATCAAGGAGCCCTTTGCTGTCATAAACGCAGATGATTTCTATGGCAAGGAAGCATTCTCCGCCATCGGAAAATTCCTGAGCACGGAAGTAAAGCCTGATCTACATGCAATGGTGGGCTATGCCATCCAAAATGTGCTTTCAGAAAATGGAACAGTGAGCCGTGGTGTCTGCGAAACGAATGAAAAAGGCCATCTCACCGGAATGGTAGAACGAACATCAATTTCACGTGAGGGAGACAAAATTGTCAGTAATAGTGAAGATGAAATCCTGGAAATTGCTGAAAACACACCAGTGAGCATGAATTTTTGGGGTTTTCATCAAAATGTATTTGCTGACATCAAAAAGATGTGGGACGAGTTCCTGCCTGCAAACCTTGAAAACCTCAAATCAGAATTCTACATCCCTACGGTTGCCAATAACCTTATCAAGGCCAATGAAGCTGCTTTTGATATTTTAGAAGGTGGAAAGATTTGGTTTGGAGTCACATATACAGAAGACAAACCTGTAGTGATCGATTCGCTCAAAAAACTACATGATACGGGAGAATACCCTTCAAATCTATGGGAGTAATCCCAAGTAGCTGTCTCTAAAGTCTGCATATTACCAGACTGAACAAAGCCTGGAATTCGTTTAACTTTTGAGGCAGCTTCCTTTTTTATACTAAGTACATCCACTGATTCGGAAAAAAACGAACCCTCTATAGCAAACAATACCAAATCTTTGAACCGTTGATTGGTTTGAGGTTGACCCTAGGGCCATTTAAAAACCCGGCTTTTAGCATCTACTGCTCTTGTTCCCTCTAAAGCAAAGTGTGCTTAATCATCGCTTATGATTTTTACCTGCTTTTGTGGAGTAAGTCAGCAATATTTCATCTTTTTTCTTCTATCTTATCTCACCTATGATAGATTCTTTTATCAATTATTTGGAGTTCGAAAAGAAGGCCAGCCCCCATACTGTATCTGCATATCGGCGGGACTTAACCCAATTAGAAGAGTTTTTGGCAATTTCTTTTGAAATAAATGATATCTCGACAGCACTCCACCCCGAGCTTCGGGCATGGGTAATCGATCTGGTGGACAGCGGCTTAGGCACTACTACTGTCAACCGGAAAATCGCCACCTTAAGGTCTTATTACAAGTTTTTGCTCAGATCACGGATCATTTCCTCAGACCCCACGTATAAGTTAAAGGGTCTTAAAAACCCAAAAAAACTACCCGAGTTTATACAGGAAGAGACGATTCTTGCCGTTCTAGAAGAGAGCGTTTACAAACCGGATTTCGAAGGTCAACGGGATAGAATGGTAATGGAATTCCTTTACCTCACCGGTGTACGGCTTTCCGAATTGATCGGACTGAGATGGTCAGACATCAACCTGATCGAGGACTCGGTAAAAGTGCTCGGAAAAAGGAAGAAAGAGAGAATAATCCCTATCACAAAAGGGCTAAAACAGAATATTTTGCTGTACAAAAAAGTATTTGAAGAAAGATTTTCTAAAGTTGACCAAAGTGAGTATTTTATTGTCAGCAATCAACATAAGCAAAGTTACCCAATGATGGTATTTCGCATCGTAAGGCATTACCTAGATCTTTTTGCGCAGACCAGTAAGCGCAGTCCTCATGTGCTGAGACATACATTTGCTACACATCTTCTAAACAAAGGCGCAGATTTAAACGCAGTAAAAGACTTGCTGGGACACGCCAGTTTAGCTGCTACTCAAGTGTACACGCACAATTCCATGGAAAAACTGAAGGCGGTGTTCGAACAGGCACATCCTAAAGCATAAATTAAATAATTTGTTCACTACTAAATGCAAATCAATATGAAACTGCAGATGCACTCCATCCATTTTGACGCCGATCGTAAATTGATCGACTTTATACAGAAAAAGGCTGACAAACTGGACACTTACTATGACCAAATCATAGACGGAGAAGTTTTTTTGAGGCTCGACAAAAATGACAACAACGCCAATAAAATTGTAGAAATCAAAATGAATGTGCCCGGTAAACAGTTCTTTGCCAAGAACCAATCCGACTCATTCGAAGCCGCATCCGATGATGCCATCGAAGGGCTAAGAAGGCAGATTAAAAAATATAAAGAAAAAGTTGTGCTGGCTAAACAGTAACCGATTAGGATTGTAATTTTGTAGCACCTCTCAAAAGCTGGGAGGTGCTTTTTTTATATACAGTCCTGTATGCAGAAGTCATCAAATTACCCCTTGTACTTTTGGCTTGTCACCATAGCACTGGTGCTAGCCAAAGTCATATTTACACTGAGGCCTGAAATAGACCTTTTTACTGAAGAGGCGCAGTATTGGTTATGGTCTCAGAACATGGCTTGGCATTACTATTCAAAACCTCCCCTGGTTGCCGTAATGAATTACCTGAGCACGGCCATGATAGGAAATACTGAGCTAGGAGTCCGCCTCAATGCGATAATTTGTGGTGTTGGGATATCTCGGGTGACTTTCCTGTTTGGAAGACACCTTTACTCACCGAAAGTCGGATTTTGGTCAGCTATGATCCTGCAGGCTATGCCGATGTGGTGGCTTGCCTCCACATTTCACATGACGGACAGCGCTCTTTCATTTTTTTGGATATTGGCAGTCTATTTAGCTTTTTGCGGTATTCAGGAGCGAAAATTAAACTTCTGGATTGGAGCCGGGTTGGCCACGGCTTTAGGTTTGATGGCCAAAATGGTGATGATCCTGATACTTCCCTTTCTGCTTATTTTTCTCGTTTATTCCAAAAAATGGAAAGGCCAGGAACGGCATTTTCTAATCTATTTGTTAATCAGTCTCATAGGTTTTGCACCCATGCTTATCTGGAACTGGCAAAATGACTTTGACACCTTTAAGCATTTGGCGGCACTGGGTGGTGGTGGAAAGAAATCTTCTGCATTTGATGTGGGGAAAGCTTTCATGCAATTTCTCGAATATCTCGCGGGGCAACTTGCGATGGTTTCAGTCTTTTTGCTGCCTCTTTTTGTGGGTTTCTTGTTTCGCCCCAGATTTAGTGCCAACCAAAAATCCATTTACCTGCTTCTTGCTCCGATGATGGCTTGGGCGGGGTTTGCGTTTTTGAGCTTCTTCACTTCCATAGAAGTGAATTGGCCCGTTTTCGCTTACAGCACACTGCCTATTCCTCTAGCAGCATGGGTTTACTCGCAAAGTCTAGCCTGGCAAAAAACCAAAAATTGGGGAATTGGGTTAAGCATAGCCTTACCCTTACTCTTTATGCTCCCTGACTTCACTTATCTCAAAAGTATAAAGCCCATTAAGAAAGCTGAAAAATCAGCTTTTAGGCGAATGGCAGGATACGACCCCTTGGCAAAGCGACTTAATTCCCTTCAAGATAGTCTTGGCATACAGGATGCGTTTATATTTTCGGAAACCTACCATATGGCTTCCGAACTTTCCTTTTACCTTCCTGAGCATCCCCAAACGTATATGCTGAATATGGGAGCCAGAAAAAGCCAGTTTGATCTTTGGCCAGGATTGGAGCAGTTCGTAGGTCAGGACAAAGTAGGCATATTCGTCAGCTGGAATTTCGATTCACCAGGCGAATTTGCAAGCTTCCAAGAGTTGATTTATGAGGAGGAGCTGCCGGTCACTTTCAGGAATGAACCCTTAAGAACTGCTAAAATCCAGATTTGGAGAAAACTAGAACACTTTAATCCCTATCAGCCTGACAGGTATTGATGTTAATCTGCTATTCTTTCCAGCCAATAAAACTTCTGCCCCCTTTCCTCCAGTATCTGATCAAAATCTGCTTTCCCAGCATTTTTTAACAGATCGGGAATTGTCCTTGAAGCCCAGTTTAATGATGCCAGCTTCATTTGAAACCCAGAAGTATCGATGGAATCCAGGTACTTGTCTTCTATAATCAATCGGTCATAGTTTATCAGTTCATCTCTGAACCTGGAGGAGGGCAGGTCTACCATGTCATAGTCAGTCCCCAGCCCTATCCTGATTTTGCTGCTGGTATGCAGATTTCCTAAGAAAGCAATTTTAGTAGAAGTGTCAATTTGCTCCTGTGCTGCAAAAATCTTCACCTGCTGCCCCTGATCTGGCAAGGAAATCTGAAAAGTACCTGTGGAGATCATAAAGAAAAGAAGCATAAAGCCATATGAAATGGCTTTGGGCAATTTACGGTCTAACATAGTCAGCCGTCCCAGATAAAGTAGAATCAAAAATCCAATCAGCAGTTGCGCATAAATCAAGAAAGGCGCACCCAGATTTATATTGAGCCACAGGCTAAACAATAAAACAATTGAATTCACCACGAGGAAAAACCAAGAAACTATTTTCAAGCCTATTCTTTTCCCTTCAAATCCCGACCTGACAAGAATACATGCCAACAAGATGGCCAAAACCGGGGCAACGGGAAGCAAATAGCGTTCATAAAATTTGCTGGTCATTGCCCCCATCGCCAAAATCGCCAACCCCCATAGTATGGCAAACCAGAAGAAAGCAGGATTTTCTTTTCTGAGGTTAACAACTGATTTTCTGACAGAAGAAAAGGCAAAAATCACCCAGGGGAAGAAAATCAGAATTAGAATGCCTGTGGCAAGAAATCCATTTTGGCTGATAAGTAGATAACGCGAAGCCACCCGGGTGCCAACCTGGTCTTCTAAAAAGCTATCTAAATAGGTAGGGCCATGGATCTTCCACATGGCTGCAAACCAAAACAAGGCAATGAATAGCGCAACAAGAATAGACGGGAAGTGCAGAATGGTTTTAAAAGAAGTTTTCTTCCAGGGATTAAACAACAGATAAACCATCCCAAATCCTCCTAAAGCTGCAGCCGGAAGTCCTTTCACCTCAAATGCCACAGCTAAGCTGACATACAGTATCCAAAGATATTTTTTTGGAGTAGCATCCCCAAACCGGATCAGACCGGCAAATCCCACGGCACTTGCGGCCATAGTCATCACCAACAAAACATCAGGAATGGATCGGGTGGCACTGAAAATCAATACAGGATTTGATGCCATGATCAGAGCAGAAAGTCCAGCTATTTTCTTGTCATCAAATAAAACCCTGGCTGTCCAGTAAGTAAAACCAATAGTCAAGGCTCCTGCAATCAAGAAGAAAAACCTGGAAGCAAAGGGAGAAACCCCAAAAAGCTTGAAACCTGCCAAAACTGTCCAGTAAGTTCCTATAGGCTTCTTGAACCTCAACTCACCACTTCCCAAATAGGTAGTCAGGTAATCTCCATTTTGAAGCATTTTCACTGCAGCATCAGTGTAATACATCTCATCTGGGTAATGCATATGGAAGCTCAAAGCAAATGGCCCAACCAAAACTGCAAATGCCAGCATGATTACCCAAGGGCTGATAGAATAGGAATCCGCGGTATTTATTGACATGCTGCAAAGATAAGCCGATTGATCATTGTCGCTGCAAAATTTCGTTGACATACATAAGCCATACTTGCTTTTTTGCCTCTGGAAGTATTTTCCCGTATTTTTGACAAAATTTTATCGCATGTCCAAGCCACAGATTTCCGTAGTAATCACTGTTTATAACGAGGAAGATAATATCCAGCCACTTCTGGAAGCCACTTATTCGGCTTTGGAGGCAATAGATTATGAAGTGATTCTGATCGAGGATGGTTCTACTGACCGGACGGTGGCAGAGGTGAAAAAGTATGCAAATAGCCGTACCAAACTGATTATTTTCAACCGAAATTTTGGGCAGACCACAGCCCTGGCAGCAGGCATAGACATGGCCACCGGCGAATATATTGCCACAATGGACGGCGATCTGCAGAATGACCCGACCGATATCCCTGTGATGCTCCAGAAGGCTATTGATGAAGAGTGGGATGTGGTGGCAGGCCGCCGGGCAAATAGGAAAGATGGTTTTGTACTTCGTAAAATCCCCAGTAAAATAGCCAACTGGGTAATCCGAAACAGTACTAAAGTATATCTGAATGACTACGGCTGTACACTTCGCGTATATAAAGCTGAGATCGCCCAAGGAATGGGCTTGTACGGGGAGCTCCACAGATTTATTCCGGTTCTGGCGAAGCAGCAAGGTGCCAGAATGACTGAAATGGACGTGAAGCATCATCCCCGGATTCACGGAGAATCCAAGTATGGCCTAAGCCGTACTTTCAAAGTGATGTCCGATCTGATCCTAATGCTGTTTTTCCAAAAGTATTTTCAGCGTCCAATTCACCTTTTTGGCGGAATAGGTATCATTTCATTTTTGATTGGCTTCCTGATCAATTTCTATCTTCTCATTCTGAAGATTTTAGGAGAAGATATCTGGGGCAGGCCTCTGATGATTTTGGGAATTATCCTGCTTTTGGGCGGCATCCAGTTTGTAACCACAGGTATAATAGCAGAAATCATCGTCCGCACCTACTTCGAATCCCAGAACAAGAAGACCTATACCATCAAGTCAGTATTTCAGGGATCTCTAGATCCAGCCATAAAAATCCCCCAGCAGTCCACGGAAGCGCAATAATCATTGAATGTCGGCGAACCTAAAGCCTGGTATAAAGAAGAAATTAACAACTGCTTTAAAAGTGGTGCTGACCGGTTTGGCGCTTTATCTGGTCTTTCGCAAAATCGATACAGCACAACTCTGGCAAATTACCAAGACAATCCAATGGCCTTGGTTAATTCCAGCTGTCCTTACATTTATTTTAAGTAAGCTGTTTACGGCTTTCCGGCTAAATCTGTATTTCAAAGACATCAACCTTTATATTTCGGAAAAGCTCAACATCAGGCTTTATCTTATAGGAATGTTTTATAACCTGTTTTTGCCGGGAGGAATCGGCGGAGACGGATATAAGGTGTATTTGCTGAACAAGCATTACCAGACTCCCGTCAAGCCGCTGGTACAGGCTTCTCTTTTGGATCGATTGGGGGGATTGGTGGCAATTGTTTTTTTATTGTTGGTATTGATTCTTCCTGCGGATTTGCTCTTGCCTTATGGCTCATCGGTTCCTTGGGATCTGCTGATCGGGATAGCGGCTTTACTCGTGTTTCCTGTTTTTTGGTTGATGCAAAAACTCATGTTCAAGGCATTTCTGCCTTCTTTTTGGAAAGCGAATGGCTGGTCTATGGCCGGTCAGGTGACTCAGCTGGTATGTGCTTGGTTTATTCTGAAAAGCCTTGGAGTTACAGAGAATTTTCTTGCCTATCAGTTGGTTTTTCTTCTTTCCTCCATTGTAGCTGTATTGCCTTTGACAATTGGTGGAGTGGGGGCAAGGGAGCTGGTATTCGTCTATGCACATACCTATGCCGGAATAGAAGAAACTACAGCGGTTGCTTTCAGCTTGATCTTTTTCCTGATCACCGTTGCGGTTTCTTTGATTGGATCCGGTGTATCAGTTAACTTTGGCAAAAAATAGATAATAGACTGAATTTCAGGTAAATAATAAATAATCATCCTTGCAAATTTAAAATTTGATTTTAAATTTGCAAGGATGATTATACGAGAGTTGATTCTTAAACTTCAAGAATTGATGCCGGATTTTCCGGCAATAGCTATTCTTGGGCCACGCCAAGTAGGAAAAACTACCTTGGCTCAGGAGCTTGTGAAGAACATAGATCCTCAGTCTATTTATTTGGATTTGGAAAGTCCCTCTGACCGAAGCAAGCTTGCCGAACCTGAGCAGTATTTTGATCTTCACGAAGGACGTTTGATCATTCTGGATGAAATACAGCGTATGCCTGACCTGTTCCCCTTATTGCGCGGAGTAATTGACCAAAGAAGAAGGAAAGGCTTGCGGTCATGCCAATTTCTGATTTTGGGCTCTGCATCATTGGATTTGATCCGACAATCTTCCGAATCGCTAGCGGGAAGAATAGCATATGAAGAACTTTCTGGATTCAATATTTTAGAAGTCGATTTGGTTGAAGACCGCCCGGAAAAGCTATGGCTACGGGGAGGTTTTCCGGACAGCTTTCTGGCAAGCACAGATAAATCCAGCATGACTTGGAGAGGGAATTTCATTACTACCTATTTGGAAAGAGACATTTCGCAGATTGCGCAATTTGTGCCGGCAAATCGTCTTCGACGTCTTTGGACTATGCTTGCTCATCAGCAAGGGCAATTGATCAATCTTTCCAAACTTGGAGCAAGCCTTGATTTGACTTCACCAACTGTGAAAAGTTACGTGGAAATGCTTGAGGATCTTTTACTGATTCGTTCTCTTAGGCCATGGCTGGTGAATGTGGGGAAGCGTTTGGTAAAAACTCCCAAAGTTTACATTAGGGATTCCGGAATAACACATGCTTTGTTGAATTTGACCAAATTGGATGACTTGCTTAGTCACCCCGTTGTGGGAGGTAGTTGGGAAGGGTTTATCATTGAAAATATCATTTCGGTTTTGCCAAAAGGCACTGAATACGGATTTTATAGAACTACGGCAGGTGCTGAACTTGATTTTGTGTTTAGCTTGAGCGGTAAGATTTGGGCACTAGAAATCAAACGGACATTGAGCCCCAAACTTTCCAAGGGTTTCCTAAATGCAGTGGAAGACATTCAAGCAAGCCATAAATACTTCGTATATGCAGGCAAAGAAACCTTTCCTATGGGATCCGGTACTTTCGCAATTGGCTTAAAAGACATAATGTTGAAACTTAAAGCAAGTTAGGAATCTCTCAAAACCCAAATTTCCTACCTTTGCCAAAATTCTTAAGTCCATGACCCGAGCCGAGCTTTTCTCCCAAATTCAAAAGAAATCATCCTTTCTATGTGTAGGCCTTGATGCGGATATAGCTAAAATACCTGTACATCTAAAGACAGAGAAAGATCCTATATACAGCTTCTGCAAAGCTATCATAGAAGAGACAGCTGACTACGCCGTGGCCTATAAACCGAACATAGCCTTCTTCGAAGCACTTGGACCGCAAGGATGGGAGACTCTGCAGAAAGTATTGGAAATCATTCCCAGGGAGATCTTTACCATAGCAGATGCCAAGCGGGGCGATATAGGAAATACTTCCAAGCTATATGCCAAGGCTTTCTTTGAGAAAATGGACTTTGACTCCGTGACCGTTGCCCCTTATATGGGAGCAGACAGCGTGACTCCTTTTCTGGAGTTTGAAGATAAATGGGTGATACTTTTAGCTTTGACATCCAATGTTGGCTCAATGGATTTCCAGCTGATCAAAGATGAAAATGGCAAACCTCTCTACCAGACTGTGCTGGAAAAAAGCCAGGATTGGGGCACTCCCGAAAACCTTATGTATGTGGTCGGTGCAACTCGGGGGGAATTGATTGCAGAGGTAAGGCAAGCCGTTCCAGATCATTTTTTCCTAGTACCTGGTGTGGGCGCACAGGGTGGAAGCTTGGACGAAGTGGCCAAATACGGCATGAATTCCAGTTGTGGACTTTTGGTGAATTCCAGCCGTGGGATAATATATGCCTCGGGAGAAAAAGACTTTGCCAAAGCAGCACGGAATGAAGCTGAAAAACTCCAGAAAGAGATGAAGGTATTATTGGACAGACACCTCTGATCCGTTCCAAAACGGAATATTTTGAAAATCAGGCATTCCTGACTTTTTTGTTTTTTAGTTTTTGGTTAAATTCATTTGATTTTTAACCTAGGCTTTTATGACATTCAAAGAGGATTTTTTACAGCTAGTGTGGAAATTTCAATATTTCACCAAGACAAATCTCCGTACCACAAGCGGTGATGAACTCAAAATCATACAGGTTGGCTTCCATAATCACAGTGAGGGGCCGGATTTCCGGGATGCCGTCGTCGTCATCGACGGAGTGACTTTACATGGCCATGTGGAGGTACATCGCTTGGCCAGTGAATGGAAGCAGCATGCCCATGGTGGAAACCCTGCCTACAATTCTGTGGTACTTCATGTAGTCTGGGAAAATGATGGGGAGGTTCTAAGAAATGACGGAACCACTATGCCCACGCTAGAGCTCAAGGGGCTTATATTTTTGGATATATGGAGAAATTATGAGCAGATGCTTGATTACAAAGCAGACTTACCCTGTGCCCATGGGCTGCAGGAAGCACCGGAGATCGTGAGGTTTTCAGCTTTGGAAAAAGCCTTGGTAGAAAGGCTTCATGATAAATCATCCCAAATTTTAGAAATACTGCAATCAACCACAGATGACTGGGAAGAGACAGCCTATCGCTGGCTTTTCACCTGCTTTGGATTCAAAACCAACAGCCAAGCTATGGGGGAATTGGCAGCTTCAGTCCCCTATAAAACCCTTCAAAAACACAGGGACCAATTACCGGTATTAGAAGCAATACTGCTGGGTCAATCCGGGCTTTTACCCTCAGAATCGAAAGAACCTTATGTTCAGTATCTGATCCGTGAGTATGATTTTTACCGGAAGAAGTATCAATGGGACTCTCCCCTAAGACGCATTCATTGGACGTTTATGGGCGTTAGGCCAAGTAATTTCCCAACAATCCGAATTGCTCAGCTTGCGGCCGTATTATCCCATGCTCCTAATCTTCTTCAGTCAGTAATGCAGGAATCCAGGGATTTCGCAGCATTCAAAAGGCTTTTCAAGATAAAGCCCAGCGATTATTGGCAGCATCATTATAGCTTTGGCAAACCATCCCAAAGGCGGGCCAGTAATGGGATTTCCAGCACAGTACTGGAGTTGCTGGTCATCAACTATGTCATTCCTTTGTGGTTTGCATATGGACGCTACTTCGAGGAGCCAGACTGGCAGGAGCGGTGTTTTGATCTATTACAGGAGGTATCTGCAGAAAACAACCACATCGTCAGGAAATTCCAATCCAGTGGCTGGCCTGCACTAAATAGCTTTGACACACAAGGGATGATAGGCTTGTTCAAAAACTACTGCCAGCCCAAGAAATGTCTTCAATGCAAAATAGCACAATCACTGATTAAATCTGAATCCAAATGATTTTTGGGCAAGCCAGTGATTTCCTGTATTTTTGCACCCTGAATTGCAGAAAACTATGGAAAAACCAGTTATAATTTTTGGAGCAAAAGGAATCGCCCATCCCGCACTTGAGATATTCAACAGCAATAATGTAATCGTTTACGGTCTGTTGGATGAGGACGAGAAGATTCATGGAACAGAAATCAACACCGTTTCGGTACTTGGAAATCCTGAGGATGATGGGTTTTTGAAACTTATCGGTCAGAAGACGGAAGCCTTTGTGGCTGAGGAGAATCCAAAATATAGAAAGTTTTTGGTGGAGCTGCTGAACGAACGAAGAAAAGTACAGCCCGTGAATGCTATCCACCAGCGCTCCTATATATCTACAGACGCCATCATAGGACACGGTAATTTCATCAATGCCAATGTGAATATCGGTGCCGGTGCCGAAGTGGGAAGTCACTGCATCATCCACTCTTCTGCTATAATTGAGCATAAAGCGAAAATTGGTGATTTCGTGCAGATCGGCGCAGGCTCGGTGATCAACTCAGATGTCATCATCGAAGAAGGCGCCTTCATTGGCTCTGGCGCTACCATCATTGCCGGTGTGACTATTGGCAAAAATGCCAGAGTAGGGGCGGGATCTGTAGTAATTGCCACCGTAGGTGCCAATGAGACAGTATTTGGAAATCCTGCTGCAAAAGTTAAATAAATCCGAAATCAACTATCTGAAATCATAAATCCTAAAACACCCTGCCGCAACAGGGCCACAGTTATGGAAAACAACACCTATCAAATCCTCCTTTATTACTGCTACGCCAAGATTGAAAATCCTGAAGAATATCGTGAGCAGCATCATCTTTTCTGCATAGAAAACAATATCCGTGGCCGGATCATCATCTCCGACGAGGGGCTGAATGGCACCGTGTCAGGGCTGATGGAAGATTGTAAAAAATACATGGCATATATTCATGCGGATCCTCGTTTTGCCAAGACAGAGTTTAAAATCGACTTGCACGACAAGCATGCATTTGCCAAAATCCACGTACGCTACAAGCCGGAGATAGTTCACAGTGCTCTGAGACACCTAGATCCAAACGTCAGGACTGGAAAGCATCTTAATCCTGATGAATTCAAGAAATTGAAGGATCAGGAAGATGTGGTGATTTTGGATGTACGCTCCAATTATGAACACGAGCTGGGGCGATTCAAGAATGCCGTCACCTTGGACATCGATAATTTCCGGGATTTTCCGGAGAAGGTAAAAGAGCTGGAGCATTTGAAAAACAAAAAAGTACTGACCTACTGTACCGGTGGGATCAAATGCGAAAAAGCCTCTGCTTTTCTACTGGAACAAGGTTTTGAAGATGTATATCAGCTTCATGGAGGAATCATCAAGTACGGCATGGAAGCCGGGGGCGAAGATTTCGAAGGAAAATGCTATGTATTTGACAACAGAATCGCTGTGGATGTCAATAAGGTAAATCCGAAGATCGTTTCTACCTGCCATGTGTGCGGCACACCCTCAGATCGCATGGTAAACTGTGCCACTTCTACCTGCAATGCCCATATCCCATTGTGTGAAAAATGTGGTTGGGAAATGGAAGGAACTTGCTCAACAGCATGTAAAGAAAGCCCCAACAAACGGATATATGATGGGACTGGCTACTACCAGAAAAACACCAATGGCTATAATCCATACAAAGGACTAAATCGTAAAGCCAAAGAAAAATCAAATGCTTAACTTGTAGCGTGAGCAGACAAATTCCAGAATCCGAATTGATACTGAATGCTGATGGCAGCATTTATCATTTGCATCTGAAGCCAGAGAACCTGGCTTCACGTGTTTTTACCGTAGGAGATCCAGACCGGGTGGAGAAGGTCTCCAAGTACTTTGACCAGATTGATTTCAAAGGGCAAAAGCGGGAGTTTGTCACCCACACCGGAAGGCTGAAGGGCAAACGTGTGACGGTAATGAGCACAGGGATGGGCACAGACAATGTGGAGATTCTGATGACTGAGCTTGATTCTTTGGTGAATGTAGATCTCAAGACCCACACCGTAAAACCTACGCAACAATCTCTCGAAATTATCCGATTGGGAACGTCCGGAAGTATGCAGGCGGATTTACCAGTAGGAAGTCTGCTCGCTTCAGAGATTGCGGTAGGCATAGATACATTAATGCAATTTTACCCTCAACTGGAAGGAAACCAAAACTGGTCCCAATTGGTGAGAGACACATTAGGATTGACTTTTTTACCATATCAGGCATCGGCTTCAGCAGAGCTTTTAGCCAAGTTGCCACCGGAATTCCATAGGGGGGTCACACTCACAGCACCAGGATTTTATGCTCCACAGGGACGAGAAATCCGCCTCAAACCTAAATTGGAAAATATGATTGAACGGTTGGCGGAATTGGAAGAAGGGGGACTGAAAATGACAAATTTCGAAATGGAAACAGCAGGCTACTATGCGATGGGCCAACTATTGGGTCACAGAATGCTTAGCCTGAATGCGATTGTGGCAAATCGGCCTAATGGGCAGTTTGATAAAGAAGCTGAAAAAACCATGGATCGTATGATCCATACAGCCTTAAACGTTTACTGTTGAAAAAAATCACCCTTTACGCTTGGAATTGATTGAACAGAATAGGTTGGTCAAGTGTAAAATCTTCCCATTCATGGTAATCAATTTCCTGAATAATTTTTGCCATAAAATCAGCACATTCTTGTTTGCATAGAAAAATCCCGAATATAGACTCCTGTTTATTTACAAGAAAGGTTCTATTGCTATCAAAAACCCTTACCAGATCACTCCATGAACCTAAAACCAATAATTCATCCCGGTTTTTAATGGTCTGGACAACTTTAAAATTTCCTTTTAAGCTAGATATTCTCATTTGGTAAAAAGTTGATTTTAAAAGAATTACACAAATATAACCGCAAAAGTGAAGTAGCTCAATACGTATTAACACCTATTTTTATTAATTGCTACAAATAAAAAATCTTAATCTATTATGTCACGGTTTTTTTGAGCCCAAATCAATAAAGAATTGTGTTTTTTTTCCAGATTTAATTTTCCAATCATATTGCTCCTATGTTTATCCACAGTCCTTTCCGAGATAAAAAGCTTATTGGCTATTTCTTTGGTAGATAACCCCTCAGCGATCAGTCTAAGAATCTTTACTTCTGAAGGAGTCAGCTGACTCTCCTCAGAAGTAAGCTTATTGTCCTTTAAGCCTTCAAATATTTTTTCACTAAAAAACTGGCCACCCGCCAAAACTATCGATACTGCTTTGGAGAGTTCGTCCAGGGCAAATTCCTTTAATACATATCCGGAAAGATTCAATTCCTTGGCTTGATGGTAAAGGTAGAGTTCCTTATGAAGCGTCAGTAAGATTATCTTAGTGTTCAATGCTAACTTCATACACTCCGAAGCGATCTCGAGACCTGTCTTATTTGGCATCTCCATATCCAAGATGGCAAGCTGAGGCTTGTGGTTCATGATGTGGTCAAGTGCCCCCTGCCCTTCGTTGGCAGTTGCAACTATAGTCAGACCGAGCTCGGTCAAAAAATCCTTCAGCCCTTTCAATAAGATGGGATGGTCATCTGCTATGATTACGGTGGGTTTTAGATCAGACATACACGATAAAACTCAAACTTGTCCCTACACCTTTTTCACTGGTAACTTTCATACTTCCCTTTATCGAAGCTATTCGTTCTTTTAACGTTTTCAATCCCAAACTTTGGAAATCATTCAATTTTTCTGAAAAATCAAAGCCCTTGCCATTGTCCTCGATTTTCAGTTCAACCCCTATTTCAATTTTTTTAAGAGCTACACGCAGGGCATTGGCCTCAGAGTGTTTCAGCACGTTATTGATGGACTCCTGCAGGATTCTGTATAGTTGTAGTTCTTCTTCCTTTTTAAGAACTTCCTTCAGATCTTCGATTTCGGAAGAAACAAATATCTCAGTTTCCCTATCCAGTTGATCCAGCAGGTATTCGGTAGCTTTGCTTAGCCCCAATTTCTCCAGCTGCATAGGGTGTAGCGAACGGGCTATAGCCCTAAGTTCATTGATCGCCGTATCCAATAGTTCCCCCGTACTACTGTCCATGTTAAGTGCTACTTTATTTTTGATCATGAGCAGGCTCTGCCCCAGTCCGTCGTGGAGATCCTTTGAAATCCTGATTCGCTCGGATTCTTGGTTTTTCAACAGTTCCTGAGAAAACCGGGACTGCAATTCCTTTTTCTTCTTCTCATGTTTCCAATTTTTATAAAGGAACAGAAATATACCTACTATGAGAAAGAAAGTCACCCCAAAGACAATCCACCGAAGCCTGGCTTGATTCTGTTGGCTAATCAACTCCAACTGCTGTGTTTTTGTTAGGATTTCCTTTTCTTTTTTCTCTGTCTCGTAAAGTGTCTGGTAATATGAAAATGTAGTTGCTTGATTAACTGCAAAAATAGAATCAGTGTAATGAGTTAATTCCTGCAAGATCTGGTAGGATCTGGAGGATTGCCCCATCTCTTGATACGTTGCGGCGAGTAGTCGTGAGGACTTAATAAGATGATCCATGTGCCTCGACTCCTTGGCTGCATCAAATGACTTCTGGGCGAGTTGATTTGACTTTTGAATATTACGCTGAGAAAATTCCAACAGGGCTATCGCGTTAAGATAAACAGGGTTGGAAATTTCTATCTCCGGAGAATGCGGTAACAACTCTTTTGCCTGAGCAAAGACCTGCCTTTGCTTTTGCAACATCCCATGCTCACCATAATAGATACTAAGTGAGAGCTTAATGAGACATTCTAAGTAATATTCCCGGGGTTCAAAAGGCGCTAAAGAATCCGCTCTTTTCAAAAATTCCAATTGTTCTCCAAACCTCCCTTGCTTACCATAATCCTCTGACTGATTGTAAAGTTGGGTCGCCACGTTGGCTGGAAGCCCATTATCTTCGTAGATAGAAATGAGTGACTTCCTGATTTCCTCTGCTTCATTATAAATAGCAAATTTGCTGAATAAAATCGCCATTCCCGCCTTGACATGCCATATGTATTCCATATCACCAATTGCTTGGTAAATGTCCAGAGCCCGTTGATAATCCTTCATTCCCCCTAGGAGGTCTCCCTGATAATCCTTTGCCTGAGCTCTGAAGAAATACGAATCTGCGATATAAATAGAATCCTGATCACTAAATCGAACTATAGCTGTCCCATATTCTATAATAGCCGAATCAAATTGCTGTAAATTATAATAAGCCCCTGCTAATTTAAGATGAAGGTTTCCCCTGATTTCAGAGTCGCTTAGTTCATTTTCATAAGAAATAGCTCTCCTCAAGTACTGTCTCTTCAGTCCTAAATCCTGGACTGAGGCAGAAGGATGATGAAAAAGCTCAATTGTAAGAGCAGCCATCTTTTCATATTCTCCAGAAAGTTCGTGTAGAGAAATCAATTCTTTTAGATACTCCCCTGTCGTAGAATCAGCAGGAGTTGCTTCTTCTAAAAGCACAGTTAATTTCTTGATTTTATCACGGTTGACTGAATCTTTGGAAGATTGAGCTAAGCTGATCAATATTGAAAATTCGGCAAAAATAAGGGCTAATACAGAAAACAATCGAATCATTTTTAAAGATAGGTAATTCATAGTTTTAAGAATCAAATATCTTCTTTTCTGCTGTATCAAGGAACTTTGAAAACACCAAGGTCACCGTTCACACAGTAAAAACCCACATCATCCAGCCTATTTCCCAAAGGAAATTTTTTATCTAAAAAACAAAACCTTAAGTGGTACTAGCGGTTTACTTATATACGGCTTAAGATTTAATTTATTGATAATTAACGCCTTAAGAAACAGCCCGCTTAAAAACCAACCAACTACCTCTTGAACCAATGAATAGAATCACACCTATACCTATCCTTCTTTTTTTATTCGTCTTATCTGTCGAGGCATTTTCCCAAGACATCAAATTGAAAGGGAAAGTCATGGACGGAAAGCGGGAAGCAGCACTGGAGTTTGCCAACATCGCCTTGCTACAGCCCGGTGACTCGACTATTATATATGGCGGAATGACCAATCTTGACGGAAGCTTTGAATTTAATGCCTCCGCTGGAGAATATATTTTGCGGGTGGGATTCATAGGTTTTGTTGAGTATTTCGAAAACATTTCTTTGGGAAGTAAAAATACCGTGAACTTTGGCACAATTACCTTGGAAGAAGATGCTCAAAACCTAGATGAAGTGGTCGTGGAGGGAGTTACTTCGATGTTTGAGTCAGATATCGACAAGCGTACATACAATGTAGAAAACAGTATAGTGGCAGAAGGACAAACCGCTTCGCAACTACTCGGCACATTACCATCTATCCAGGTGGATGAGGAAGGGGGAATCACCATGCGGGGAAGCGGAAATATTCTGATCTATATCAATGGACGCCCCTCAAATCTATCAGGTGATGACACAGAGAGCATTTTGGCACAATTTCCCGCCAACAGCATTAAATCTGTGGAATTGATCACCAACCCGTCTTCCCGCTATGACGCCACAGGAGTAGGTGGAATAATCAACATTATCCTGAAGAAAAATGAAAAAACAGGCTTCAATGGTCAAGTCAATGCCTCTATAGGAACCCGGGACAAATATCAGGCTGGCATCAACCTGAATTACGGTACAGAAAAAGCCAATTTCTACGCTTCCTATAATTGGCAGGACAGAAGAAGGTTTGAGATTGGGGAAAGAAGCAGGTATAATTATTTAAATGGGTTTTCTCCAAGACTAGAACAAGTTCAAGATGGCTATGAAGTAGAACAGACCCACCTCATACGGGCTGGAGTAGATTATAATGTTTCGGACAGAGGGATGCTCGGAGTGTATTTTCAGGGAAATTTTGACGATGAAGTAGAGCATGAAAATATTAACCAGCGCAACCTGAACCAGTTCGGTGTACTGGATTCCAGTTCTGTACGGATCAATGAGGAATGGAGCAATAGTGGGAATTATGAGGGAGGATTAAACTATACGTGGAATATTGATAGCCTCGGCCAAAAGCTCTACAGCTCACTGTCCTATTCTTACGACAGCAGGTCACAATCAAATCTCACTGACCAGGAATATATTGACGCTGATGGAAACTCTGATCCCACCAAGCGGCTGATCCAAACAAATGATAGACCTAGGACAAGCAATTTATATGTAGCACAACTGGATTATGAAAAACCTTTCAGCAATGGTGCCTCCATAGAAACCGGTCTGAAAGCCACACTGGGTAATTGGAAATGGAGCCAGAAATTTGCACAGGGAGATGAGTTCACCGACTTCAATCCCATAGAAGTCGATTCACTTACTGATACCTTTGATTTTGATGAGCGTGTGTATGCAGCCTATTTTACTTATAGAAATACCAAAGGGAAATTTGGGTATCAATTAGGGTTGAGGGGAGAATATACCGAGACCTTGGGCGAGACAGTGAGAAATAATGAGAGCATTCCAAATAACTACTTCAACGTATTTCCAAGTGCATTCCTGAGCTATGCCATTGCGGAGGAGAATGAGTTTACGTTGAATTATACACGAAGAATATCCAGACCAAGCATCTGGTCCTTGGCACCTATCTACAGAGTCCGGGATCAATACAATTTTAGTATTGGAAATCCTTATTTACAGCCGGAATTTACGGACAGTTATGAAATTGGATATATGAAAGGCTGGAAGAGCTACCTGCTGAACGCCACTGTATATCACCGCTACAGTACAGATGTGGCCACCCGAATCACGATTTTGACGGATGATAATATTGCGATCCAAAGCCGTGAAAATGCAGACACCAGATCGAGTACCGGATTTGAATTGATCAACCAGATCCAGATTTCAAATAGCTTGGATGCTACATTAACTGGGAACTTATTCTACTCCAAAATCAATGCGGAGAATATTGAAGAGGACTTCAGCAATGAAAACTTCAGCTGGACGCTAAACCTGCTGGCAAATTGGCTTATACCCAAATGGTTTAACGTACAGGTACAGGGGAATTACCGTGGCCCAATAGTCCTGCCACAAGGGCAAATCGAGCCACAATACAGTGTCAATGTGGGTGTACGGAAAGATGTCTTCAATGGCAAAGCCACTATATCAGCAAATGTCAGCGATATATTCAACACCCGAAACTTCAGGATCACAACCAACAATCCGCGATTTGACGAAAAGCGTGTTTTCCAGAGGGAAACCCGAATAGGCACGCTTGCATTCACATACCGTTTCGGGGGATTTAAAGAAAAAAACGGAAATAATAGAAGCCGTAGAGAGGGCGGAGATGATTTTGGCGGAGGTGATGACTTTTAAGAAAGGGTAGAGTTATTTACCTTTATCCATGAGCCTACTAACGGAACAGATCATAGCATCTCTTGCAGATAATGCAATTCCTGGAAAAGCCGAGTACTTTCCGAGGTTCTTCAAGTCTGGACCAGGAGAGTATGGTGAAGGAGATCATTTTCTGGGAGTAACCGTCCCCGTACAAAGAAAAACAGCTAAAGCGGTATATAAGGAAATCAGTTTGGGTGAAATCCAAGAACTCTTGCATGACACTTATCATGAAGTTAGACTCACTGCCTTGTTTATTCTTGTTTACTGTTATCAAAAATTGAAATCCGATCATGATCGAAAACAGCTGGTAGATTTCTACTTGAAAAACCTCGACTATGTAAACAACTGGGATCTAGTCGATAGCTCTTGTCATCATATTCTCGGACATTATTTTCTGGATAAGGATAAGACGCTTTTTTATGAGTTAGCGGATTCAGGCCACCTCTGGAGACAGCGGGCAGCTATGATCAGCTCCTACTATTGGATCAAAAGGGGCTTTTACGAGGATGCTTTGGGACTTGCTGAGAAACTAATTGATCACCCTCATGACTTAATTCATAAAGCTGTAGGCTGGATGTTGAGGGAGATCGGAAATAAGGACTTCGAAGTGGAAATGGCATTTTTGAGAAAGCACTATAAAACAATGCCGAGAACAGCTTTGAGGTATGCCATTGAGAAATTTGATCCAAGCCTGAGAAGACGCTTTCTTGACGGATCGTTTTGAGTAAGTTTTTTTAGTGCTTGGAAAATATACTTAAAGAATGATTTTATTGTTATAACTTTGTAATTACAATCCAAAAGAAAACATGGAAGCTTCAATAATTCAAATCGGTAATTCTAAAGGTCTTAGATTGTCAAAAACCATTCTGGAAAAGTATGGTCTGGGCGATAAGGTGGAAATAATTCTTGAAGAAGATCAGATTGTCTTAAAACCAATCAGGAAGGTGCGAGAAGGCTGGGAAACTGCTTTTGAAAAAATGCATATCCAAGGCGATGATGAGTTACTGATCGACGATGTAATTGAAGATGAGAATATTGAGGAATGGAAATAAGGCAGTATGTTATTGTTTTGGTAAATCTTGATCCTACCATAGGAAGCGAAATCAAGAAAACACGACCTTGCGTGGTTATTTCACCGGATGAAATGAATCTACATCTACAGACAATTGTGATAGCTCCTATGACCACAAATCTGAAAAAGTATCCAACCAGAGTTGATGTGCTTCATAATCGTAAACGAGGAATGATAGCCATTGATCAACTGCGTACAATTGATCGCTCACGGATCATCAAGGTGTTTGATAAATTGACCCAGTCAGAAATAAGAAAATGTAAATCCGTGATCAAGGAAACTTTTGTCGATTAATAAGCCTTAATCAAATTCAATACTAGAATAAACTATCACTAAACTTTATGCAAAAGCCCGAATTCAACATCGAAGAAGTAAATAAAATCATCCGTGGACGCAGATCCATGTTTGCAGCACAATTCAAAGAAAATGATCCGGTAGATGATTCTATCATCGAAGAGATGCTGGAGAACGCACGTTGGGCTCCAACACATAAAATGACCCAGCCTTGGAGATTTATCGTCTATACCGGAGATGGCCTGAAGAAGTTTGCGGACTATCAGGCTGATATGTACAAGCTTCGTGCAGAAAAAAACGGAACTCCTTTCTTAGAAGCTACCTATGATAAATTCAAGCAGCAACCGCTAAAAGCTTCCCACGTAATAGCTATACTGATGAAACGCTCTCAGGGAATTCCTTTAATGGAAGAGATTGCGGCAGTTTCTATGGCTGTTCAGAACATGTATCTGACAGCTTCAGCCCATGGACTGGCGGCATATTGGGGAACCGGCGGCCCTACATTCTGGCAGGAAGCCAGAGAAGATTTTGGACTGGAAGGGGAGGATGCCCTGATGGGATTCTTCTACGTAGCCAAACCGGCAACAGACAACTGGCCTGAAGGAAAAAGGGAAAGTATGGATGAAAAAGTAGCCTGGATTAGAGAGTGAAATACTCCACGAATAGAAAGAGGCTGACTCATAAATAGGTTTTCTTGTCAGGATGAGCGAAGTCGAAGCCTTTTATGCGCTAATTAAGCCCATTTCGACTTCGCTCAATGCGACAAATTATGAGTTATGCGGCAGCTTCTTTTTTGTGCCTCATTAGTTTTGTTTAGAAACCTACAAATGCTGGAGGTTCTACTCCCTGTACACGTAAGTAGGCTATAGCTGATCCTCTATGATGTGTACTGTGGTCCATTAGCAGAGCCATAACTTGCCGTCTGGTGACACTATTTCCGAAAACCTCAATTGTCTCTGCCGCATCCGCTTCTGAGAGGGCTTTCATCGTAGATGTTCCGTAATCATAACATTTTGCCACATAGTCAGCCAAGTCTGCCTTGGAAGCAGTGGCCAAATCAATGGTAAATTCCGGATCCCCTCCTTTTAGAAAACCCTGCGATATACCTACTATGGCATTGCCAATATGATGGATCTGCTCTTTGAAGGACATGGCTCCTGGATCCGTTTTATAATCCATACCGGAATCTGGCATTTTATCCAATACATCAAGTGTAAACTGCTTGCTGTTGACCCATTTGGTAAGAAATTCGTCTTTTGTGGTCTGGGCTGAAACAACTGAAACAACCATCATAAAAATGGCAGCGAGGAAGAATTTCGGGATTATTAGTGTTGATTTTTTCATGTGAATAGGATTTGCTTGTCAGGTTAAATTTCACTTATTCCCAAACCAAATCAAACACTTTGGCTAATTTTAAACCATGAGAAAATATCTATGGATTGGCTTGATGCTAGTAGGGACAGTAGGATGTGATAAGACATATCTCCCCAAACCACCAGGCTATAATCGTATTGATTTGCCTGCTCATTCTTTTGAGAAATTGACAGAGGGATATCCCTACCAAATAGACTATTCCAGTTATTCCAAAGTAGAGGTTGATTCATTTAATATCCAGGAGGATACTTGGGCCAATTTGAATTATACCGAGTTTGGTGCAAAAGTTCATTTAACCTATAAGCAGATCGATGGGAAGAAGGTCAGCTTCAAGCAATTGTCCAATGACGCGTTTAGGTTGACTTCACAGCATCAAGTAAAGGCATATGGAATAGAAGAGGCCGTGTTTTTGACCCCTGAAGGATACACAGGGGTGGTCGCTGAGCTTACCGGAGAAGTCCCTACTCAGTTTCAGTTTTTTGTTACTGATTCTACTAAAAACTTCCTTAGAGGAGCCTTATATTTCGATACAGCCATGAAAAATGACTCTCTGGCTCCTGTAATAGAATTCATCAAGGAGGACATGGCCCACTTGATGAATTCTGTGAAATTTGTGGATTAATTTAGTTTCTTCCAGGATCGGATAATAATAATTCCACCGGATACTGCGATGGCACCAGCAATAAATCCCGCCATCATATTTCCATAGATGAAAAACCCTGTGGAGAATAGAGCAGCATATACCATTACAGAGCCGATCATCATCAAACCGATTTCTTTAGGAAGCTGGCCTATCACTTGTTTTTCAGCGGGATACCGATCGAGTACTTTTTTCCAGCCAAAGGAAGCCGGAGTTACCTTTCTATAAAAAGAAAGCAAAATTTCATCCTTCTCTGGTGCCGTGATGAATGTGACGATGAGCCATCCTATAGTAGTGATACTGACACTATAGACTAATTTAAGGTAAGCTTGATTTTCAGGGATCATGATCCAGTTCACCTTCGGATTGATCACTTCGAAGAAAATGGCCACTACAAATGAAATTGCCATTGCGGAAATTTCAGTATAGGCGTTGATTCTCCACCAGAACCATCTTAGAATAAAGATAAGACCTGTTCCGGCACCGATTTGAAGCAGGATGTTGAAGGCATCCAATGCGCTTGAAAGCGCTAAAGCCAAAGTAGCCGAAAGGATCATTAATACCACAGTAGAAATTCTACCCACAGCTACCAATTCCTTGTCTGAAGCCTCTGGTTTCATGAATCTCAAGTAGAAATCATTGACGATATAGGAAGAACCCCAGTTCAAATGGGTAGAAAGCGTGGACATTACCGCGGCTATCAATGAGGCAAGCACAATCCCTATCAAGCCTGTAGGCAAGAAAGTAAGCATAGCGGGGTAAGCCAAATCATCCCCAAGTTTATCTACAGGCATATCCGGGAACGCTGTCTGTAGATCCGAAATATTCGGGAAAATAATCAGGGATGAAAGTGCAATCAAGATCCATGGCCATGGGCGCATCGCATAATGTGCGATGTTGAAAAATAAAGTCGCACCAATAGCATTCTTTTCATCCTTTGCCGAAAGCATCCGCTGGGCTATATATCCTCCTCCACCCGGCTCAGCACCAGGATACCATGTGGCCCACCACTGAATAGCGATTGGCATCAGAAAAAGCGGGATATAGGCGTTTGGATCGGAAAAGTCAGGGAGGAAATTAAGTTTACTTGAAACATTTTCATGGGTGAGAAGATTATTCAAACTCCCGATCTCAGGAAGGTCAATGATAAAGTAGGCAGCTCCGAATGATCCTATCATCGCTATGAAAAACTGAAAGAAATCAGTGAGTAAAACGCCTTTCAAACCACCCAGTGAGCTATATACGACCGTGACGATGGAAGCTATCAGCAATGTCTGAACAGGACTCAGGCCTAGCATTACGCCACCGATTTTGATGGCTGCGAGCGAAACCGTAGCCATGATCACGACATTGAAAAACACACCTAGGTACAAGGCCCGGAAGGCTCTCAGAAATGCCGCTCCTTTGCCAGAATACCTCAGCTCATAGAACTCCAGATCGGTAGTCACTTCGGATCTTCTCCACAGTTTGGCATAAACAAAAACTGTCAGCATCCCCGTCAATAGAAATGCCCACCATGCCCAGTTACCCGCCACACCGTTTTTTCTGACTATATCAGTGACCAAATTTGGCGTGTCCGCTGAGAAAGTCGTAGCCACCATAGAGACACCCAGTAACCACCACGGCATGTTTCTCCCTGACAGAAAGAATTCTTTAGCAGAAGATCCTGCTTTCTTCGATGTATAGATTCCTATAAGAAGGGAAATAACAAAGAAAGAGGCAATAATCGCCCAATCAATGGAGGTTACATTCATAGCGGTGGGGTTTACTCAGTTCTTTAATTTTTTTTAGAAATAACTTTCTACTTAAATGATAAATTTTGCTAATGTATTTATTTTCTTTGAAATGGGAAAAGACTTTGTGGGAAGATCGCACGGAATTTTGGCAAGTCAGCACATCTCCGAAATATAATGTACCTTTCGTCTCAAAAAATTAAACCTACCCAAATCTGTGAGTTGGAAGCAGCGGTTTAAATTTTGCAGCGTGACTACTGAGGGACTACGCAATTTTTTGTGGAAGAATAATCCTGAATTGAAAGCGAAACTATAGCTTTGGACTATGAATAAGCAACAGATGGCGGAGATTCTTGCCAAATACACGTTTACTTCGTTTGAGACTTTTGAATACTCCCCTTTTGGATCAGGGCTGATTCACGGCACCTATCTGATTGAGTCTGGATCTTCCAAATACGTCTTACAGGAGTTTAACAATACAGTATTTCAGTTTCCTGAACGTATTTCACATAATCAACGCTTAGTCAAATCTCAAGGAAACGACACATTCCTGCCTTTTCAGCTTCCCTTGCCCCTGGTAAATTCAGAAAATAAACTGATCACATCTGTGAACGGACGCCTGTTTCGCCTGTTTGATTTTGTCTCGGGCCAGACCATACAGGAAATCAGCGAGTTGAATCAAGCTTATTTGGCAGCCCAAGCTTACGGTATTTTTGCAGAATGGGGTAAAAATGTAGATGCTACCCAGCTACAGGACAGTATTCCTGATTTTCACCGCTTGGATTTACGCTTTGCCAGGCTGCAGGAAGTAGCAAGTAAAAAACAATCTCTTTCAGCAGATGAGAGGGACATTTTGGATTTCTACCTAAGCCAAAAGGAGTTAATCAACGCCTACAAAAAACTACAGGCTATTCTCCCTCCTAGACTCACCCACAACGACACCAAAATCAACAACCTGATTTTCTCCCAAGATCTTCAAAAAGTGGAAGCATTGATAGATCTTGACACCTTGATGAGCGGGTACTTGATGTATGACTTTGGCGATTTGGTGCGAACTGTTGCTTGCTCAGTAGCTGAAACTAGCCAGAATTGGAAAGAAATACATTTAGAAATCCCGGTGTTCGAACAGCTGCTTCTAGGTTATTGGGAAGGGGTGAAAAGCCTGGCTAGCAGTGAAGAGGCCGAGTCTCTAGTATTGGGCGGAGAGGTAATGACCTGTATCATGGGACTTCGTTTTTTCACAGATCATCTTCAAGGCAATGTATATTACAAAGTAGAATATCCTGAGCAGAATTTCCACCGGGCAAAAAATCAGATGCTCTTACTCGAAAGTCTTCAGGCCAATAAAGCTGAATTGGAAAAAATATGGAAAACGGTCACGCAGCTTTAAAATTGATTTCAGACAATTCCAGTCAAATTTCATTGGCTTTTGAGCTCCTTGGGTTTAATTTGTCCTAACCCATAAAACACTTTTCCTTGTCCGGTTTTTTTGACACCAAGATAGAGTTTCTCAAAGGAGTAGGCCCGCAGCGTGCCGCTCTGATCAACAAGGAGTTGAACATATTCACCTTCGGTGAACTGCTACAGCATTATCCCTTTCGCTACGAGGATAGGACAAAATTCTTTAAGGTCAGGGAACTTCACTCGGATATGGAATCAGTGCAGGTGATCGCTAAAATCCGAAAGGTGGAATTGGTGGGCATGGGGAATAAAAAGCGGCTGGTAGCTCATGTAGCCGATGAAACAGGGGAAATGGAAATGACCTGGTTCAAGGGAATTGCCTGGGTGCAGAAGCATTTGGTGACGGGCGGTGTTTTTGTTTTTCTAGGCAAGCCTGCTCAGTTTGGTAGAAAATGGAGCATAGCGCATCCGGAAATGGAGCCCTTGACCACCGCCAATGAGAAAAGGAACAACTTTCAGCCGATCTACTCCACCACTGAAAAGCTAAGAGCAAGATTTCTGGATTCCAAAGGGATTTCCAAAATCATGGAGCAACTGGTACAAGTTTGCTTCCCTCATATTCAGGAGACCATTTCCGTTGAGATTTTGCAGCAATATCAGCTCATCGGAAAAAAGGAGGCCATACGACAAATCCATTTTCCCACAGAACCCAATCTGCTACAAAGAGCCAGAAAGCGCCTAAAATTTGAGGAGTTTTTCTATCTGCAGCTTCGACTTTTGATGATGAAAGTTGCCCGGACGGAGAAGTTTCGGGGACAAATACTGAACAATACAGAACTACTCACTGAATTTTACACCAATCATATTCCTTTCGAACTCACCAATGCACAGAAGCGGGTAATCCGGGAAGCTTATGGTGATTTGAAGTCGGGCAAACAGATGAACCGCCTGATCCAGGGCGATGTGGGAAGTGGAAAAACCATGGTGGCATTTATCTGTGCATTGATAGCGATTAGTTCCGGCGCACAAGCTTGCCTGATGGCTCCCACGGAGATCTTGGCTACTCAGCATTATTCAGGGTTGAAGGAATTCGCCGATATGATGGGGTTGAAAATTGCCTTGCTGACAGGCTCTGTCAAGAAATCCGCCCGCAAGGTAATTCATGAGGAACTCCTTTCCGGCGAACTCAAGATTCTGATCGGTACCCATGCGCTTTTGGAAGATGTGGTACAGTTCCAAAACCTGGCACTGGCCATCGTGGATGAGCAGCATCGATTTGGGGTAGCTCAGCGGGCCAAGCTTTGGGCCAAGAATGAAGAATTCATTCCCCATGTACTGGTCATGACGGCTACGCCTATTCCACGGACGCTGGCAATGACGCTTTACGGAGACTTGGATGTGTCCGTGATCGATGAGATGCCTGCTGGCAGAAAGCCAATCCAGACTGTACACAGATATGATAAGGATCGCCTGAAGGTTTTTGGCTTTATCAATGAGGAAATCAAAAAAGGCAGGCAGGTTTACATTGTTTATCCGCTGATAGAAGAGTCCGAGAAAATGGATCTGAAAAATGTCATGGACGGTTTCGAGAGTATTTCCCGTGCCTTTCCAAACTATCCGATCAGCATAGTGAATGGCAGTATGAAGGCCGATGCAAAGGAGTACGAAATGCAACGTTTCGTGAAAGGCGAAACGAAAATCATGGTTGCGACTACGGTGATCGAAGTGGGAGTGAATGTGCCTAATGCTTCGGTGATGATCATTGAGAACGCAGAGCGCTTTGGGCTGTCTCAGCTGCATCAGTTGCGTGGAAGAGTAGGAAGGGGTGCTGAGCAGAGTTATTGCATCCTGATGAGCAAGTACGAGCTTTCTAAGGACTCGCGGGTGCGATTGGAGACTATGGTTCGGACAAACGATGGTTTTGAAATCGCGGATGTGGATTTGAGATTGCGCGGCCCCGGGGATTTGATGGGAACCCAGCAAAGCGGGATAACCGATTTGCTGATTGCGGATTTGAGCAAGGATGCACCAATATTGACTTTGGCCAGGGATGCCGCTCAGCAACTTTTGGCAAATGATCCGGAATTGCTTCAGCCGGAAAATGCCCCGATTCTCAGGCAAATCAAGCAGCAAAAGAAAACTGCTGTGAATTGGAGCAGGATTTCTTAAGTAGATTTGAAAATTGAAATATTGGCTTCACTCTTACTTTTCTAACCAATTTCAAACTGCGCTCTCTGCGAAAATCTCTGTGGGCTCTGCTGTAAAAAAAATTACTTTTTCCTTGAAAACAATCCACCGATCCTCCTGAAAATCTGCTTTTCCTTTTCCCAGAAAAACCTGAACTGGCCGAAAATAAAGCCATAAATAAGCAGGAAAATCTGGTAAAGTGGTAGAACTAAAAGTAGATAAAGTACTGTATTTACAAACCCGCCTTTCTCAACTCCGAAAAAATCCAGGATTGGGTTTTTGATAAAGAGAATAGTAAAACCCGTACAGGCAAAAACCACCAAAACCAAAACAACCTGAAGCAGGCTATCCAATTTCCATTTTGTTTGTAGGCGCTGAAGAAAGCCCGGCTTATCGTTTTTCGCTGACATCCTCCAAAAGTAATAAGAATCAGTCTAAATAAAATAGCCGACACTAGGCCGGCTATCATTTTTACCAAGTAAATAGGTCTTGATTAAGACTTTGCAGTGCTTCTTTTTTGTATTTGGAATCCACCAAGACCGAAACATTGTGACGGCTACCGCCGAATGAAACCATCCTTACTGGATATTCTATCAGTGAATCAATCACGGATTGGATTGCTCCTTTGCTCTCCGAAACCATATTTCCCACAATGCAGATGATGGTCTGATCTCGGTCGACTTCTACGCTACAGAATGTGCCAAGTTCTCCCAAAATATGTTCTAAATGGCTCAAGTCATCGATAGTCACCGATACTGCCACTTCGGAAGTAGTGATCATATCGATAGGGGTCTTATATTTTTCGAAAATCTCAAAAACCTTCCTCAAAAAACCATAAGCAAGCAACATGCGGCTGGATTTGATTTTGATGGCCGTGATACCGTCTTTGGCAGCAATAGCCTTCACTCCTACCGAATCCACTTCGGCTTTGATCAGCGTGCCATGGGCTTCTGGCTGCATGGTGTTAAGCAGTTTCACTGGGACGTTAAACTGCTGTGCAGGCCAGATAGATGCCGGGTGAAGGATCTTTGCACCAAAATATGCAAGCTCTGCCGCTTCGTCAAACGACATTTCTGCGATGGGACGGGTTTTGTCTACTATTCTGGGATCATTGTTGTGCATGCCGTCGATATCTGTCCAGATCTCACAGGCGGTAGCTTGGATAGCTGCTGCTACCAACGAAGCAGTATAATCACTTCCCCCACGTTTTAAGTTATCTACCTCATTCAGGTGGTTTTTGCAGATAAATCCCTGGGTGATGAAAATAGTATCCTCGGGATGCTGTGCTAGAATTGACTTCAATCGGTCTGAGATTTTCTGCAATTCCGGTTCGGCATTTTCATCAATACTCATGAAATCCAGTGCCGACAAGAATACCGCAGGAATCTCAAGTTCCTCTAAAAGCGTGTGGAAAAGTTTGGTAGAAAGCAATTCCCCCTGGGCTAGAATATCACGGTTGATCGCTTCGTTGAAGGAGATTTTCAGCAGGATATTCAAAAATTCAAAATGTTCTTTGATGATTTCCTGAGCTTTCTCTCTTGCAGTGTCGGTTTTGACCAGCTCGGGATAAAAGGCATTGTAATGTGCATGAAGCTCATCAATTTTGGATTTCGCCAAAACTTTATCTGCCGATGCCAAAGCCTCCCCGATGCTTACCAGGGAATTGGTGGTGCCTGAAAGAGCAGATAGAACTACGATTTTTGATTCATCACCACGGGTGATCAGGTCTTTTACCTGGTGCATGCGTTCTGGACGGCCCACAGAGGTGCCTCCAAATTTCATGATTTTCATAGATTAATCAGTATAAGGTTAATAGGTTTTTGTGTTTAGAATCCAAGCATTTTCACTGCTGTGATGGCTGCTTCATCACCTTTGTTACCATGTTTTCCTCCGGCACGATCCATCGCCTGCTGCTGGGTATTAGGAGTCAATACGCCAAAGATCACCGGTTTATTGTATTTTAAAGATACATTGGTGATACCATGTGCTACAGCGTCGCAGATGAAGTCAAAGTGTTTAGTTTCTCCCTGAATGACACAGCCAAGACAGATCACGGCATCTATGCTCTCCTCCTGGGCTAGCCATTGTGCAGCGAGAGTTAGCTCAAATGACCCAGGTACATTTTTCCGGATGATATTTTCTTTTTTCGCCCCGTTTTCCAATAACGTCTGGTAAGCTCCAGAGTAAAGTGCTTCGGTCACGTCTTCATTCCATTCGGAGACGATGATACCAAACGTTTTTTTACTGATGTCTTG
>CBFGUY010000019.1:0-41644 GCA_965651895.1 uncultured Algoriphagus sp. | reverse complement strand
TCCCTAAGGACGATGAAGGGCAATCTAAGTTTGCGTTTGGTTTCCGGAAGAATCTTAGGTTCAGAAAATCAGACATCTTTGTGACTGCACCAAATTTGATAAATTATAATTGATTGCAATATTATAGCATAATAGATTAAGAAGCTCTTATTCCGTTCAAAAAAAAATTGGCAAAGCGTAGTAATTCACTAGATTTTAATAAATTACTCTTGCATCAACGACATATCCGGATGTACAATTCTATAAATACATGACCGTTAAACCCTACCAGATTATATTTTTTTTGTTAGTCAACTATTCATTCTCCATGGCTCAGCACAACGCCAACTACGACGAAAGCAAAGTCCCCGATCTGATTTTTCCTGATCCATTTGTCAGTTTGAAAGGAAAGCTAATCTCCACACGACAAGATTGGGAGGAAATCCGAAGACCTGAGATCCTGGATCTTTTCCGGGAAAATGTCTATGGTAATATTCCGACTGATTTTGACACAATTTCATTTTCAGAAGTGCAGGAAAATGAAAACCCCTATCCCGATAAAACCATTCTCAAAGAAGTTAATATCGCCGTTTCTAGAAATGGGAAATCACATACAATGCGCTTGAATGTATTCCTTCCTAAATCCAAGAAAGGCCCATTCCCAGTCTTCTTGTTAATCAATCACCGCCCAAACCCTGGAAATGGCACGCTGATAGAAGAAGGATATTGGTCAGTTGCAGAGTTGATAGACCGAGGATATGCTACTGCTTCCTTCCATGGGGAAACTGTTGCTCCAGATGATGCTGAAAGATTTTCAGAAGGGATTTTAGACACGCTTTACCCCGAAGAACTGACCAAAGACGATGGCATGAGGACACTGGGTGCTTGGGCTTGGGGAGCGATCCGGGCAATGGACTATTTCGAACAAGACCCATTGTTTGACACCAAAAAATCAGCCTTGGTGGGGCATTCCAGAAGCGGGAAGTCCACACTGTGGGCGGCTGCCAATGATACACGATGGGCTGTAGCCTTTCCCAATGAATCTGGATGTGGCGGAGCGGCAATCTCCAGAAGAAAGTACGGTGAGACAATTGCCCAGATCAATTCCCGTTTTCCGCATTGGTTTGCAGAAAACTTTACAGTCTTCAATGATCAGGAAGAAACACTCCCAGTAGATCAGCACATGCTAGCCTCACTTATTGCTCCCCGCACCATCTACTTTGCCAGTGCCCGTGAAGACCAATGGGCAGATCCAAAAGGTGAGTATATTTCCATACAGCTGGGAAGCCGGGTCTATTCCGAAATCTATGGCCAAAATGTAAATTTCCCATTAGCTTTTGAGGAATTGGATTCTCCGATTATCCAGCCACTTGCAGGGTATCACATCCGGGAAGGCAAACACAACCTGACATCGGAGGATTGGGGGAATTTTATAGATTTTGCAGAATTCCAGTGGAATCTATTCAGGTGAGCACGGGATACTGCGTTTTTTCCAAGCCAATATATTATAATCTCAAATCAAAATAAAACACATGCAGCTTCTCATTCTTTTCCTATTTAGCTTTTTTCCAACACCCGAAAAACCTGGCGTAAAAATCCTGAATTCAGGGTTCATCTATGAACAAGCGCCTTTCCCCGAATGCCACGCCTCTACTCTTGTAGAGACTGAAGATGGGATTTTGGCCTCTTGGTTTGGTGGAACATACGAAAGACATCCTGACGTTAGTATTTACACTGCACGACTCACTGAGGGAACTTGGTCTAAGCCCGAAATGGTAGCTGACGGAGTGGAAAACAAGGACTTCCGTAACCCTACCTGGAATCCGGTGCTCTACCGAAATCCGAATGGACAACTCGTACTTTTCTACAAAGAAGGCCCTAATCCAAGAGAATGGTGGGGACTGTACAAAACCTCGGATGACGAGGGCAACACTTGGTCTGAAGCTATCCAGATCCCGCCAGGAATGCTGGGACCTGTCAAAAACAAGGCGGTGCTTTTAACTGACGGCACCCTACTCCATCCCAGTAGCTTCGAAACCAACGGAATATGGAGTATGCATGTAGAAACTACTACTGCGGACATCCAAAACTGGAACAAAACAGAAATCGACAACGGTGAATTTCATGCTATCCAACCTACCATTTTGACCTACGCAGACGGTAAGCTACAGATGCTTGCCCGCACACAGGAAGGAGTAATCGGCAGCACTTGGTCTTCTGACGGAGGGAAAAGCTGGACTAAAGTAGAATCCACAGGTTTGATCCATAATAATTCAGGAATAGATGCCGTGACTCTCAAAAACGGAATGCAACTATTGCTTTGTAACCCCATAAAAAACGGAAGAAATAAGCTCTCACTATTCATGTCCACTGATGGAGAAAACTGGGACGAAATTTATGTTTTAGAAGATCAGCCTGAAGGAGAATTCAGCTATCCGGCTATTATCCAAGCTCAAGATGGTTCGATTCATATGACCTATACCTACAATCGGGAAAAAATAAAATACGTGGCTCTAACCTTGGAATAAAAAACTTTTCAATTCTGATTCATGACTGTTTCCAAACCTATTTGCGGAATAATACCACCATTAATCACTCCGCTTCACGAAGATTTCACGCTTGATTATCCCAGCCTGATCAAGACCATGGACCACATTCTGGACGGTGGAGTACATGGGGTCTTCGTTCTTGGCACTACAGGGGAGTTTTCCAGCCTCAACCCCGAAGTGAAGAACGAAGTGATCTCCATGACCTGTGCCAAGGTGGACGAACGTATCCCCGTTCTTGTGGGGATCACCGATTGTTCGTTCAATGAAAGCTTACGGCTGGCTACCAAAGCTAAAAATTGTGGTGCCCAGGCAGTGGTCGCAGCTCCACCCTTTTATATGAATATTGATCAGAATGAACTGATCCATTACTACCAAAGGCTCGCAGAGGAGGTGGAATTACCGCTATTACTCTACAACATACCATCTCACACAGGCATCTCCATCGATGTCGGTTCGGTTGCAACGCTGGCAGAACATCCCAATATTATTGGCATCAAAGACAGTTCGGGGGATTTGTCTTATTTCGAATCGCTGACAGCAACTTTTGCAGAACAACCTGAATTCACCATTCTGGTAGGACCGGAAGAGTACCTAGTAGAGACCATGGGCGGACATGGCGGGGTTTCCGGCGGGGCAAATCTATTCCCTGCGTTGTATGTGAAACTCTATGAGGCCATTCTGGCAAAGAATTCCACACGGGTCCAAGAACTACAGGTAACGGTTCTGTTTTTAAGCCAAAATCTCTATGGACATGGAAATTATAAATCGAATTACCTGAAAGGGCTAAAAGCTTCCATGGACTTTTCCGGACTATGTAAAAGCATTTTAGCCTTGCCTCTCTGCGCCTTTTCTGAGGAAGAAAAAGACAGTCTCCGCAAAAAATATGACGTGGTGGCCACGAGAATCAATGCTGTATTGAATGAAATTGATAATCCCAACTGACAACTTCTGAACATTTCACCAAGATATAAGACCATGCGTTTATTGTGACAAAGTCAGGCTATAAACAAACCGGCGGCCTGAAATCCAGACCGCCGGTTTGTTAGAGAGCTATACTTTTACAGATTTACATCTCCTTCATTTCGGAGACCACCTTAGTGATCGTCTGCTTGGCATCACCGAAGAGCATCAGACAATTAGGATAGCCAAAGAGTTCATTTTCCACCCCGGCATATCCCTTGCCCATGCTTCGTTTGGAGACAATTACCGTCCTGGCTTTATCCGCATTTAGGATAGGCATACCATAAATCGGGCTTTGCGGATTATTTCTGGCCGCAGGATTCACCACGTCATTTGCCCCTACGATCAGCACCAGGTCTGTATTTGCGAATTCATCGTTGATAGACTCCATTTCTATCAGTTTATCATAAGAGATGTTAGCTTCAGCAAGCAGCACATTCATGTGTCCCGGCATCCTTCCCGCTACGGGATGGATAGCAAACTTGAAGTCGATTTTCCGCTTTTCGCACTGCTCCATGAGCTCCCGGATCACATGCTGGGCTTGCGCCACGGCCATTCCATATCCCGGAACCACAATCACGGATGATACTCCATCAAAAAGCATGGCGGTCTCCTCCACTCCTATTTCTTTCACTGTAATAGAAGGGCCGTCTGTTCCACCTTCAGCTACGGTCTGCCCAAATCCGCCCAACAGCACATTGATCAGGGAGCGGTTCATCGCCTTACACATGATCTGGGTAAGAATGATTCCGGATGCGCCCACTAGTGAACCTGCCACAATCAGTACGTTATTGTTCAGGATAAAACCGGTGGCACAGGCTGCCATACCGGAGTAGGAATTCAGCAAGGAAATCACCACTGGCATATCCGCACCTCCAATAGGGATCACAGTCAACACACCTAAAAGCAATGCGATTACGATAAGGATCACGATCAGCATCGGGTTTGTCTGATCGACCACAGTAAACACCGCGGCTGCCAGAAAACCTAAAAACAGGATGAGGTTGATCGCATGCTGCCCCTTGAAGGTAATAGGTGAGCCGGAGATATTCCCATTGAGTTTCAGATAGGCTATCAAGGATCCTGTAAATGTGAGACCACCTATAAATACGGAAACGATAATACTGATCACTGTCACCAGTTCTATGGATTCCATATTCACTTCCGTACGAAGGAAATAATCCGACAAGGCTACCGAGAAAGAGGCCAAACCACCAAAACCGTTGAAAATGGCAACCATTTCCGGCATTTTGGTCATTTCCACCTTATTGGCATAGTAAAGACCAATAGCCGACCCCAAGACAATACAGGCAAAGATCTCTACCAAGGAAATGGCATCAATCTGAACCAGGGTGGCCAATATGGCTATAAACATCCCCAATGCAGAAATCCGGTTTCCCCTTCTGGCTGATTGGGTTTTATTTAACATTTTGATGCCAACCACAAATAATATGGAGGCAACTAAATAGGCTAATTCTATTGCTAAACTCATTTTTTCTTGAACATTTTAAGCATACGATCTGTGACAGTGTAGCCGCCGACTACGTTGATGGTGGCCAGGACTAAGGCCGCCATTCCCAGCCATTTACTCAGGGTGGTATAACCCATTTCGCTGCAGGCCAGCAATGCTCCTACTATGGTGATCCCGGAAATGGCATTGGAGCCGGACATCAGAGGCGTATGTAAGGTCGGGGGAACTTTAGCAATCAGCTCAAACCCCAGGAAACTTGCCAGAACAAGTATATAAATCAGAATAATCAATGCTTCTGAGCTCATAATTAGATAAGGTTACTTATTTAAAATTTTATTGGTGAATTCGTGTACCACTTGCCCCTGATAGGTAATCAGGACACCTTTGGTAATCTCCTCTTCCCGATCCAGGGTAAACCCTTCTTTCGACGCCAGATGTAAAAGCAGTGTAGCGATGTTGGTCGCATATAGCTGACTGGCATTGGTGGACAGGAGTGAGGGAAGATTGGATTCCCCTATAATGGTCACACCGTGTTTTTTGACGATTTTATCCTTTTCAGAAATCTCACAGTTGCCGCCAGACTCCACAGCCATATCCACGATCACTGCGCCTTTCTTCATGCTTTTCACCATCTCCTCAGTCACCAGAATAGGAGACTTTTTCCCCATCACCAGCGCCGTGGTAATCACAAGATCTGAGTCTTTGATCTTACTTTGAATTAGCTCTTTCTGCTTTTGCAAAAACTCTTCTGATACCTCTGAAGCATATCCTCCCTCTACCTTCACTCCTTCCACACCTTCCACCGTCAAAAACCTACCCCCCAAAGATTCCACCTGTTCTTTTGTTTCAGGACGCACATCACTTACTTCCACTACAGCCCCCAGTCTTTTGGCTGTGGCGATAGCCTGCAGGCCTGCTACCCCAGCACCAAAAATCAGAACTTTCGCAGGTGTAATAGTCCCTGACGCTGTCATCATCAGTGGAAAGATCTTCTCCAGGTAATTTGCTCCTAAAATCACCGATTTATATCCGGCAAGATTGGCCTGGGAACTCAAGCAGTCCATTTTCTGGGCTCTGGAAATCCTCGGCACCGCATCCATGGAAAAGGATGTGATAGACTTTTTGTTCAGTTCATCGAGGATTTCCGGATGATTGTACGCATACATAATAGACATACATGCACAGCCCTCCTTCATTTGGGCTATCTCTTCTTTGGTAAAAAGATTAACCTTCAATAGAACATCAGCAGAAAACACCTCTTGGGCATTTCCGATTTCCGCGCCTGCCGACTTGTATTCTTCATCCGAAAAATTGGATCCTGTCCCTGCATCTTTCTCTACAGTGACAGTAAACTCCTTTTTGATCAATTGCTTGATGACATCAGGGCTGAGAGCAACTCTTTGTTCTCCTGGCTTAGTCTCTTTTAAAACTCCTATTTTCATTTTAGGCTGATTGGATTGGTACTTTTCAAAGCTATTCCATTTATATATCTTCAAAGAAACCAGCTTTTTTTTGCAATGGCTACCTGCTTTATCCTGATTTTTTACTATTTCTTGATATTTTCTATGGAGATACTTAAAAAGTATAAAATAAAACTTAAACCAAAAAATTGAATTTTATCAGCAATGCTATCGATTGCGCAGTAATTTGAAACCATTTCTTCAATTATCAGATTGATTTTTTTTCAAAAAAGTATGAAAACTGAATCATTTCTTTTCAAGAAAAGAAATTTGAGGATTTCACAGAGTTTACCACTGATCCTCATATATCCAAGGTTTACAGACAAAGGGGATATGTACAAAAGAATAAATCCCTATTTTTAGATTACTTATTGACCTTAAACTAATAACCTCATGCAGAACCGCAAAAAAATTTCTGAGGGACAGACCCGAAGGGATTTTATCAAAAACGCAGCAATCGCCTCATCATTCATGATAGTACCCAGAAATGTACTGGGAGGAGTGGGATTTATAGCTCCCAGCGATCAACTAAATCTGGCAGCAATAGGAGCCGGAGGAAAAGGTGCCAGTGATATTAGAAATGCTTCCGTGAACGGACGTGAACGGGTAGCGGCTCTTTGCGATGTTGATTTTTCAGGTTCTGCCAAAGCTTCCGTAGAGCGATTTCCGGATGCCAAAAGATATGCGGACTTCCGAGAAATGCTGGATAAGGAAAAAGACATAGATGCTGTTACTATTTCCACGCCAGACCACGTACATGGACCGGCAGCAAAGTACGCCATGGAACGAGGAAAGCACGTATATGTACAGAAGCCCATGACCCATAACATCAAAGAGGCAAGAATGCTGACTGAGATGGCAAGAAGTCAAAAGGTGGTGACCCAGATGGGAAACCAAGGCGGCTCGAACGAGCTCCTTAAACTGGTGCAGAAGTGGATAGATGAGGATAAAATCGGTAAAATCTCCAAAGTAGAAGTTTGGACCAATAGACCGGTTTGGCCTCAAGGTGGCTCATTCCCTCCCCCTCAACCCAGCGCAAAGCCAGATGCTTTGAACTGGGACCTATGGCTAGGACCTGCTCCTGAGATCCCATACACACCGGAGCTTCACCCTTTCAGCTGGAGAGGCTGGTGGAACTACGGTACTGGTGCTTTGGGCGATGTGGGATGTCATTTGATAGATATTCCTTTCAGAACTTTAGGACTACACTATCCTAAAGATGCTGAATGTAGCGTAGGCTCCGTTTACAGTGGCATGTGGACTCCTGATTACCACCCTGATGGTTGTCCTGCTTCCTCTTTCATCACCCTGAATTTTGCTGAAACCGCCAAAAGCAAGTCTCCTATAAAAATGACCTGGATGGACGGGGGAATCAAGCCTGCACATCCGGATATTATCCCTGCAGACCATGAAATCGGCGGCGGAGCCAATGGGGTGTTGATCATCGGTGACAAGGGGATCATAGCTACCAATATCAACGACTCATCCCCGCTTATGCCTAAGCTGTACCTGAATGACGGCACGCAGGAATTTGGCCCGCAAACAGAAGAAAACATAGAACCAGAATACGGCCACCAGAGAAAATGGGTTGATGCCTGTAAAGCGGGTTTTGGAAGTGCGGAACATAAAGGACTCACTTCTTCCTTTGACTATGCCGGCCCAATGACCGAAACTGTGCTGATGGGAAACCTTGCCATCCGCAGTTACATGCTCCGTAGGGAAAACAGCAAAGGCCAGCCTGAATTCTATGGCAGGAAGAAATTGCTTTGGGATGGAGACAAACTTCTTATCACTAATTTCGAAGAAGCCAACCAATTTGTGGGAAGGACGTACAGAGATGGATGGGAAATGTAACTGAGCCCTAGGTAAAAATCATTCGAAACCCGTTCAATTTGATTTTTGAGCGGGTTTCGACATTTTAATATAGTAGGTATTCACCTTTCCATCTTTTACTTTCAGCGGACATTAAGAGCTGTTGAGTGTAAAGTTTTCAGAAAAAATTAATAAAAAAGTAACACAAAATTGGATTTTATCCATAAATAGCCAACTCACATGTTTTCCTCAAAGGACAAACATGATAAGATTGGCAAGAATTAAACAATTAATAAATGGCACAAATGATTAAAAAGGGTAAAGAACTGATTCGTATCTGCCCTACCAACTCGCTTAAAATTGAATTTTCTATCGACGAGGGCGAAACTTGGAATCAACGTTACATGGGAAATCCCGCCAGTCCTGGGGAGTTTACAGACTTAATCGACGGCGGAAAAGAATTGCTGGGTGAAGGCCCCAAAGGGAATTTCTATTCTAAAAACAAAGGCAAATCCTGGCATAAACGATAGCATTAGCCGCTACACATCTTATTATTAGCCATTTAGGCTCCCTCAACTTATCCAACAAGTTTCAAACCTGATTTTATACCTGCTAATAGGTCTAGTTTTAGGCGTAATCTCTATTTTAGCATATGAGCAAAATCCAAGATAAAGAAGTAAGGTGGGGAATTCTAGGTGTGGGGAATGTCTGTGAAATCAAATCAGCTCCAGCCATGAACCTGATCCCACATAGCAAAATCGAGGCTGTCATGCGCCGCTCCGAAGCGAAAGTCAAAGACTATGCGGAAAGACATGGAGTGTCCAAATGGTACACTTCTGCGATTGAACTAATCAATGATCCAGAAGTCAATGCCATTTACATCGCCACACCTCCAAATGCTCACTTGGAACTGACGAAACTTGCCGCTGCAGCTGGTAAACCTGTCTATGTGGAGAAACCTATGGCAAGAACCCATGCAGAATGTCTGGAAATGATCGAAGCATGCGAACAAGCTGGCGTGCCACTTTATGTGGCATATTATCGCAGGGAACTCCCACACTTCCTTAAGATCAAGGAACTGATAGATTCAGGGATCCTAGGCGATATCCGGGCTGTACACATCAATCTCAAACAAAAACTTGATGCCACATTGATTACCAAAGTGGAAACGAATTGGCGGGTAGATCCTGAACTGGCCGGAGGGGGATACTTCTTCGACTTGGCCTCCCATCAATTAGACCTGATGGACTTTTTCTTTGGAAAAATCACCCAAGCAGATGGTTTTGCATCCAATCAGGCCGGAGCTTACGAAGCTGAGGATATTGTCGTCGGTGGTTTTGTGTTCGAAAGCGGGGTGCTGGGTACCGGGAATTGGTGCTTCTCCTCTTCCGCAAATGCGGAAATAGATGAAACCACAATCTTTGGAAGCAAAGGAACAATCCAGTTTGAGACCTTCGGAAAAGGGGAATTCACCCTTATAACTGATGAAAAGGGAATTGAAAATTTCAACTGTGACCTTCCTAAACATATTCAGGAGCCATTGATCAAAACCATAGTGGGCGATCTACTTAGAACCGAAACCTGCAATAGCACCGGGGTCAGTGGAGCAAGGGCGAACTGGGCGATGGGTCAACTGGTGAAGCTCAAGGTATAGGAAACGACGGAGGACACAGAGTTTTGCACAGAGAGCACGGCTGATCTTCCGCCTCGGTTTGTGTCTCCACAAACCGAAATAAACTTAAAATTCAAACAAAAGAATTCTCTAGAATTTCGCCCTCATCCGAATTTTATCATCCACACTTTAGTTTACTCTAGCATGTGGAACTTAGCCACATTGCATCGGAACATTTTTAAACATCACAACCAATGGATTTAAAATTAGAAGACAAAAAAGCATTCATTAGTGGATCCACAGCAGGAATTGGTTTTGCTATCGCAAAGAGATTTTTGGTGGAAGGAGCATCAGTAGTTATTAACGGCAGATCTCAAGAAAGTGTAGATAAGGCCATCGAAGAACTGAAATCTGAAACGGGAAGCAATAAAATCACCGGCATTCCTGCTGATTTCTCTAAAGTGGAAGAGGTGGACAACCTGCTGAAAACACTTCCTGAAGTGGATATTTTAATCAACAACGCAGGGATTTTTGAACCAAAAGCCTTTGAAGCTATTCCTGATGAGGACTGGTTCAGGTTCTTTGAAGTAAATGTACTCAGCGGCATCAGGCTTGCTAGACAGTATTTCCCAAAAATGCTGGCAAAAAACCAGGGCAGGATCATCTTCATTTCCAGTGAGTCGGGCGTTTTCATACCGGACGAAATGATTCATTACGGCATGACCAAAACCGCCCAGCTTGCGGTATCCAGAGGACTGGCCGAATTGACCAAGGGAAGTAACGTGACAGTGAATTCCATCTTACCTGGCCCCACAAAATCCAGAGGAGTGGGCAAATTCATCGAAGATCTTTCTGAATCCAGCGGAAAATCCATAGACAAGGTCGAAGAAGAATTCTTCCAGGATATGAGACCGACCTCACTGATCCAGCGTTTCGCAACTGTAGAAGAAGTCGCAGATACTGTAGTGTATTATTCCAGTCCCCTGGCCTCCGCAACGAACGGAGCAGCCATCCGAGTAGAGGGAGGATTGGTAAAATCCATACTATAAAGATTTCCTATTCGGATTAGTAGAAAATCATTATCAATCCGGGATTAGAATCAACTTGAAAGCCCTGTTTCATTGTGAGACAGGGCTTTTTTTAACAGGAGTTCACGGAGTTTTTCGCAGAGAGTGCAGTTATCCTGCTTCTCCAGAAGCTGGATTTGAATAGCTATTGAATTGCACGACATTTTGCTGTTCCTCTGGGAACAGTAGTTCGACACCCTTCAGGGTCGTGTTAATCACTTCGTATGTTCCGTTATCCACGGGTTGCACCCGCGGTTATTCAGAGGTTTGACCCTGTCGGGGTCTGAAAACCTCCCAAGATCAGAAAATGGATTTTCAATTATTTTCGATCTGACCACGAAGTGGTCGAACCTTTCAATAACCCTAGGTGCAACCTAGGGAAAATGGTAATCATGAACGCATACGGCAACCCCGAATGGGGTTGAACTTTTTGGAAATGGAATTACAAATTCCGGAAAAAACACAAGGGTCAAATTGCAAAATTCACCCAGCCTAATCACAAGCTCTCGCTAGACTAAGATATTTCAGACTTGGAATTTTCTTACCTCCCAAAGGCAACCTTCTATATGAATTCGGCATCTTCATAATGAATACCTGCAAGATAGCGGGTGCTGCAGAGTCTCTTCCTTCTTGGTCACCTTGGTCACAAATGCAGTTTCATATAGTTTCAAGACAAAATGCAAAAGATGACTTTATTAAAAACAATTTACCCCTACCTATTAATTTTATTCTTACTAAGCCATGCAACCTATGCGCAATTGGACAGTATTCCGACAAATAATGATGAATCATTCCTTTTAGACTCGAAAGCACTCAATGAACCACGAAGTATCTGGGTACATCTGCCTTCAGATTACGCCTCAACCAACAAAAGCTATCCGGTAATTTATTTACTTGATGGTGAGGGACATTTTAATTATGTATCCAATCTTGTCGATTACCTTTCCGGTTATGACAGAAACAGGATTCCGGAAATGATAGTGGTTGCTATTCCCAATGTTAACCGCGGTAGGGATCTTATTCCAACATCTTTATTTAAAGGGAGTACAAATGATTCAGAAAGAACAAGTACCGACGATGATGGATATAATTTTTTACAGTTTATAAAAAGCGAACTAATACCTCTTATTGACACCAGCTATAGGACTGCCCCATATCGTGTTTTAGCGGGACATTCTTTAGCCGGGCTTTTTGGCTTATATGCTAAAGTAACAGATCCTGACTTGTTCCAGTCCACCATACTTATGAGTCCAGCTATTGATATTGAGGGTGGAAATACGAAAATCCTAGATGATTTTAAATCCTTCCTAATTAGTCATGAAAACTGCTCAGATAAATTTTTTATTTCCATTGGAGATGAAAACACTCAGGCTGTGGACACTCTTGCAGAGCAAATAACAATGTTTTCATCTGAAAGGATAGATTGGGATTTTCAAAAATATGAGGATGAAAACCATTTTTCGGTGACTTACAAAAGCATGTTTGATGCTCTAAAATTCATCTATAAAGATTGGTTTATAGACAATTATGCATCAACGAACATGACCTACGACGAAATCCGGTTGCACTTTGAGAAATTGTCAAATGACTTTGGATACACTATGGTGCCCGGAGAGGAGTTTATGAACAACTTCGGTTATAAACAGCTCAGATCAAATAATAGTGATGAAGCGATTAAAATATTCAAACAGAATGTAAAAAACTACCCCAATTCATGGAATGCTTATGACAGTTTAGGCGAAGCATATGCATTAAAAGGGAAAACAGGTATGGCCATTGAGAGTTATGAAAAGTCAATTTCCTTAAATCCTAATAATGAGATTGGAAAAGATATGCTGAAGAAGCTAAAATCCAAAAAAAATCGGTAACAGCTCGGTTTTCGTCGGATGCGTAGCAAAATCCTAAAAACTGAAGAATAATGGGGCATTATCACACTGCTGTTGAGGTAATTGAAAGGAAGAACAATGTTTCTCATTCTTCTTTTCTCCGTGAGGCGTCCCCATCCACCTAGGAAGTATCCGCTTGGTGGTCAAATGTTCGACACCCTACGGGGTCGTGGGGAATATTCGTATCCTCCGTTATCCACGGGTTGCACCCGCGGTTATTCACAGGTTTGACCACTTCGTGGTCAGGATTTTGGTGAATTTATAAAATTGAAATACCAGTAATCATTGATGATAATTTCTGTTTAGAGAAACGATCCTGAAGGGATCAAACCTTTCAATAACCCTAGGTGCAACCTAGGGAAAAGGGAACCAAGAACGTAGACGGCAACCCCGAATGGGGTTGAACCTATAGGAGATATTTCTCATCAAATTCAATTTCATATTCCTCCAACAATGCCTTATATTCCTCTATAAACGATCTTTTTTGATGATGTTCCTCTTGGTTTTTGACATAATTTATCAAGCGTTCCTTTGACTTAATAGACTCTGAAAAAGCTCCATAACCATCTTGCCATCCATTGAATTTTGGAAAAATCCCTTCTCGTTTTATGAAATCATCACTTGCTAATTTGATGTCTTTCACCAAGGATGAAATAGCAATCGTAGGATGCACATGGGTCAATATGTGAATATGATCTTCCACTCCATTGATCCGGTAGAGATGGCAATTTTTATTGGTCAGCAGCTGGTGGATAAATCCGAACATCCTCTTTTTCTCATTCTGGACGATTGTTCTCTCGCGGTGTTTTGTGGAGTAAACAATGTGGTAGATCAATTGTGTATGAGTCCCCATATAACTCTGGTTTTGGTGGAAAAATGAATTGAATGAATTTCGGGATTTTGGATGATTTTGACAATTGGTTTTAGGAATAGTTCGACACCCTTCGGGGTCGTTGGGATCGTATCGTTATTTCGTATTCCACGGGTTGCACCCGCGGCTATTAAAAAGTTTGACCCCTGTCGGGGTCGGAAAAATGGAAACAACGAATGCGAGAGATTACGATCCTGAAACGAAAGTCCCGAAGAGCGCAACGATTCCGTGAGGAGAATTAATGATCCTGAAGTGGTCGAACCTTTCAATAACCCTAAGTAAAACCTAGGGAAAAGGGAACCAAGAACGTAGACGGCAACCCCGAATGGGGTTGAACTTTTGGGGAATGAAATTGTAAATTCCGAAAAATAGAAAGATGGATATACAATCTCACCTAGTCTAAACGGAGAATGTCAATATACTGCGCCGACCTTTCGCAAAAGTCTGAGAGAATCAAAAATGCTAAAATTCACCCTTTATTTAAAGTGAATTTTCATCCCTTCGTGAGTGGCTATAAATCCCAACTCTTCATAAAATCTAATTGCTTTTGGTCTTTTTTTGTCAGTTGTCAGTTGCAGCAAATGTGCGTTTCGTTCTTTAGCCCGGGCAATTGCCCATTCAACGATTGTCTTTCCAATTCCAAGTCCTCTTTTATCTTTTCTAATTCTTACCGCTTCTATTTGCGCTCTAATCCCGCCTCTGTAAGTCAGGTATTGGATAAAGGACAATTGTAAAGTTCCTATAATTTCAGAGTCTTCGTTTTCTACCACGACCAGTTCCTGATTTTGGTCAGCTTCTATTTTATCAAAAGCCTTGATATATTCAGTGGGCAAGGGGGATTGAAAATTCTCCCTGCTTTGTCCAAGTTCATCATCCGCAAGCATTTCCACAATGCTTGGAACATCATCTTTTGTCGCTTTTCTAAAGTTCATTTTCCTTTGGTTTTTTAGCTCTTACACCATTGTTCTATATTCAGAAACGTGGGATTTTTGGAGTCCCAAAATTTCAGCCGCCACGTGTGACAAAGGTAACTACAAAGAATGAACCCGAACTAGGCGTGAGTTTGTAACTACACCTTCCTATCTTATCTAATTTGCAATTGGTAATCTGGATCAAAACCAATTTCAAATTAATCAATCCTGTGCTTTAGAAATGTCTCCTCCTCATACCACCAGTAAAAACATAAAAGAGCCCACCGAAACGGTAGATTTAATCCTCAGCATGGTATATTGGTTCATCAACCCTATAACTAACCTATTGAATGAAACGGATTCCTTTTTTTCCGATGCGACAAGTCTGCAAAGACTTGTTTTACGGAGTGATTTTTCTACTGATTCCATTGAGCACCCTAGCCCAATCCTCTTCCTGGCCTGATAGTATTCCTTGGTGGAAAGCAAATAACCTGCGGGTGATCCAAACCAATCTGCCTGCATATGAGGCTGAAACCCTTGATGCTGATTCCCTGATCGCTGATCTTAAAAACCTCTCTGCAAATACCCTTATTATCAATGCGGGGGGAATCATGGCTTTCTACCCTACCCAACTGGAATATCAGTACACCAATCCCTACATGAAGGAGAACATGCTGGGTGATGTCATCGCCAAATGCCATGAAAATGGAATTAAAGTAATCGTAAGATTCGATTTCAGCAGGGCGCATAAAAGTATTTTTGATAAGCAACCCGATTGGTTTTACCTCTCTCCCGAGGGGAAACGGATCGTGAATGACGATATGTATGTGATCTCGATCAATGCGCCTTATGAACAAGAGCAGCTGTTCAACATTATAGAAGAAGTAATTGATGGCTACCCTATCGATGGTATTTTTATCAATATGCCGGGATATGCCACCAAAAATGCCTATACCGGGGAATATCATGGGATTGATCAGAATCCCTACGATAGGAAACGCTTCTCGGAATACAGCAACGGGATGAAACTTCCTGTGACAGAAGACTATAGTGATCCGGTTTTTTTAAAATATCAGGAATTCAAGCAATACACCTCTGACGACCTGATGCGCCGCGTCCATGAGCTGGTCAAATCCAAAAACGAGCAAATCGCCATCTGTACCTACTCTGAGAAATATGTGGATATCATCCGACATGAGTCTCAGACCAATTCCCTGCCTTACTGGCCGTACAATGCCTCGGACAATGTGAGCAACACCATCCATTCTTATCCAGATCACATTGTCAGCAATGCCAGTATCCAACAGATTTCCTTCCAGTCCAGATACAATGCCGTAGAGCCAGAGGAGGTAGCTATCCGCTTGTACGAAAATATCGCCAATGGCTCAGGATTGGACATGAGCATTATGGGGGATTTTCGCGATTATGAGGATGAGCGGAATTTTGATATCTATAGGAAGGTGTATGCATTACATAAGAAGTATGAGCCCTATTTTGGAAACTACACTTCGCCAGCTAAAGTAGCTGTAATAGCACCGGGATCATGGCCGTCAGGCGATGCCGCACAGGAATATCGGGGGATTCAACTGATGCTCAAAGAATCCCATATCCAGTTTGATATTGTGGAGAAAAGCCAGATTGCGCATCTGAAAGATAAGCTCAAAACCTATAAACTGCTGATCCTACCCGAAATCACAAACTTAGATGCAGAATCCTTGGAAGCACTTATCCGGATCAATGAATCCGGCACCAATCTGATTGCTACCAATCGGTCTTTGTCAGCACATCCTGAAGCGTTGGAAAATTTGTTTGGAGCCAAAATCAAGCAACTTGATCATGAAGGCAGCGGCTATTACCTCAATCCTGGGGACAAAAAACTCTTCACCAGATTTGGGCAGCAAAAACTGCTTTACTGGAAATTCAATCTGGGATTATATGACTTTGAAACCGCAGATGAAGAAAAATTGCCTATCTATACTCCTGGAAGACCTGGCCCACCGGAGAAAATTGGCGGCCACGAGCCCTCAGGCTACAATGCGGTAGGCATAAAGAATCACGCCCAAAGCAAGGCTGTTCTTCTGCCTATCAACCTGGGTAAATTATATTATCTACATGGCTATGAGCAGCATAAGAATATCCTATTGGACCTGATTGACTATACCTATCCTGAGGTGAATGACTTGATCGTCACCGACACACATCCGCGTGTAGAAGCTGTATTACAAGAGTATGCCAGGAATATCCCTGAAAATCACACTAGCGAAACCATGGAAGGGATGATTCTTCATTTGGTCAATCTCACAGGTTTCAGCGGAAATACATATTTCAGCCCCTTACCCATTCAGGAGAGCAGATTTAAAATTAAAACCAAGTTTGAGCCCAGAAGGATATGGAGTATGATCGAGGGCAATAACATCATCTTTGATTACGAAGATGGATATGCGACATTCGTGGTGGAAAAACTGGGAGACTACGAGGGGATTGTAATTGAACGTTAACCAGGAAAACTTCTATCTGAAAAAGATAAGCGAAAAGCATAGACCTAGCGCTGCCCTAGCCAATTTGAAAAACATGAAAAAAATTCTATTTGCATTACTATTCGCCCCATTATCACTTCTGGCCCAAAGTACCGAAACAGGTAACTGGCTAATCTATTTTGGTGACAAAAAAATCAATTCCAAGTTTAACTGGCATCATGAAGTTCAGTATCGTAACTATAATTTTATCGGCGATACAGAACAGCTTCTTTTGAGGACAGGAATAGGGTATAATCTTTCAGAAAACAACAACAATATCTTGCTGGGATATGCTTTCATCTACAGTGAACCATATATCGGGGATACGGACATAAAAACCGAGTTTAACGAAAACCGTATTTATCAGCAATTTATTACCAGACAAACCTTTGGCCGCTTCGCTTTGCAACATCGCTATAGATTCGAACAACGCTTTTTTGAAGATGATTTTAGACTCAGACTCCGGTACTTTTTTGCTCTGAATGTGGCCTTAAACAAAGATCAAATGACAGACCAAACGCTATATTTATCCGCCTACAATGAAATCTTCATGAACACCGAAAAAACCTACTTCGACAGAAACAGGCTTTATGGAGGGATTGGTTACAGATTTTCACAAAAAGCCAGAACAGAAATAGGCATTATGAATCAATCCACCAATAATTCTTCGCGAAATCAACTGAACATCATCACATTCCTGAATTTTTAAATTCCACCAACTTCTACATCAGCAAACTACCTGAACCATAGTAAACTGAAGTTACCCTGTTTATTTAAATGAGAGGCCACCTCAACTTTTAGAGGCAGCCTCTGTTTACTGAGTTTTTCTTAAATACTATTTAATCCCTCCATAAGTCTGGGTCAGATATTCTTTCAAAGAAACGGTTTTTTTGCCCAGTAAAGTCTCCAGGTCTGAGTTCACACTTTCAAATTCACCTTGCTTGATCGCTTCGGCAAAACTGGAGAACATTCCTATATACTCCGCAGGCACTCCTGCATTTGTAAGTGTTTCACGATAATCTTCCCTGCTTGGACTTACATAGGAAACTTTATTCCCTGTCAATGCTGAAAGTTCATCGGCAACTGATTGGAAGGTGTAGTTCTCTATGTTATTCATCGCATATTCCTTGTTTTCATGACCTGTTTCCATCAGCACATTAGCAGTTGCTTCAGCGAGATTTTCACGTGCCGCAAATGCGACTTTCCCTTGCCCCGCAGGAAAGTATATACCCGTTTCCAAAACCTGCTGGCCCACAAAAAGTGGAATGACGTCCAAGTAAAGATTATTCCTGAAAATGGTATAATTCAACCCACTCTCCCTTAGTGCCTGATCAGTTTCTATATGAGATTGGGCAAGAAGGGCCATAGGCGAATTATCACTCTCATTTTTCCTCTCAAAACTGGTGTATAATACATGCTTTACTCCAGCTTCTTTGGCGGCATTGATTACATTTCTATGCTGAGCCGCTCGATTGCTGATGTCGGTTCCAGAGATCAATAGAAGTTTATCCACTCCTTGAAATGCGGTGACCAAACTTTGGTAATCAGCATAATCGCCGACCTTTATGTTGATCCCCTTATCGCTGAGATCCTTTGCTTTGGACTCATCCCGTACAAGGCCTGTGATAGAAGATGGCGAAACTCCTTTTTCAATAAGGAAATTAATGGTGGACATGCCGAAATGGCCGGAAGCACCTGTTATTAGGATTTTGCTCATGTTTATAAAGTATTAAAGTTGTAAAGTAGATTACCAAAAGATTTTAAGTTACTTTTGGTAACTCAAAGGTACTAGGATGCTAACTATTGCACAAGAAGGCACTGCTAAGTCAGCTAGTTACCTGCAGGTTATTATTATTGAAAATCAAGCATATACCATGGGAAAAATATTAGAATATTATCGAAGTTCAGAAAACTGCCCTATTCGGACAGTACTAGACCGCATTGGGGACAAATGGTCGATTCTGGTAATCCTGATCCTAGGAGAAGAAGAAACCATGAGGTTTAATGAGCTTCAAAAATCGATGGAAGATATTTCACAGAAGATGCTGACGGTTACGTTGAGAAAACTTGAATCCGATGGATTGGTGCATCGTAGGATTTTTCCGGAAATACCTCCCAGGGTGGAATACAAGCTAACGGAAAGAGGAAAATCACTTTTACCCCATATCCATAGTCTCTCTGACTGGGCAGCTGATAACATAGAGGGAATAAAACAATCCAGAGAGCACTCTGGGCATTAAAGTATTCCTGGCCGCCCCCACATCGCACAAAGAATTGAAAAACGTGAAGAGTGGGTGAATGCGCAGAAAGTAATAAAGAATGGAACAAGCATATCCTCGGACTATTCCAGCAGAATTAGATCCTTCATTGCTGCCCATTCTTCTCCTTCCTTAAATACAAAGGAATTACCTTCTCAAACATCCAAAATCTCTCGTCCCTTTTGCCCAATCCTCTGGAAGGTTTCTTCAGTGATATACTTTTTTTGATCAATCTGTTGAGGTTGCGCACTTGTACAGAAATAACTATGGATACTCCTCCGCACCTGTTGCGATTGATTGGTTGTACCCCCATGCCATACGTGTGAGTTAAAGATAAAAACCGAACCTGCCGGGGCTATGATCCTTATTTCTTCGGGATGTCTGTCAAAAGGATCTGCCATCACTTCATCAGGCAAGCTGCTCCATTTGTGGGATTTGGGTACGATTCGGGTAGCCCCATTATGGGGTGTGAAATCATCCAAAAGCCAAATACTGTTACAAACCTGATAAGAACCATTTACCACCGTGTTTTTCCAATCCACATGGAGTTTCTGAAGTCCTTTAGTGGGTTTGGCAGCCCGGTAATTGAGGGAGGATAATTTATAAGCCTGTCCCAACACGGCTTCAATACCCGCCAGCACACGAGGATGCGTATAAAACACATCAAAAACAGCCCCTTTATTGACCAAGTCAGCCAGACGGTCTGCCCCTTCTTCTTTAGGGTGGCGGATGTATTTTGATTCTGCAAGTTCTGCCCCAGCATTTTCACCCTCTGACTGCAGCAATTCTTCAATTCGGTCATTGACTCGTAGGATTTGATCTTTGCTTAATAGTTGGCCTAAATCAAGATAACCATGCGTGTCTAAAAATTCGATTTCCTGTGTTGAGAGCATTTTCGGGAGATTTCATGTATAGGTGAAAATTTACAAAAAATCCTAGATCTTACTTCTAACCCCAGGTAAAAGGTTGAAAACCTTACTCCACCTCCGTACTCTTCTTCGTCTTTCTATAGATATAATTGGGATAAATGGCCCGCTTAGCAAAACGGTTGATCTTATCACTGTTGATCATTTTTTGATAGACATTCGAAGTCACACCAAAGTACTCGTAAGTAGATCCATCCATAAAGGTGATTTCCAACACCATGCCCTTGTGATGATAATCGGCAATGCCAGCAACATTTATTGTCTCAGTGTAGGCCTCCCGGTTTGCCGTATGCGTTTCCGGTGCTATACTGACTAAAAAATGATATCCGTCGATAATCCTCCGGCTTTGCAACTCTGCTTCTACTTTCAAAGCATCCCCATCCTGAAATTTGTCAGGATGCCACTCCTTTACCAGATTTCGGTAGGTCTTTTTGAGAGTGGCCAAATCGATTTCTTTTTCCACTCCGAAAAGTTTCCTGTATTCGTTGATGCGCTTCATGTAGTGTTTTATTTGCGGCCGCAAAAGTAGATCTTTATTTCACGGTTATTACTATACAGGAGAAATGTTTCTTATATCCATTCCCAAAAGTTTACCACCACAGCCATAAGCATTGGATTCATCTAATACATTTGTTAAAAAAAACGATGAAATGCTTATCCAATCAGTTACCTACAGAAATTTTTATTAAATTAACAATACTTAAATTGTTATAGAACTTCATCAAACACATTTACCTCAAATCATAAAGAAAATTTTTACGTCACATCTTTATTCAACTTCCAATGAAAAATCCTATCCACTTATTTTTACCGCTATTATTGTTGTTTTCTGTGCTGGTTATCGAGAATAGTCTAGCCTGTACGAGAGTGGTATATCAGGGCCCCAATGGGACAATAGTCACTGCACGGTCCATGGATTGGAAAGACGACATCCCTGCCAATCTTTGGATCTTCCCTAGAGGAATGGATAGAACCGGTGAGGTGGGCGCTTCCTCCGTAAAATGGAAATCACGCTATGGAAGTGTGGTGACCAGCTCTTGGGATATAGCTTCTACCGATGGCATGAATGAAATGGGACTTGTTGGAAACCTATTGTGGTTGGTAGAGTCAGAATATCCCGATTTCCAAATGGACACAGACAAGGCGGGGTTGTCTATTTCACTGTGGCTACAATATGTACTGGATAATTTTTCAACAGTACAGGAAGCTGTAGAAGCATTGGGCAAGGAAGAATTTGTGGTAGTTTCCTCTTTCATTCCAGGCACTGATAAATTTACCACAGTACATCTTTCCATTTCAGACAAAACAGGTAATAATGCAATCTTTGAATACATAGGAGGAAAACTGGTAATCCACCAGGACATGTCCTATGTAACCATGACCAATTCGCCTGTTTTTGAACAACAATTGGCCATCAACTCCTACTGGAAAGGCATTCCTGGCACCATTATGCTTCCGGGTACCAACCGGGCTGCTGACCGCTTTGTACGTGCTTCCTATTATATAGATGCCATTCCCAAAACCGACGATATGAAAGTGGTGATTCCAAGCGTCTTCAGCGTGATCAGGAATTGTTCAGTTCCTTTTGGAATTTCCTCTGCTTCAGAACCTAATATTTCATCTACACGATGGAGGACAGTGTCCGATCAAAAAAACCTTGTTTATTACTTCGATAATGTATTAAATCCCAATGTAGTCTGGGTAGAGTTCAGCAAAATTGATTTCAGCGAAAATGCCCAGGTCCGTAAACTTAGCCTAGACAATAATGAAAATTATTCAGGAGAATCATCTCAAGATTTTCAAACCACAGCTCCTTTTAAATTTATTGGCTTAGAATGACAGTCCCATGTCAAATCGGAGTATCCGAAAAGTGGGCCAACATCTAAATCTAAAGAAATCAACCTGCCCCATTACTCCAGAAGAAAAATCCCTAATATTGCAGCGTGATCGGTCATCTCAGAAATAGTGCGCTTTTAAAACTCATATGGGTACTGATGGGCATCTATATGCTCAATATCAGTGCCGACACTCGCGACCCTGAATCCAATCATATAGCTGAGGATCTCAGCATCAATGATCAAGAAAGTATGATCGAAGTCCTGGTAGAAACAATTCTGGGATTTGAGGACGCCTTCGAAGAATTCGACGATCCTGACGGGGATGACCAAAACAAGAAAATCTCTCCAAAAGCAGACCTGATCCACACTGATACAGCTGACCAAAACAGCCTCTACCACTTTTTAACAAGTTCCAAAATCCAATTCTCCGACCCGAGAACAAAGCTCTCATTTGGCTTTTCTGAACTTGACTCCCCTCCTCCCAACGGCTGACAGTATCCCCTCTAAAGGCTTTCAGCTGAAAACCAGAGAATTATATCTTGCCCCTGACAAGCAAAAAATGTCTTCTATCTGATGAAGGAATAGCTTCAGAAATATGCCTGCGGTAATGCCTGTGTAGGCACTGCCCTACTCAGGTAGACATTTTTCCGTGATCCCCAGTCGAATCACAAATTACTTCCAAAACAAAACCAATTAAACCGTGAATTTCAAGTATTTATTACTATCCATATTACTATTGGTATCAATCGGTAATTCCATTGCCCAAATCACTAATGCAGAAAAGGACAGCATCTATATCCACCAAGTAGAAGAACAAAAAGAACCTGATAAGGTGTTACATGCCGAGCCACTATACATAGACTTGATCAGGGATCTGGGTGCAAGAAAAGGAGAAAAAGAATGGAATGTGGGGCTAGGACTGACTGATAATCTAAAATTTGACTCCTATGAAGCCCTCATCGAATACGAATGGGCGCCCATAAATCGCCTGGGGCTGGAAGTAGAAGTACCATTAACATTCTATGCACCTATCAATGGTACTGAACGGGACTCGATCCCTTCCAACCAATTAAACAGCCTTAAGCTTGCGGCACAGTGGACCTTTCTCGTCAATGCTCCTCTGGCAACTTCTATGGCTCTGGGTTACATCAATGAATTTGAACTTTCAGATTTCAGAAACTTTGGCAATCCCTTGATCAAAGGGAACGTTTACAATCCCTTCTTGGTGGTCGCCAAACGATGGGGCACTAATTACCATACACTTATCTATACCGGCCCGATGTTTCACCAGGATTTTATTCACAAGGGAATGCATATCACCTATGATATCAATACTAGTTTTCACTACATGATTTCCGGTACCAGAAATTTTATTGGGATGGAGCTTAACCAAACTATCCGCGACCATAACATCAAGACAGTGATGCGTCCTCAGATGAGGGTGGCTTTGAGCGAAAGTCTCCTGGTAGGCATAGTCGCCGGTATCCCAGTCCATAAGGGGAACGAACGTCTAAGCTCATTTGTGAGGCTGATATGGGAGCCCGGGCATTAAGCTAAATTTTAACTATTTTTCAAGGGAATTTTAGACCTTTCGGCTCCCACCTACGTATCTTAGAGAAGTGAAAAAATTCATCATCCCTATTATAACTTTACTGATTTTTATTGTCGGACTGGTGTGTATGGCAGTGCCATTCATCCCGCTGGGCTGGCTTCTAATTTCGCTTGCTGCCTTGCTGATGTCTCCATATCTTAAATTCATGCGGAAATTTATAGGATGGCTTGCAAAAAAAGACTCATCCGGTATAGTGGAAAAAGCTGGCGAGAAAGCCTCCCAATTATACGAATGGGCGGGTGACCGAAAAAGAGCCGAAAAGCTGGAAACGATTATCCAAAAAAATAGCCAAAACGCAGAAGATTCAAAAAATGCAAAGCATGTAAAGTAACAATAAGCGGAAGATGGGATTTCATCTTTGCATCCTAGCAAACCTCCTATGGCAAAGGAATAACGTAACATATACTGTTTAAAATTAACATGCTGGCTGATTTTTAATTTTGAAGTCCCTCAGACAGTGTGTCTATCTGAAGAATGAAGTACATCCATGTGCTCATTTCTACTCAACCCTCATACCCGATTGCAATCCCAACTAAGAAACACCTGGTTTCATGGTATCCATAGGCTAGGATTTGACAGGGAAAACGCACAGATAAACCCCTTCTCCTTATAGCCTATATAAAATATATGCAATAATGTTGCATTTAAAATAAGTGTGGACTAATTTCACCATCGGAAGAACTATTTCAACTTCCGGGTAGCACTAGTTGACATTGCTGCCGATTGATCATCCTTTAACCCGAAATATGCATTAGCAATTCTACGCCGCGGCGCACAAGTTATTACAGCCATTAATTGCTTCATAACGAAAGCTAATGCATAATCCAGGTTTGACTTGAACTAATATTCATCAAATAGTTCGGGGAGATCTGGGCACAAAAAGTTCGCACTTAAGTATGCAAAACCAGAAACCTATCTATATCACATGCTTAAATACCTCCCCTGTTTCTTAGCTACTTTCCTGTCGCTTTACTTTTGTTCTTTTGCATATTCCCAACAAGTTCTCAGTGGGAAAATAGTAGATGCAAGTAACCAAAAACCGATTCCAGGTGCTCACTTACAAGTAAGGGGAACATCCCAAGGAACCGTCTCTGATGAAGATGGTTTATTTTCGCTTAGTCCTACCAAAGAAGATGTCATTGTTACGATCTCCGCAGTAGGATATACCAAGGAAAAAGTATCTCAACGAAATCAGGTGAGGACCTCACTATAGTTTTGACCAGTTTAGAGTTGATGCTGAGTGAAGTGACTGTGTCCGCATTTGAAGGAGAAAGAACATTATTGGAAACACCCGCTTCCGTAGGGAGGATCAGTGCAAGTGACATTGCCAGATTTGCCCAGCTATCTCCTCAGCAGTCTCTCAGCACCATACCTGGCGTAAAAGTCGAGTCCACCACCATAGGAAGATATAGCATGCGTATCAGAGGGGGGAATCTTGGTGTTGTCGGTCATACAGACAATTACAAATCATATTACAACGGTATCCCCATCACCTTTGCTGATGGATTTAGTCCACTGGCCTATTTTGATTTTGCGAATATAAGCAGTGCATCTATCATTAGAGGGCCTTCCGGGAGCATCTATGGTGCCGGTCTCAGTGGAGTAGCTCTTTATGAAAATAAGACTCCTGTTAATCTGGAAACCAGTTTAAAGACAGAAGCACTTCTTGGTTCTTATGGATCGCATCGCTATTCCCTGGCTTTTGCTACCGGAGGAGAAAAAAGCGATCTTCGTCTTCAGTATTCTACTGTTCACACCGATGGATACCGGGAAGAATCAGCTTCTGACAACCAGTTTGTGAATGTTTTCGCCAGGTTCTTTCCTAGCGAAAAGCAAACCATATCCTTTCTCGCCAACTATATGGAAAGGGACTACGGTATACCAGGCAACATCAACGCCGAGCAAGTAGCCGAGAACCCCCGACAGCCAAGAAACTCTCCAGAGCTGGACAATGGAGTCAAAGGTCATAATTTAATGATTGGCGCAGCTCATGAATACCGATGGAACAATCAATGGGAAAATACTACTTCTTTTAGCTATCAGATGTATGAGGGTACATTCCTGATCGGAACTCCATTTTTCAAAATAGCAGACCGTGGGGTCACCACCACTTTTTCGATGAGATCTGCTACTGCCTATAACTTCAACGCCTTCTCAGGTATGCCGACCCGTTTCGTATTTGGCGGGGAATTTACCCGGGGGATCAATGAAGTCAGTGATTATTCCGATGGCTTTGACAGTCCGATCTACAGTTCAAGAGGGACTGTTGACCGTTCTGCACTTGCTTTTGCCCAACTGGAAATGGAACTGCCTGGAGCAATGACCATGACCTTAGGCGGTAGCTTTAATAATTTTTATGTCTCATTTGAAGAGCGGCTATTGGAGACAGGGGTGCCTAGGTTTACCAAGGAAGTCAATGATCTGTCTCCCCGCATAGCTTTAGTGAAAAAACTAAAAGAAAACCTATACTTACAAGGAAACATAAGCAAGGGCTTCAGTCCCCCACCCCGCGGAGCTATAGACAATGACGGATTCAATACCAATGAAAACCTGAAATCAGCCAAAGGCCTAAACAAAGAAATAGGAATCCGGGGTACAGTGCTGGACAATAACATCAGCTTCGACTTGGTGTATTATCATCTGGATGAAACCGACGTCATTGTTCCCAGAATAACTTCCAATGCAGGCGGATTAGACCGCATTATGAATGAAAATGCCGGAGCTATTCGCCGTCATGGTATAGAATTGGGCGCTGAGTATATGATAAGAAATGATCCTTCCAAGGCACTGACCATGGCCAAACTCTGGTCAAGTTACACTTACATGGATCATCAATTCAAAACGTACAACACCATAGCAATCGATGACAACAACGAGTCTCTTGAAGTTAGCTATGACGGTAATGATATACCTGGCATCCACCCTCACACGGTAGTATTGGGTCTGGATCTATACAGTAAGATGGGCTTGTATGTCAACAATACATTCAGCTATTATGGCCCGATTTTCCTCAACAATGCAAATACACAAACAGATGACGCTTACAGCCTACTGGATATCAAAGCAGGATATCGTCGCATGTTGCCAAGAAATCTGCAGGTAGATATCTATGGAGGTGCCAATAATATTCTTGATGAGGACTATAGCTCCATGCATAGTTTGAACGCCTCTTTTGGAGCCTACTTTGATCCCGCTCCCAAAAGAAATTTCTTTGGCGGAATCAGTTTGAAATACAATTTTAACTAACCCTATCAGTTTCACCTATGCAAAAAAACATACGTTTCCCACTGTATATTCTTCTGTGTTTCATAGCGGTCTTTGCTTGCGGAAAGCAGCAAAATGATAGTGAAAAGGAGGAAATAGCTGTAGAGGAACCCTATGGTCCGGAAGCAGATTATTTCAGCGACAAAGTGACCTTTGAATTTGCCAAGCATGTAGAGGTGGAGTACTATGGACATTACAAGGTGGTAAAGACCTCCTCTACACTTGCTAGTTGGAGTGGAGGGGACAGTAAACAGACAAACGATGTCATGGTACTGGTGCAGCGGGGCACTCCCATACCAGAGCTGAAAGGAGAATTGGAAGGAGCAGAAGTCATTTTGATTCCAGTGAAGCGGGTAGCACTGAATGTGGTCAGTGCAGAAAGTTTCCTTCAAAGTCTGGAATTGACCCAGACTATAGTAGCTATAGGAGGACTGGGCTCTTATCAGGATACGCTAAGGAAAGCTGCCTTGAGCGGGAAGATAGGGCAGGTAGGCTATAGCTGGCATCAACCACCCCAAATGGAAGTGCTACTGGAGCGTAGCCCGGATGTTTTTCTTATGCAGCTTTCTAACCTGGATTACCAGGAACACTTACGGAAATGCAGGGAAATGGGAATACCGACCGCCACAGTATTTGAGTGGGCAGAAGAGCATTACCTAGGGAGAGCCGAGTGGATAAAATATTTCTCTCTTTTCTTCAATGAAGAAGTAAAAGCAAATGAGGTATTTGAAGAAGTAAAACAAAATGTGGAAAAGCTTCAACGACTGGTAGAAACCACCTCAGGTCGTCCAACGGCCATCTGGGGACATTATGCGGGGAAGGATCGCTGGTGGCTGAATACAAATAATATAGAGGCGCAGCTGCTTCAGGATGCCGGAGTCGCCAATGTTTTTGAAAACACGAAAATCAGCACCGCCGAGGAAGGTCAGGAATCGATCTCCAGTGAGACACTACTTCAGAAAGGATGTCAGGCGGACCATTGGATTATAGGCGACATTCACTCGGTTGCCCTTCCCCCTGAGAACTTCATGAAGTCATTCAAAGCATGGAGAAACGACCAACTCTATCACAATATGAAAAGGAGCAAAATGGATGTCAACGCATATGATTGGTATGGCACTGCTATCGTACGTCCAGACTGGGTATTAGCTGATTTGGTAGGATTGATCCATCCTGAACTACTTCCCGGACATACTACGGATTTCCTGGATACTTTTGACAAAAAGACAGTTCTTCCGATTCCCAGGGATAATTGATTTCATCTATCCCTGCTATAAACTTTCACCAGCCTTTGGAAAACTTTCGTGGATATAGGAAACAGGATTGATTCCATACGGTCTTTGCAACAAAATCATATACTATGAAAAGAAGAAATTTCATCCAGCTATCAGCCTTTGGCTTGGGTGCCTCCATCATCCCATCAATGAGTTCTCTGTCTGCCGAAGCCTCTGGAATTTCCATATCCAAATTATCACCCGAAGTCCTTGTAATCGGAGCCGGGGCGTTTGGAGGGTGGACTGCTTACCATCTCAGGAAGAGAGGACTCTCAGTGACATTGCTGGATGCGTATGGACCGGGCAACTCCAGGGCAAGCTCTGGAGGGGAGACTCGCCTTATGCAGGTGGACAATGATAATCCAGTATATGTGAGAAGCGGGATCCGGGCTTTCGCTTTATGGAAAGAACTGGAGGAAGTTTCTGGCCAACAATTGGTATTGCCAACAGGGCGGCTGGCCATGTCCACAGATGAGTCTGCCAAATCACTGGCCTTGAACCGCAAACAACAACTACAAAAGTTTGGGATTCAAGACACCGAGATTCTGGATCAGGATGAAATCAGAACGAGATGGCCACAAATATTTACTGACGACTTACATTTTGCATTATATAATTCAGGAGGTCCTGCCGGGAGTACTCTGATGGCACGTAAAGGATGCCAGACTGTAGCGGCTGAGTTCATCAAATTAGGAGGTAAACTGCAGATCGCTCAGGCAATGCCTATCTTTTCTTCCTCAGGCAAGCTAGAGGGTGTTCAATTGAACAATGGAGAAGTGCTATATGCGGATCATTATGTCTTTGCCTGTGGCCCTTGGCTAGGAAAGATCTTTCCGGATTTATTGGCAAAAAGACTGCAGGTTCAGCGTCGTGATGTATTGTTTTACGGCTTACCTCCCGGGGACTCAAGGTTTGCTTATCCAAATTTCCCAGAATGGAGTGTGCAGGGCTCTGGTTGGTACGGATTTCCGGACATTGAAAACCGGGGACTGAAAGCAGCCCCATATCCTGACTATAATTCAATTGACCCAGATACAGATGAGCGTATCGTGTCTGCCCAGCAGATAAAACGTGGGCACGATTTCCTCCGTCACCGCTTTCCTACTATGGCCAATATGCCTATCACTGAGACCCGTGTCTGTCAAGTAACCAACAGTACGGATTCTAATTTTATAATAGACCAACATCCTGAAATGGATAAAGTATGGATTGTAGGTGGGGGATCTGGTCATGGATTCAAGCATGGGCCGTCTATAGGTGAGTATGTTTCCCAACGGATTCTGGGAGAATCATCCAATGAGGAGTATAACGATACGTTCAGACTCAAGGAGAACACATTTTAAGGAATGGACAGAAACACCCACCTAAATTTTAATATATATGCCTTCTTCTACCATTACCGTTCCCGAAAACAGTTCCTATGCTCCCATTACGAATCGTAACTGGATGCGAATAGTCTGGTTTATTCTTACCGGGCTGTGTGTGGTGGTATTGTTCCTTATGGAATTGAGTATAGGAACAGTCTCACTTACGCTATCCGAAATTCTACAAGCATTATTCGGAGCCGGAGAGCAGGAAATCAACGAAAAAATCATATATCAACTACGGCTTCCCCGGGCACTCGCTGCTATTTTGGGAGGCGCAGCCTTAGGTGCGGCAGGATTGCAGTTACAGACTCTTTTCCGCAACCCACTCGCTGATTCTTGGTCATTAGGCTTGATGGCAGGCTCCCAGCTAGGAGTGGCTTTAGTGGTGGCCACCACCGCGGTGGTAGGATCTGCATTTCTGGAAAAACTTGCTTTTCTAAGCCACTTAGGAATAGTGGCCGGATCCAGTCTGGGATGTCTTTTAATATTGCTTCTCATGATGTCAATTTCCCGCTATGTTAGCACCATCACCCTCCTGATTTTCGGATTGATGCTTGGATTTTTAGCTCAGGGACTTATTAGCGTAGTACTTCATTTCACCAATGTAGCCCAAGGAAAAGTGTTTGCGGGATGGAATGACGGTAGTTTTGCAGGTGTATATTGGGAGCATTTCCCAGTGCTAGTTCCATTGGTAATAGCCGGCTTGATATTAAGTGTATTGATGGTCAAACCGCTTAATGCATTACTTCTTGGGGAACAGTATGCAGGTAGCCTGGGACTGAATGTAAAAAGATCCCGCCTGATCATCATGGCATCAGCCGTTCTATTGGCTGCTCCAGTCACAGCATACTGCGGCCCCATTCTTTTTCTTGGTTTGGTGGTACCTCACCTCTGTCGGGGGCTTTTCAATTCCTCCGACCATAAGATCCTTATGCCTGCGGTGATGCTGGTCGGTGCCTCCATCGCCATGGCTGCAGACCTCGTAATCAATCTACCTTGGGACAGGCATTTTCTACATCTTAACGCCGTGAATGCAATAATCGGCGCTCCTGTGGTCATGTGGGTGATTTTACGTAATAAAAGTATGCGCTCGTTCCGGATTTAAAAAAAATAACAGATGAACTCTATCATGCAACTTGAAGCGCTCTCCATAGGATACGCTCTCGAAAAGAAACAAAAATCTGTAATTGCGGAAAACATTACTATTAACCTGCGTAAAGGTGAACTGGTGTGTCTGCTAGGGCCGAATGGTGCAGGAAAATCCACGTTGATGCGCACACTGTCAGGAATGCAATTTCCCTTAGCTGGCAAAGTTTTGCTAGATGGAAAGGATGTGCATAAGATACCATCTTCTGATCTGGCAAAGCAGCTGAGCGTGGTGCTTACGACCCGCGTAGAGACAGGACTGCTTACGGCCTATGAGGTGATCTCTCTCGGAAGGTATCCATACACCAACTGGTCAGGCAAGCTTAGCGCTCATGACCATAGTATAATCCAATCGGCAATTAGGTTGACCGGTGCAGAAGAGCTAATCCTACGTCCGATTCATGAACTTAGTGATGGTGAAAGGCAAAAAATCATGATGGCCCGGGCATTGGCGCAAGAGCCCCAGGTAATGATTTTGGATGAGGTCACCGCCTTCCTCGATCTTCCACGCCGGGTAGATTTTATGCAAATGCTGAATAAAATGGCGAGAGAATCCGGTTGTGCGATCCTCCTATCCACGCATGATCTTGATCTGGCCTTAAGGGTCGCTGATCAGATATCGCTACTTCCTAAAAACGGGGAATTTATCGTAGGCTCTCCTGAAAGCCTGGTTCTCAATGGAGCGTTTGAAAAAGCTTTTGCCAGTGAGGGAGTCAATTTTGACCGCCAGTCAGGCTCATTCAATCTGAATACTTCCTTTCATTCAGAAGTGAAAATCATAGGGGAGACAAATGAACTTGTCTTCTGGACTCAGAGAGCTTTAGAAAGATATGGATTCAAAGCGGTAAGTGGAGCTGCCGACTTTTGTGTAGAGATCAAACTCGATGAGAGTAAGCCAGTCTGGATTTGGAATCACCTGGAAGACTCACACTCTTTTGGCCACCTCGAGGAAATGGTAGCAAAAGCCAGAACATCCCATTCTACCGCCACTGGTTAAAATCATAAACCTGCTGCCAGCCAAAATATGAAAGCCACAATCACCAGAACTGGATCTTTTTTATCTAGGGCCTAATTGGATAAAACCATGACTACTCTTCTATTTTTTGCCTTGCCTTCTTCTGTAACATTACTGTATATAGGACTTAGTGGGCCTATGCCAAAAGCTTTCATCCTTGATTCAGGAACAGAGTATTTTTCTACAAGTGTTTTGACTACCTCTTGAGCTCTCTGTTCAGATAGCTTTTTATTATTTTCCAAGCTACCTGTCATATCTGTATGACCGACAAAAAACACCGAATGTTGTGGGTTTGACTTGAGATATGCTGCTATTTCCTGAAGAACAGCATCAGACTCAGGCTTGATCTGGAATTTGTCCGTATCAAAGTAGATCCCATAGAAATTTACCTGTCCATTTTCTTCAATTAATTTTTGGATAGTGGCAGCAGTCAAAAACACCTCCTGATCAAGTGGTGCTTCCTTAAGAGTAATTACTTCATAGGTTCCGCTATAGTCTGTATTCACTTGAATAAAAAATGTAAACCCTCCTTTTTTTAAGCGAAAATTGATCTCGGTACGATTGTAAAGAACTTCTCCTCCCTCCTGCAGAACTGCATTTTCATAGTTTTTGAATATCTGCTCTTTGGATGGTCTTTGGTCAAATTCTCCGAGCCATGCATAAGAGATTTTGGTCAGCTCTCCTGACTTGGAATAGCTTTGCGTAGCCCCTTTCTCATCTACATATCTAAACTCATGGGTATCAAATGCCTTATCATCACAGTAAGAAATCTTGTGATTAACAAGTGGGGAGAAAAGCTCTTTTCCTTCGCAAGGTGAAGGGAGAGAGGATGCATAAGAGGAAACTAAAATAATAACAGCGAGCAGCGAAAAAATCGTCTTTCTCATAAACTGAAGAAATTATAGGTAGTACAATTGACACACTAAGTTAAAGTCAAATTGGACAATCTAGATCATTCCAAACTTAAAAAATTTTCATATCAGAAAGTATGTCTTTTATTACAAACTCCGGATTCCTGACTAGAGGACAAATCAAGATCAGATATGGAGAAAAACGGCACCTAACGAATGAATTTCAAGACATTACAGGAGAATTACACCGCTAAAGAAAATATCCATAACATTCTCAATAGTGTATAAAACGCCTATTCAAACTCAGTGTTACCGGCTATTCTTGTCTCTTTCCTCATTATCGACAGTTTCATCCTGCACATCATTTTTACGGTCGTTTTCTCGTTCGATCTCAATATAATCTTCTCTTTTGGGTGGTTTAGCTCCTTCAGAATTACCGGGGGTTTTACGTGTGGTTCCCTTATCCACATCATCTTTCTTTTTCCCAAAAAGCAATAGGGAATAAATATCTGTAGGTCGATTATTGATTATCAGCATAACATATGAGTTAATGAAGTAATAGTAAAGCCAACAATCGTTCCACGGAGCAGACTCTGAAAAACACACTTCCTGTTATGTCACAAAGAAGATCCGGCATTTTCCACTAGCTAGCACGATATAGTATGAGGTCATAAACTCCTTAAATTGGGGATTTTATGACTTGCTTACCATTCAATGGCAGTTTCACTACTGTTTACGTTGTGGTATAATACTCCAATTGACTGATTTTTCCTTGAAACATCATCCCATCTCAAATAGGCTCACTAATTGATTACTTAATCATAGTATCGATTAAATAAAAAAAAAGATGTTAACACTCGAACAAATAGAAGAAGCTCATAACAAGATACAGACAGGAGCTGATTTTCCTGCTCACATCCACGAACTACAAATGTTAGGTGTGAAATATTATGAGACTTATGTTTCTGATGGCCACGCTGTTTACTTTAGTGGAAAAGGGCATCAAGTTACCACACCAGCTATTTATAGTACGTTGGAAATTGCCGATACGAGTAACAAAGGTCAATTTAAAATTGAATTAACGGCTCATCAACAGGGCAAATCAGACTACCCGACCTTCTGTCAAGATGCTGCTAAGTACGGTATTGACAAATGGGTGGTAATGATAGATAAAATGACCTGTACTTATTATGATAAAAATGGAGAAGAAGTGCTAGTAGAATCCATTACAGACCATACCTAGGGCATGCTGAAAAACGCAAATAATAGATCAAAAGCTATCATTTTGAATGATTGAACTATTTTTCATGTGAACGGTTTTTCAGCAAGTGCAAGGCTATTGTCCACAATAGGTCTTTATCCATGCATCAGAAAATCCCAAAATCGGGATTTTCAAGCTAGCCTCAGCCATACCATCTTCTACGTTGGCCTCATTCGAGGTATAAGCATACATCTTCAATCGGCCGCCTTGATGCTGGCATACCTGAGACTTTTTCAGCAAGCCCTAGCTAAACTCATTTATTTATTATTTGAGAAAAACATTAGACTTTCTCTCTCAAAAATCTAATGTCAATAAGGTTATCAAATATCAAAATCTTCGGATTCCTCTACCGGTACACGTTTGATGAATTCATCGTAGAATTGATTATCCTCATCCGAATACGTTCCATAGGCGTTCAGCAAGAAACCTTTTTCTCCTGTTTCGCTATGAAGCAAATAGATCACGGCCATATCAGATGGATCTGATTCTCCCTCAAATCTGTAAGTTTTTATTATGCTGAGTTGCTCAGGTTGAAAAATTACATCTGAACCTTCAAAAGATGCCCCAGCCCGTTGTATGTTCAATTCTTGACCATATCCCCTATCGGGAAGTAAGTTCAATACCTGGGAATAAGTAGTCATTGATTTGGATGTGCTCATGGTTTTTGTTTTTAATTAAAAACTTTTCCCCTATCCAATACAAGTCCAAGACCAATGAGAAAGAGTTTTAGAAAAGCATCTAATACCCCGTAAAAACTCAATTATCAGAGACTATCTGAAAATCATCCCCTGCTGCCGCAGTCAGTGAATCCATAGAATGCGGTGAACTTGCCCCCATTTGGGAAGTGTTTTTTGCTCCGGGAAAGGTTAGCTCTTTCTTGTGATTTTATCCACTACGAGCGCAATGGCTCCGTCACCTGTGACATTACAGGCGGTACCGAAGCTGTCCATAGCAATATAAAGAGCGATCATCAAACCTACCATTTCTTCGCTGAAGCCAAGCATGGACTGCAATATCGCAATGGCCGCCATAATAGCACCTCCTGGCACGCCCGGGGCGGCGACCATCGCTACACCCAGCATAAAAATAAATCCTGCAAACATGCCGAAGTCAAAGGGAACTCCTTCCAAAATCATCAACGCCATAGCACAGGCGGTGATTTTCATGATGCTCCCAGACAAGTGGATCGTGGCACAGAGTGGAATCACAAACCCGGCGATTTTTGGGGAAACGCCGTTCTTCTCCGCCTGCTCCAAGGTCACCGGGATAGTCGCTGCCGAGGACTGTGTACCCAGTGCTGTAAAGTAAGCAGGCATCATATTCCCCAATAGCCGGAAAGGATTCTTTTTAACAATGGCTCCGGTGATTACATATTGCAACAACAGCAGGAAAATATGCATGGCGAAAATCACCCCAATGATATTCAGGAAAACAGAAAGGATGGAGTACACCTGGCCACTAAAAGCCATATTGGCAAAAATCCCAAGAATAAAGAGCGGCAGGAGCGGAATGATTACATTCTCGATCACTTGCATAATGATTGCCTCAAAATCCTTTACCACCTTCTGCAGGGTGGAATTTTCTTGAAAGGAAAGCCCTAAGCCAATTACAAAGGCCAATACCAAAGCCGACATCACATCGATCACCGCCGGAATGGTGATACTGAAATACGGCAATAGATCCTCTCCGCTCTCCCCGATCTCAGCAACATCATTTACATGGGATGCCAACAAGGAAGGAAAAATCGTGGAAGAAGTGAAATAGCTCATGAAACCGGAAAAGATGGTAGAACCGTATGCGATAGCTGCTGTAATGAGCAGTAACTTTCCGGCTCCTTTACCCAGGTCAGAAATCGCCGGCATAATCAAACCCAAAATAATCAGCGGGATAGCAAAGTTGAGGAATTGACCAAAAAACGAATTGAACGTAGCAAAAATACGATTGACAGACTCCGGCAGGTAAAGACCGAAGAGGATGCCCAAAACAATGGCAATAAATACTTTGAACAGTAGATTGGAGAATAGTTGCTTCATTTTTTAGCTATAATTTGGGTTGCAAAGGCAGTTCTGCGCCTTTCTGGATTTTAAGATTGCTAAGATATAAGGAATGAACTCTAAGAGTTTGATACATTTGAAAAAAGAATATGAAAAACCGAAAAGCACTAGTGGTTATCGATATGCAGAAAGGTTCATTCACTTCAGACACACCTAGATTTGATGCATCAGGGGTTATATGGCGAATAAATGAACTGGCAGAACTATTTCGGAAAAATGAAGACCCAGTATTCTATATCCAGCACGACGGAACGGGCAGTGGGGATTTTGAAAAGAATTCAGAGGATTGGGAGATTTTGGACGAACTAAGAATCGACCCCACTGATGTCAGAATTGATAAATATGCGAATGATGTTTTTTATAAATCTGAATTACATTCAAAACTAATACAACTGAATGTACATGAGCTATTTATCACGGGATGTGCAACTGATTTTTGCGTAGAATCAACCATTCAATCAGCATTGACGAAGGAGTATCAGATTACAGTTGTGGAAGATGGACATACCACCGGGGATCGGCCAAATCTTAAGGCCGAACAGGTTATCGACCATTACAATTGGGTATGGAAAAATATGATACCGATAAATGGACAAATTAAGGTTGAGAAAACCGAGCATATAAAAACGATTCTCCGGCAAACTAGGAGATCATAAAAGCGTAGCTCCGTCCTGCATCTCCAGAGATCTAAATTATAATTTGAAAACTAGTGGTCTGTGAGGACACAGACCACGGAGACCTATTTCTCCCATCAAAACTGTGGAATTCCCATAAAATACAGATCAAATCCTCCAAGCCCTCCGGGACGGTTGGAAGAGAAGATCATCAGGCGATTGTCAAAGCCGGGATGATCCGAGACTACAGGACGATACTCATCGAACTCCGAGTTGATTTTTGGGCCAAAGTTGACCGGGTCAGTCCAGCCATCAGCAGTTTTCAAGGAGTAATAAAGATCATACCCTCCATACCCTCCTGGACGATCTGAAGAGAAAACCAGCAGATCCCCATATACGAAAGGCATATGGTCGTTAGAAGAGGTGTTTAAGCCCAGCTTTCTCACTGTTTTAGGATCGGAATCGCCCAAAAACCCCAATAGACTTTGTCCCTCCGGGATGGGTGATTCATAGATATCAAACTGCCCGTCTTTATCGGAAGTGAACAATAGCATTTCAGGCCTTGCCGGACTTGATTCCATTCCTTTCAGGAAGTTGGGGCCGTAGAAACTGGGATACATTTCATTGGATTCCCCCTTGAATAATTCAACTTGAAACTCATTCGCGGTATATCCAGCAAATGATCCGTCACTTTCAAATTCACTTCCAATTATCTTATATACTCCCCCACAGTCACGTGCAAAAAGAATGTATTCTAAAACAGCTCCCCCTAAAGGAGGCAAATTTGAATAGGGGCCTTTTTCATTGCATTTTGAATTAATCTCAAAAATCTGGTTCCTCAAATTCCGTTGAACTCCAGCACCGTTTTGAGCTATGTAACTAAAGCTCCCTGTTTCCTTGTCCCAGTTGAAAACCAATAATCTAACTTCCAGTCCAAACTCTCCTCCTTTGCTAGCCATATTGGAAGAAAAAATAAAATTTTCTTCCAAAGTAAGGTGAGTAGGCACGTAATCTGAATTCATATCATCAAATTCAGAATTGATTTCAAGTAAATTGATTGGAAAATCTTCCGGGAAATATCCTGTTTCGTAGGGGAATTTATCCTTTTTACACCCAGCTAAACAAATACCTATAAGCATAAATAAGATACATCTTTTCATCTCAAGCCAGTTATTATTTCTGAACTGTTATTCGAATTTGGCAAGCCCAATTTGCTGCTAAGTGGCCACCACCAAACCAACAATTGCTTATTCCGTTTGATTTCCCATTCATAAAACATCATGTCACCTATATATCCCATCCTTATAAAAAAGCATATCGTAGTTTACCAATTCGAACTATAAAAAACGGTTTAATGCTTGTAAGCTAGCTTCTGGTGCAACACCGTTACACAAAATAGAAATAAAAGTGCAGACCCCTACTATATAGAGTCCATGCGAATCGTGTTTCCACCATGGTAAACTGACTTTGATGAAAATATATGCTGCCGGTAGTCTCACACCCGACTTGTGTTACCGATTTTTCCGTGAGTGAGACACTCACGGAGACTCAATTAGTCAATCACTTTATAAAAAATCCCGACTCGTAGCAGAATCGGGATTTTGGATTTTTAAGATAACCGCCCCGGTCTGTGTTCAAAGACCGGAACTTCGTTAAGGTAATTGGTCTGTGACACAAACCACGGTAGTTTAACGCTTTTGCCTACCTCATTTTTTTATAAGCATTGATCAGTCCATTTGTTGAGCCGTCGTGTGCGGTTATTTCTTCATTGCCACGAAGCTCAGGAAGAATACCGTTTGCCAAGACTTTGCCTAGCTCCACTCCCCACTGGTCAAAGCTGAAAATATCCCAGATTACGCCCTGCACAAAGATTTTATGCTCATACATCGCGATCAAGGCACCAAGGGTATAAGGCGTGATTTCCTTTACCAATATGGAGTTGGTTGGCCTGTTCCCTTCAAAAACACGGTGCGGTGCTATTTTCTCAATTTCCTCTTCTGACTTGCCTGCGGCTTTCATTTCAGCTTTCACCTCTTCCAGGGATTTGCCTTTCATCAGGGCTTCAGTTTGCGCAAAGAAATTGGACAACAACTTCTGATGATGATCCCCAATAGGATTATGCGATATCGCAGGAGCGATAAAATCACATGGAATCAGGTGTGTGCCCTGATGGATGAGCTGGTAGAATGCATGCTGCCCATTAGTTCCCGGTTCACCCCAGATGATCGGCCCGGTTGTGTAGTTCACTTTTTCTCCTGAGCGGCTTACATACTTACCATTGCTTTCCATATTTCCCTGCTGGAAATAGGCCGCGAATCTATGCATATACTGATCGTAAGGCAAAATAGCTTCAGAGCTTGCTCCGAGGAAATTGGTGTTCCAGATGCCAATCATCGCCAGGACTACCGGGATGTTTCGGTCAAACTGTGAACTACGGAAATGATTATCCATGGCATGGGCTCCTTGCAGTAGTTGGTGGAAATTATCAAAACCAATCGTGCAGGCTATCGGCAGACCAATAGCAGACCATAGTGAATACCTTCCGCCTACCCAGTCCCAGAATTCAAACATGTTATCCGTATCAATCCCGAATTCAGAAACAGCCTTGGCATTGGTAGATAATGCCACAAAGTGTTTGGCAACTGCCGTATCTATTTTGGCATGCTCCAGAAACCAATCCCTGGCAGTATGCGCATTGGTCATGGTTTCTTGGGTGGTAAATGTTTTGGAAGCAATAAAGAAAAGTGTGGTCTCCGGATCTACCTTTTTCAACGTCTCTGCGATGTGGGTTCCATCCACATTGGACACAAAGAAGCATTCGATATCCGCATTTTGATAAGGCTTTAATGCCTCAGTCACCATTACCGGGCCAAGATCAGAGCCACCGATACCGATATTTACCAGAGATTTAATTGGCTTGCCTGTATAGCCCAGCCATTGTTTGTTTTGGATTTTGTCCGCAAATACCTTCATCTTCTGAAGCACGGCATTTACATCATCCATGATATTCTTCCCGTCCAACTTCACAACATCTCCAGAGGTATTTCTCAAAGCTGTATGCAGTACAGCACGACCTTCGGTCTGGTTGATCGGTTTGCCTGAAAACATAGCTTCAATAGCTTCATGCAGCTTGCACTCACGAGCCAGGTCATATAGGGCATCCAAAATATCCTGGTTTAGCCTGTTCTTGGAGAAATCGACCAAAATATCCTCCAAAGTAATGCTCAGTCGATCAAAACGCTCTCTTTCATCAAATTGCGAAAGAATAGTCATGTCTTTATGCTCATCGGCAAGTTGCTGAAGTCTTGACCAGGCAGGGGTGGTGGTGGGATTAATTGCGTTCATTTCGTGGTTTTAATAGGATAAAGACACAAAAATAAGACTTATCCTGTGGGATAAAAGGGTTTTGTCAGAAAGCCATCCCCAGTCAGAAATCAAGCTCGTACTCTGTAGAATTTACAGCGTTCTTTGCAACAGAATCAAGGATGAAAAATGGCAATGTGAATGATATTTTCATTAAGGATTTGTACCTACCGTCGAGTTATTGTATAATTAAACTTTACTCATAGTCAACATATCATGCCGTTCAATACTACTTATCTTCTTACTTTTTTATTGCTCTTTACTCTTCAATTTGCGCCAATACCTACACATGCCCAGGAAAAACAAGTCCGCAGACTGAATGAACATTTCTACCCTATTGATGACAAGGACAGTAATTATGCATATACAGCCGTCGTAGTCAAGCTCACAGACAGCACATCCATAGAACGGATTTTCAACCTGAATAATCAAACCGTAAAAGTAACCCGGTATGGCAATAATGCACAAGGCAATTTCCCGGAGGAGAACATAGAGACTTATGCCACTAATGGTGTACTCACCTCCAAAAAAATCAAGAATCGAAACAACGGCTATTTTCATGCTACTTACTATAGCGAAGGAGAGGTGATGGGAGAGGTACTATACCAAGGCTCCAACAACTACGAAATCCGAGAGGCAGAAAGTGGAGAAATAATACATATGGAACAAAATCCATTTGAACCCCAACCCCTCTACGACAAAAAAGGATGGGAAAAAACAATGGTAAAAAACTTAAGTTATCCAGTTTCAGCGAGAAGAAGGGGTGAACAAGGCACGGTTATCATTGGCATCTATGTCAATGAATTCGGTGAGCGAACTGCCCCCTTGGTAGTGAATCCTGATAAGGTAAGTGAATCCCTCGCTGAGGAAGCCCTTCGTGTGGTAAATAAATATGAGGGAGAAATCACCCCTGCCACTACACTTGAAGGCAATACGGTAGATGCCTGGTTATATATCCCTATACGCTTTATGCTTGATTGAAAAAGTGTTTTTCTTAAACACATAATGATATCTTAAAATGAAAGAGGATAAAAAATTATGTGATTATCCGCAATATGATGCCAGTAAAGATATTTTCTTTGCTCAGCTGGCTTGAAGACCGAATGACCGAAGTGGCAGTCAGGTGATAGGTTAAAGGTTAATAGTTAACCTGTACCCTGTGGGAAGAGAATTTAGATTGATTTATTGCTCAAATGCGGCAGAAACAAAGCAATGCCGTAGGCATGGCAGATTTTATAGCGGCGGGTTTTAACCCGGCGTAAAAAAGATCAACGGCCATTTCCCTCGGAAATGAAGCATAGTGATAAGACGAAATATTGTCTCGAGGAGGTGTACAGAGTTTGTGAATCTATATATAAGTGGAGATTGATGATGGGAGACGGAAGACAGGACAAAAGTTGCCAAATGATTGATGCCGGGTGTCAGGTGTCAGATGTTGTCGGTTGATGAAGTTTGAGAGTGAAAATGGAAATGCTTTAAATACAACTACCCGCTCCTAATAAATATGAAATAATGAGTAGTGAAGTGGGAAGAGCAGTCAGGAGACTGCATTATCCACTGCACAGAAGACTTGCGCGAGCTGGTTTAAACTAAAAAAGCCCAAGGCGGATGCCTCAGGCTTTTAATCTATTATTGCGTTTTTCAGCATGCCCTAACTATACTTACTATTGCTTCGCTGATTCTTGTGATCTTATGGGGAATATTAAA
>CBFGUY010000018.1:0-42004 GCA_965651895.1 uncultured Algoriphagus sp. | reverse complement strand
ACATACCTGATCCCCCTTACCCTCCTGATTATACAGGAGGGCTTTTTTCTCCAATTCATCTAATTCCTCCGGAGAAAAATGCTGTTCCACTAATTTAAGATCTAAAGAAAAACCCTTTTCATAGAGAGATGTCCCCCAGAACTGAAACGCACTGGAATCAAACAGCACCTCCTCAAGTGTAAGCCCAATAGTCTGGGAAACCAGTTGAAAACCTGTCACAGATGGAATAATCAAATGCCGGGGAGCATCCAGTTGTACCCAATATGCCCGCTTTTGCTTCCATACGGCAGCATCGGTTACAGGGGTTCTCACCAGCAACTTCCCGCCTGGTTTCAACTTGTCATAACAGGCCTTAAGCGCTTCCACAGGATTCTCCATGTGCTCAAACGCATGATGCAACATAATCAGATCAAATAGCCCCTCGCTTTCTTCAATGCGCTTTTTCCATAGATGCAGGCTAGTGTTGACTGCCTGGTCTTTTTCCATGAAAGGATCAAAGCCATGCAGATCAGTGAAGCCGGCCGCATATAGCTCATAGAGTAATTGCCCGTTTCCGCAGCCTATATCCGCTATTCTGAAATGAAATTCAGGAGCCAGTTTTTTCAGCCAATAACCATAATCCCGGGGCTCAAAAATTTTAGATTGGGTAGCCAGCAACAGTTTCATTCGAATCCTCTTGTACACCTTTCGGGCAAAGCCTGAATGATTTAAGGGCAAAAAGGAGTAATAACCTGTACGCTGGTAATATTCACCAAGATTCTTTGGTATTTCATCTATTTGAAGCGACCCACAATCCAGACACTCCGAATAGACAAATGAGCCCCCAAGACCAAACATCCGTTCCGTCGCTTCAAAAGAGGCATGGCTCAAACTCCCGCAGAACTTACAGGCATTTTTCAAATCAAAAGGGATTTTCTAGGTATAAAAATCAACGTGTCTCTGTGCATGGCTGCCCACAACCTCTAATCCGCAAACTGAAGTCGAACCAAATTGGCATAGAACCCCTCTTCTTTACCGAGAAGATCCAGGTGGTTGCCTTGCTCGACAATCTCTCCGTCGCTGAGCACATATATTCTATCCACCTTACGGATAGTAGCCAGCCGATGCGCAATAATAATGGTGGTTCTTCCTTTCATCAGTTCATCCAATGCCTCCTGCACCAAATGCTCTGATTCTGCATCCAATGAAGAAGTCGCTTCATCCAATATCAGGATGGAGGGATCCTTTAAAATCGCCCGAGCTATTGCCACCCGCTGCCGCTGACCACCGGAAAGTTTCACTCCACGCTCGCCCACCAGCGTATCCAGCCCTTCTGGAAACTGGGAAATAAACTGCCAGGCATTCGCCTTTTTTGCAGCCAGTATAATCTCTTCTTCCGAAGCACCAGGCTTGGCATAAGCAATATTCTCACGGATAGAGCCCCCAAAGAGCAGTACCTCCTGGGGAACCATGCCCACGTGTGAGCGAAGGTTCTGCAGATCCCATTCTTCCAAGGGGCGGTCATCTACCTGAATAGAACCCTTCTGCACCTCATAGAAACGCATCAGCAGTTGGATAATGGTAGATTTCCCTGCTCCTGAATGGCCAGCCAAAGCTACTTTCTCTCCAGGATTGACGTGGAAGCTGAGGCTCTTTAGCACTTCCATTTCCGGACGTGTAGGATAATGAAAGCCTACCTGATCGAAAGCTATTTTACCCTGGAAAGCGGAAGTCTTAGCACCAGCAGCAGGCTCAGGCTCTTCATCCAATATTTCCAAAACCCGCTCAGAGGAACCGATGGCTTTTTGAACCTGTCCATATATATCCCCCAGCCCGGCTATGGAACCACCAATAAAGGTGGTGTACAACACGAACGAAACCAGTTCGCCCACACTCATTTCCCCGGAGCTCACCAAACTAGCTCCGTACCACATCACGGCTACGATACCTCCGAATAGTGCGAAAATAATAAATGAAATAAATGCACCTCTATATTTGGCAGCCCGGAGAGCTACCCCCACTACCCTGTTCAACCCATTGCCATATCTCGCAGATTCAAATGCTTCACCCACAAAAGACTTGACAGTACTGATCGATTGTAAAGTTTCTTCCACAATCACGTTGGCAGAAGCCAGTTCATCCTGGGTTGTTTTAGAAAGCTTGCGTATAAACTTCCCAAAGACCATTGCTATCACTACCAGGACAGGAAAGGTGGCCAACATAAACAGCGTCAATTTAGGAGTGTTGACCAGGAGGAAGATCACGCCTGCCACCAGCGTTACGACCTGACGGAAAAGTTCTGCCAGTGTCACTGAAAAAGTATCCTGCAGCATGCTTACATCAGAAGTGATCCTGCTGATCAGCTCCCCTGTACGTCGCTTATCGAAGAACGTCATGGGCAAGCGTACCATTCTGGAGTATAGTGCCAGACGGATATCGCGCATGGATCGCTCAGAAACCAAGGCAAACAACCAAACCCTGAAAAAGGAGAAGGTACTCTGTACCGCCAGAATCCCCACCAGGATCAAAGCGATCGAGTTAATATCATTTACTATCCAATCAGTCCCTTGTGCGGTATCGATGAGTTTACCCGCCACATAGGGAAAAGTGAGCAGGGTAAGTGAAGAAAACACAAGGAATATCAGTCCTAAAAAGAATGCTCCTTTGTAGGGCATCAAAAACTGGAATATACCTCCCAGTTTACTTAAATTCTGCTTGTTCAACTTCCGTTTTTCGCTCTCTTCCAAAGCAGTTCCTCTTTTCTTAGCCATTCGGTGATTTCGCTATTTTAAGGTCACAAACTTACGCTTTTTTATAGGGAATTCATCTGTGTATTGAGAAAGCTTCCAGAATAGCCCCTGTAAAGACAGATTTCTGCTTTTAGCAGCCCCCAGTCATTTCTAAGCAGAAAATAAGCGGGAACAACCGACAAATAATTCCTAGTGGAAAGCGCCCGTTTTCACTACTATCTTCCAGCTCTTCAAATTCAGATACTATGAACCGCATCGTCAAACCCACTTACCAAAAGGCCTTTGAAGTCCACCAATTCACCGGACATGTAGCCGAAACAGCAAAAAACATGGAGACAAAAGTTTCTGGAGGAGGGGGCGGCGGATCCAGCTATCGGGGAAGTGGCTATACGGCTCCTGTGAATATCACTTCCACCACAGTAGTCCATGATCAGATATTCCTGATCAGCCCTGAGGGAAAAGAGCAATCCTTTCAGCTCCAAGACTTTAACCTTGCATGCAGAAGCGGAAACGAATTGACCATTTACTGGTATGTACGTGTAGGGAGCGGTACCGGCAAATACTTTTGCGTGAGCAATCATACCACCGATAAAGAGTATTTCTCCGCAAGTGAGGCCAAAATCATGTTCCTGAACAGAGCGTGGATACTTCTACTTGCTATATTAGGAATGATGATGCTCTTTCAGGCAAACACAATCGGTATTTTAGTTACAGCAGGATGTGCGTTTTTTATCTGGAGAATGATCAAAACCGCTAAAAACGAACGACAGGCCTTTTTTGATGAATTAAGAAACTGCTGAGGATAGAATCCCCTATCTGCCCAGTTGTGCATCAACCAGTTCCCGCTTGAGTTTGCGCTCCCTATCCAGCATATTTTTGCGATGGTTGTCAAATTCCTCCTGAATTTCTGCCAAATCCTTTTGTGCCTTCTTTATTTTTTTGAAACTACTAAAATATTGGAAGGAGAAAATTGCCAGAGCTCCGGCCAATACAGCAACCAATGTCCACATCATGGAAGAGTAAACAGCTTTATGGATTCCCATTCCTAAAAATGAAAAATTATCTTTCTCTGCTATAGCATCCTGCTTCTCCGTTTCCGCAGTTTCCAGCATAGTGTTAAGGTTTACAATAGAATCTTTCTCACTCACAATCAACGTCTTCAGATCTCCTACTTCTGCCCTCATCGTACGCATAGAATCCAGGATATTTGATTTCAGCTGATCCAAATTAGTACGCTTGACCACCTTGTACTCTTGAAAATTATTTGAGACACTATAGATATAATCAAACTGACTATCTATGGTACCCGACTTCAAAGAACCTTTGTCCTCGGTACTTTCCTGCGCAAAAGTGACATGTGAGCTAGTAAAAACAACAATCAAAATCAGGGACAGTAGTACTACTCTCTTCATTGGGGAATTTATTTACAAATTAGGGTGAACAACTTCAGCGCCCAATAAACATGCCTAGGGTGTCAATTGCAAGCGGGCAATACTCCACTTAATCACCGACAACGCAAGACCAGGGTCTTTCACCATTGACTTTCAGTGATTTATGTTGTATATTCAACATGATTTTTTATGATAATTTTTTGTCATGGTAAAAACAGTTAAAATCTGGCTGGTACTATTGCCCATAATCTTGATTATCGGGGTGGTTCTTTACATGCAATCTTATAAAAATCAGAGAGAGCTGGAAAATCAGCTTATCCGCAGCGTAGAAGCCTCAAGAAATGATATTGTAAGAGCCCTGTCAGACTACTATACACGGGTAGAAGCTTATTTTGTACGGGAGGGATCTGCAGCCTCTGCAAATTCCCCTCGAACTAGATCAGAAGCAGGCAAGCTCACTTCCATCATTAAAACGAATTTCAACTATTCCAATACCAGGCTACTAAACCCAAATTCAGGATTTGACAACTCTCTCACTGTAAAAAATGACAGAATAATAAAAAACGGATTGATAGTCCCAATCAACAACCTACATTCCGACTATAATTTAGAGGAATTTAAAACCGCCTTTAAGATACCGCAAAGCTTGATTAATGACACCTCCAGTGTATTGATAGTAGACCTGGAAATCCCGGTAGCGGAACTACTGCGCAAGCAAGAAACCAATAAAATATTTGAACATTTCTATATCACTTTTAATGACGGTATAGTGCTTTATCCCCCTGAGGATGCGGGCACCAAATTGTTTTTGCCAAAGGATATTGAAATCGACAGTCTGGGCGTGGCCTACTCCGGAACAGACGTCGTCAGATTAAATTACTCTGAAAATCAATCTAGAGCCTACATTTCACCTATTCCCATGGAAAACCAACAGCTATATGCTGTAGGACTAATTTCCGAAAGCACGTACAAGAAAGTGGGAATGCGCCTGGATTTCACCAGATTAAGCTTATTGATTTTGTTTCTTCTCGTTCTGATCGCACTGATCCCTATACTTGGGGTCATGAATCTCGCTCCGGGCGATAATCTTACCCAAAACAAAGTAACCCAAGTAGGAATCTCCCTGCTTTGCCTCACTATTATCATTGCCTTTTCACTATCTCAGAGCAGAAATGCGCCTAATCCAGTAGAAAAACAAGCAGTGATAGTAGACCAGATTGAAGAAGAGCTAAGTCACATGCTTGGGAACTATAAAATCACGTTAGATTCTTCAGCCTCGTTTGAATATGCAGATAAAATCCCTTTGGATTTCAACGAACTAATCGCCTTTAAACCTAATGGCTATGCAGAAAAAATCTTCTTTAAAAATTCTGGATCAGGAGCTAGTATCGTAGACTTCGGGCAAGACACTTCAGCAATAGATCTGAGTCAGCGGGAATACTTTTCCGTATTCAAGCAGGAAAAACATAAAACTGCCACCTTCCTGAATTCCCATTATAGCCGAACTGATGGACAGTTGGAATCAGTGATTTCCAAAAAATTTGACCCCAGTACTAAAGACAGCTTAGCCACTATAAAAGCGATCACTTTCAAATTAAAGGCCAATCAGGAACTAAGCGATCAATACAGATTTCTGGCACTGAAGGAATCTGGAAAGATATTATTGAAAAGCAATAAGATATCTACTCCCATCGCACATATACAGGAGGGAATAAACCGGGAGAAATGGGGAGAAATCAGCTCTCTAATGAAGAACAACAGCAATTCTGAGTACCGAATTCTAACTTCACTTTACTTAAATGGGAATTTATATACAGGCATACTCAGACGAGTATCTGTAAATGATTTCGATGAAAAAGTATGGTTACTATTTCTGGTGAATGAGAACATTAGCCATTCATTCTCATCCTTGAGTTCAGCAGAGTCTATCTCCATGCTGAGTATTTATTTTCTAAGCTTATTGTTCAGTCTTTTGATCCAGAAATACTCCAGAAGATCTATGGATAAGCAAGGCACCAAGGCATTTCTGTACTCTTGGCTAGAGCCGAGTCGAAGCAATCTCCCACGCCTTCAATACCTTTCCATCGCCTATATTTTCTATGCCATCGGGCTTGTCGGCACCTACTATTTCGCTGAAATACCACACACCGATATGCTGATATTGCTGATTTACTCCAGCTATCTGGTTTCGTTTGTCAACTTATCCACATCGATCAATAAGATGACTTTCGATGATTTTACTGAATTCAAGTTACAGCGATATTCCACAAGGAGCATCCTGCTAGCTGGAATCAACCTTATGCTTTTGATTGCCATACTATTTTGGAGAGCGCATATCCTAAAACCCACACTCTTTCTCACTGTGTTAGCTTATGGCATTGTTGCCATCTGGTTTATGCTAATCAAGCCGAAAATTCAGGTCATAAAACTTAGAAACAGCATTACTATCCCTATTTTTCTTGCGCTTTGGTTTCTCATCATTGGTTTTCTGCCGGGATATTTTATCCAATCAAAAACGCAACTCTACGAACAAGCCATATGGGATGCTGCAGATTCCAGCATAGAAGCAGAACAAACCACCTCATCTTTGGACGGATTTTATAGGGAATATGAATATGAAAGAAGAAAATTACTCACCTGGATAGCTGATCCATTTGATGAAAAAATCAGGAGCTTTATCGCTCCAAACCAAGAAGTTTTCAAAATGGCAATGAATAAAGGAGACGTGGGGACACCAACAATCTCTAAACTCCTGCTCAGTCTATTAATGGTGCTTACAATGCTGATATTGTTTATACTTTTTGCCAATATCATCCAAAAAATCATCTTCTACCCATTTTTAAGCATGCGGCAACCAGAAATCGATTTCTCAAAAACCCGGATATTCCTATGCAGCCCACAATCAAGTTTACCTACAGAGGTACTGAAAAGCAAATTAAAAGATGCCAGGATACAGACTGCCAATTTATTGCTGCCAGATGCATTAAACACTGACTTTCTAGATGAGGGTCTCACCCATGTACACCTCCAGAATATTCACTGTCAAAAAAACCAGCTTGCGGTCATTCCCTTGATACAAATGCTGGTTGATAGAAACATAGCTATCATCGTCAGTTCTGGAAAAAGCTGGGAAGAGCTTTTCTCAAGCATAAAAGAAATCGATGATCAGGTGAAATATGCCGAAACATTTGCCGGGTTTGATTTCCACACACTTCCCATCAGAATCCGCTCTATAGATGCCACTCTTAATGTCAAAAAGAACATTTTACTTCATCAAGCCGAAAATGAAGAAGTTATGCAATCCAATATCGCTCAGTATGCGGATATTTGGTCGGAGCTGAATTTTCAGGAGAAACTCGTGTGCTATTCATTTTCATCGGAGCGCTTTCTGAATAAATCACGAAAGCAAACCATCAATGAACTCATCCGCAAAGGAATACTGGTTAAAGCAAGCCCACCAATAGAAACCGGACTCCAACTCACCGAATATTCTCTAGAAAACGAGGAAATAGAGATTCCTATACTATGGCAGAAGTATGAATTCTTCAGCAGATTATTCCAAACTTATATCCTTACCCATATCAGTCTAGAGGAAATAAGGACATTCCGGGAATTTGAAAGCAAAAATGGCAATTCCAGAATGATTCAAGTCTCCGCACTAAGTTTCGTACTGATCTGCTTTGCCCTGATCAGCCTGTTTGACAGGACTTTTTTGAATGAAATCTATGCATATTTGACTGGTACACTGGGCATATTGGGCAGTTTATACGCCTTATTGAATCGAGGCTTTTCTGGGTTTAAAACGGGTAAAATTGAACAGGCTTCCTAAACCACCGATTTAGACTTCTTTCACCGGATCGACTTGGGAAGCTATCCATGCCGGTCGCGATGAAGCTAGAAATGTAATCCCTATCATGGCTATACTTATCCATAAAAAATCCTTCCAAATCATTTTGACTGGGTAAGCATCAACCACAGCAGAAGAAATCCCCAAGGAAACCAGCCCGAATGTCTGCTGTATCCAGCAGATCAAATATCCTAGTATCAACCCGATCAAAGCGCCACTAAATGCGATCAACGCACCTTGCTTCAGGAAAATATGCCTAATTAGTTTGTCCGTGGCTCCCATTGCCTTTAAAACTGCTATATCCTTCTTTTTTTCTATCGCCAGCATACTTAGGGAAAAGAAAATATTAAAGGATGCAATGGCCAAAATAAACGTCAACGTGAGAAAAACGAACAATTTCTCCATCTGCACAGTACGCAACAGTCCTGCATGTTGTTCATCGGCATTTTTGACCAGAAATCCGGATCCTAAGTGCGCCCTGAGTCTTTTCTGTACCTCGGTGATCGCATGCCCCTTGGCTACCTTCACCTCGAGGGCAGTTCTCTTATCCCCATATTTAAGCAGATCCCTGACAAAGTACAATGGGGCAATCACATACTCGTCGTCAAACTGCCGATCTACGCTAAAATATGCGACAGGTTTCAATACAGCCGACTCATAAAACTGGGAAGGGTCTATAGTAGCGGCGCTTCTTGGGGCTTTGGGATAGTAGATTTTCAGGGGGACATGGACGTTATCCAAGTTTACCGAGAGAAAAAACCCCACTCCCCTTCCTAGAATAGCCGCTGGATTGAGTGCAGTGCCCAACGTGGTATCTCCCCAAAAATAACCCTTGGAGAACCTTTCCTGATCCAAAAAATTTTCGGATACGCCTTTAATCCTCCCCACCATCTGCTGGCCATTATACTCCAGCAAGGCATTATCCTCTATCACTTCTGTAAGAACTGCCACCCCTTCAATACTTCGGATACTATCCAGCCATTCCTCAGTGGTCAAAAAACTTTTGCCCACTGTAGCTTCGATTTTCAGTTCCGCGTCGAAGCTTGCAAAAATAGTACGAATCAAATCCTCCAAGCCGTTGAATACAGACATCACAATCACCAAGGCCATGGTACCCACAGCAACTCCTACCATGGAGATCCTGGAGAGAATGGCGATGAAATTCCGCTTTTTCTTACTGCGGAAATACCTGGCGGCTATGAAAAAACTAAGATTCAACGATGGTCAGATTAATCCTCTTGTTGATCTTCTTCTTCGGTGGGAGCCGGTGGTATATCCAGTTTGGAAATCACTTGATCCATGTGCTGTGCATAGGCGGCTGAGTCATCCGGGAAAAAAGCGATTTCAGGGATGACACGTACTGATTTACCTATGCGCTTAGCCAATTGATGTCTGATTTCCTTCTTGTGGTCATTGATTAGCTTGAATGTCGCTTCAGCATCAGCGAGCAAAAAACTAAGGTAAACTTTAGCCAAGCCCAAATCAGGGCTCATCATCACCCGGGTGATAGTCACCATGGCACGACCTATTAAGTGCTTAGACTCTTTTTGGAAGATATCTCCCAGCTCTTTTTGAATGAGTTTTGCGTATTTTTGTTGTCTTTTACTTTCCATCTTAAAGTATTTGTGGTACAAATTTAGCGAAATAGTTGGGCAAGCTTTAATTTCGGGCAAAACCAACCAAACACACTTCTCCATCATCACCTTGTTTAGCTTTTTTAAATTAAATGACCCCTTCAGACTAATCGGCATCGGAATATACATCCTCTTGCTGACATTCGTCTATTTGATCTTTAATCCCTTCCCTACTACCGGCCCCCAATTGATGTGGATGCTGCTTGGCGAGCGATTGGGCGAAGGATACTACTTATACCAGGACGTCATCGATGACATAGGGCCACTTTCGGCTGGTTTTTTCACCTTTGTAGATTATCTATTTGGCAGGAATATGCTCGCCTATGAGGTAATTGGAAGACTTTTGATATCCTTCCAGATACTTTACTGGAACTCCATGCTGATCAAGTTTAAGGCATTTGATATCAATACTTACCTCCCGGCAATCATAATGGCTGCGCTGTTCCATTTTTCCTTTGACTTATTGAGTCTGAGCCCAGCCCTATTGGGAAGCACATTTTTGATTTTAGCGCTAGGTCAGCTTTTTTCACAGACGGTATTGCAGCAAGACACCAGTGAATCCACCTTGCTGATCGGAATTTATGCTGGATTGGCCACCGGCTTTCACCCAAATTATATACTCTTCTTGCCTTACATGATTTTCACGGGGATAGCCATCAGTGGTTTCTCGTTCAGGCAATTGATGCTCTCCTTAGTGGGATACTTCCTACCCCTACTTTTGATTTCTGTATTCTATTTTTGGAATGGTGGGCTGGAGGAAGCTATACAGATATGGCCACTCACCTTTCTTTCCGAAAAGTATTTATATCAGTCACTTTTGGATTGGTTCATACTTGGTATTTTCCCGCTATCGCTTGCAGGCTTGGGATATTTTATGGCTACTGTACTTCGAGCTGCTACTATCAATCAGCAGAAACAACGACAACTGGTCATTATTTGGCTGCTTTTTTCGGTGGCACAATTTTTCCTCATCAAGAAACAAGCTTCATTCCAATTAGTCATCCTTATCCCAGGACTAACCTACCTAATTACCCAGTTCTTTCTGAATATTAAAAAAGAAATGCTGGCTAAAATCGCGTTTTACTTATTGGTCGTGGGACTTCCTGCAGTCAGCATCTTGTATTGGCAGGATAAAATTACAGACTCAGATTACTTTGTAGATAAGGATAATGAGAGTTATACGGAAGATATCATGATCCTTGGCGATGATTTGGCTCCTTATCAAAACGCTAGATTAGGCGGCCCTTTTCTTAACTATCGCTTGAGTAAGATCTATCTGGCTCAGGATAGGGATCTGAGAGAGAAAGCACGTCTCTTCCAAATGCTCCAAAAACAAATGCCTTCGACGATTCTTGACCCGAATGGGGATTTTGAAAAATTGCTAAAGCAATTTCCTGCGCTGGAACACCAATACAGCAAAACTTCTTTAGGGGTATTTACAGTGAAAGAATAAGTAAAGCCTTTACTTTTTAGGAAATAAACATTAGGCTAACTTATATTTTATTCATTTGATTTTCAGCTGGATAAACTGTATTTTGAAAGTGAAATTTAGCTTTTTTCACACCTTTAACACTTTTTCCTATGGAATCTATCCACCAGTTGCTGGACACTTGCTCTTTGCCCGAAAAAACCCAATTGATAGAATATGCGAAAATTAAAAACTCCCCCACCTCGAAGAAATTGAAGCTCATGAAGCTCTTCGTGGACAAGCCTGGACTATCGGATTCAGAATACGCCGAGAATATATATATAAAACAAGATGCCTCTGCCTATTTTCAACTCAAAAAAAGAGTAAAAGACGAGTTGGAAGAACTCCTTCTCATTCTAAAACCCACCTGTGCGGACAAAGAATATAAGCTTCACCTCACTTGCTTAGAATTACTTCTCAAAAGCCAGCATATACTTGTCCGGGGAGTACGCTCTGAGGGGGCAAAAATGCTTGAAAAAGCATTGAAGACAGCCATCAAGCACAATTTTAACGACTTGATATTAACGATCTATACTACAGCAGTACGATTTAAGATATATGAAGTACTCAATACCAACGATCTGCCTGAACTGGAGTTGGCCATTAAAGGTCACATGCAATTGTTGATCAAACGAAGTCATTGCCGCAAGAATAGCGGCAAGGAATCCAAAAATCAGTATCTAAAGACAATGATCAAGAAGCTGAATCACAGTATTGAGTACTGGAACGAACTGGATAACATCCAGAAAGCTATAAAACAGAAAGAATATGACCATGCCTTATCCAAGATAAACGAGGCCGTCACAGAAAATAAACCTGGCCTTCACACAAACTATAATGAAGATCTGCTGGTAACAAAGATGTCAGTATTCATAGCCAAGCGTGAATATGTCAAAGTCCTTGATGAATGCATAGGTGTCAGGGACACGTCCAATTTCACTAAAGAAAATAAACTCAGTTACACCTTAAGTCACTGGTATGCTTTATTTCATTTAGACAAAATAGACAAAGCCCGACAGGTTCTGAAAAATGAGCTGATGCAACTGGATTCCTCCCAATTGTCGAAATGGATGTATTTAGACATGCACCTTAATTACAAGCTTTTGAATTTCAAAAATGCGCTCAAGCAGATCCATCAAAATCAGAATACGCTAAAGTGTATGCCTGACTATTACTTAGGTTCAAAAATGCTGGAAATGATGATACTTTTTGATCTAAACGACACAGACTGGCTCGAATATAAAATCGAAAACTTCCGGAAATTGATCAGCAGGACGTCCTATTCGGTCAATAGACGAATATCAAACGCTTTTTCCCTTTTTTCTAAACTACAGAAATCACTGTTAGATCCAGATCGTGTTAATCTGACAAGGGATCCCGCTCTGCTTGAATTAAAAACCGAAAGCAATGGAATAGAATGGAGCCCTGGATCCTTCGAGCTTATCCGGTATGATACCTGGATCTACAGGAAGTTGACAGCAAATCAACGCGGAATAACCTCCTCTATCTTAACCCGTAGTTAGAACATCCTGAAAAACGCCAGCAATAGATCAAAAGCTGTCATTTTGATTGACTAACCCATTTTTCCTGCGTACAGTTTTTCAGCAAGTGCAAACTTGTAGATGATAGTGTGTCTTTATCCAAGTATCAGAAAATCCCAAAATCGGGATTTTCAGCAAGCCCTAGTTAGCCCCATCAATGGCTACTTTCTTGATTTTTAAGAACAATCATGTCAACTGATGAAAATTCCTGCTGTTTATTCAAATGATTTTCAGCAGATTATATTTTTTTAATTCTTAATTACCGCGTAAAGTCACAGTATAATTTCCTGTCTTTTTATTGGCAAGATGGATACCTTGAGTCAGGTTTTCAACAGAATATTTTTAACCATTTTTTATTGAGATATGATTCATTCCACACTGGAATTTTTAACCGCAGAGCTCAATGCCTTTATCAAACTAAAGGTAGGCGACCCTGTAGGGGATAGGATAGTTTTGTCATCAGTCACAAACGAAACCGGGATCATTATTCCAGACAAAAGCCTGGGGCTATCCCTGATCAACATCGAGGAGGAACGGACCATAAAGGAGCAGCGCAGTACCTATATCAATGCCGTAGGAAAAACCGAAAAAAGAAATCCAGAGATCCAACTCAATCTCTATATACTGATTACTGCCAATTTCCAAAATAAAAACATCAATGATTCCTCTGACGACTATGTAGAGGGCCTCAAGCAGTTGGGCTATGCCATCTCTTTTTTCCAGTCCAAAAATGTATTTACCAAAGAAAATAGCCCAGGCTTGGCAAGTTCCGATCCTGAACTTACCAAAATAGTAGTAGAACTCTACAGCTATTCCTTCGAGCAACTGTATAACTTCTGGACTGTGGTCGGCGCAAAATATCTGCCCTCAGTACTATATAAGGTGAAAACCCTCCGCATTCAGGAAAACCAACTTCTCGAAAGTGGTGACCCTATCGAAAAAATCCATCTTAATTCCCTCCACAAATCATGAGCATTATCTACACACGCCTAGGCGAAGTAGCGCTTCGCCATGATTTCTATCGAGATGGCATCGCCAAAGGGATACAACTGCACCCAAGTGCAGAGACCGCAAATCTCCTGAAAAATGGCAGGATACTATTTAAAACTACTCCGGGAGGTGCTGTTTTGCTTTATCGGGCTGAGGAAGATGAAAGCACTCCTATCAGTCCACTGAAGGTTCCCTTGTCTTTTTTCTTTTACCTGGAATCAGAAAACCCGGGCTCCTTTTTTCAGATCACAGATTTAGATGAGGGAAGCACGGCCTTTGGAGCTGAGAAGACCCCATATTTCTTTAACTCCCCTGCCCAAGCTTCTACTGACGATTCAGCTCCTGAAGTCCTATCCTATCGATTATTGGATGGAGCCCGGCCCAAGACATTTTCACTGGATCTTCGATTAAATCCTACCCCAACATCCGTCCGGATCAAAATCCGCAATGCGAAGAATGAATTTATCTCACCGGGCAAATCACAAAATGGTGAATGGCTCCCGGATTTAACCGAGGTTTTTACTGATTCTCAAGGCAATTTCAGATTCATTTTTGACCTACAAGGGCGGAAAGAAGGCATTTACACTTTTACGTTGAGAGATGAAGGGGATACCACTGATTTATGGACGAAGAATTACTTCTTGGCTGATGACTTTTCCGGGAAAAGCATTGGGCTAATGGAACTCCGCTACGAAGCTGCTCCCGCTCATCTTTATGGGGCTAAGGAATACTATCAGCTTGAGTTTACCAGCAAGGAAAGTCTTTGGACATTTTATGTAGTGAATGGCAACCAAAAAATTGATTTGGTCACCAATAACCTGTCCATACAAGATGACGGAAATGAGGGGTCTGTTCCCTATGACACTTACAATTTCAGCCAGATTGGAGCTAGCCCTAATGCTGACATCAAGCTCAACGGAAAAGAAACGGTGGTTTTCCGCTCCCAATCGAAGATCCCTTATTTCGAAACCCCAAAGCTAAATCTAAAACTGGTCAAATCCCCTGGCAATCAGGTATTGATACCCAATCTTCCAAACCCTTCCCGCTCAGCGCCTACGAAGGATTTTGGGGGTGAAACCAACACAGAAATATATGTATACATCTAGTAAATAAATCGAAAATGGCAGACTTTAAAACCCCTGGGGTTTATGTTCAGGAAATATCAACCCTTCCCGCGTCTATTGCTCCGGTCGCCACGGCGATCCCGGCCTTTGTCGGTTATACTGCATCGAGATCAAAAAACGGAGAAACACTCCCCATCAATAAACCGGTGCGAGTTACATCTTATCTCGAGTACAAGGAGATTTTTGGAGAATCCTATCCGGAAGACTATGGAGTCACTTTGACACTGGATGCAGAGGGGAATACTCAGGTAGCCATCAATGATCCTACCAATTTTTCGCCTTATAGGATGACTTATCAGGTCTATATGTATTTCAACAATGGAGGAGGCCCTTGCTACATCGTGTCTGTGGGAGGTATGGTTCCCGGTCCAGATCCAGCCCCCGCCTCCATTGTCGCAACGGCATTGATAGCGGGAATAAATGCTTTGGAAGAAGAAGACGAGCCTACGCTTTTGGTGGTGCCGGAAGCGGTGATTCTAAGTACGATCGATAGAAAAACAGTCCATGAAACGCTCCTTACTCAATGTGCGAAACTACAGGATCGATTTGCTCTGATGGATGCTCTTCACATTTCAGGACAAACCGTCGCAGAAGACGGTGCGACGTTCAGAGCAGAAGTAGGAACAAGTGATTTAAAGTATGGGGCATCATACTATCCTTCTTTGAAAACCTCACTTTATAAATACTACTCCGAAAGCAAACTTACGATTACGGATAACCGCGGAGGAGCCGGATTAGGGCCATTTCACAACAAAAGCCTGCTTGCCTTGGGAAATGGGGATGCGTTTGCGACAGCCACAATTAGAATAAATAATTACGACAATCTGGATGACGATGTCTTCAACATCGGTTCAGGCACCTACACGGAGGGCGATCAGTTCAATAAAGCTACCTCTGATATCACAACTGCTGATGCGTTGGAACAGGTAATCAATAATAGTCCAGAATTCTCCGTCTCCAGAGTAGGTAATCTGATTACGCTTACAGCGACAGCACCTGGGGAGGAAGGACAACAATTGACTTTGACCTACACAGATACCAATGATAATGGGGGTGCTGTTATTTCAGGCTCTGGGACTTTTTCTTGGCAAGCACCCGACAAAACACTTTACAATACCATAATTGCGAAGCTTCAGGCTAAAAAAATGGAACTCTATCCAAGTGCTTCCATGGCGGGAATCTGTGCGAGAGTGGACCGTCAACGAGGTGTTTGGAAAGCTCCTGCCAACGTAGATGTGCGGGGAGTAAGCAGACCTGTAGTTCTAGTCAATGCAGAAGATCAAGGTCTGCTCAATGTGGATCCCACTTCCGGAAAATCCATCAATGCCATTCGCTTCTTCCAAGGCAAAGGCAACTTGGTTTGGGGAGCAAGAACATTGGCTGGTAACGACAACGAATGGAAGTACATCCCTGTACGAAGGCTCTACATATTTGTAGAGGAATCAGTGAAAAAAGCCACCGAATTTGTGGTCTTCGAACCCAACGATGCCAATACCTGGCTGAGAGTAAAAACCATGATTGAGAACTTCCTGAGCAATCTCTGGAGAGATGGTGCTCTGGCCGGTGCGAAACCTGAAGATGCATTTTTTGTCAACGTGGGTCTTGGCAAGACCATGACTCCTTTGGATATTCTGGAAGGCAAACTCATAGTAGAAATCGGAATGGCGGCAGTAAGACCGGCAGAATTCATCATCCTGAAGTTTTCTCACAAGCTACAGGAGTCCTAATCTTTTAATCAAAAAATAAACAAGCCATGGCAAGTCAATCTACCCCCGGTGTTTACATACAAGAGATTTCCACACTTCCCGCTTCTATAGCCTCCGTGGAAACAGCCATCCCTGCTTTTATCGGACATACTGAAAGCGCAATCAAGGATGGAGAGAGCGTCAAAACTATTCCAACCCGGATCACTAGCATGCTGGAGTTTGAGGCAATTTTTGGCAAAGCAAACCCGGAAACGTTTACCATTACTGTCGAAGACATCTTCCTTGGCCCGCAAGGATCCGGAGAAAAGCTCGATAGCAGAAAAGTCAGTGCGGTTCCTCCTGCAACCCCAAGTCCATACAAGCTCTACTACTCCCTTCAGATGTATTTTTCCAATGGAGGTGGGCCTTGCTATATCGTCTCAGTGAATGACTTTGACAATTTGCCTGCAAAAGGAGATCCTACGGACGAGGATTCCCTTTTGGGCGGTTTGGAAGCATTAAAAGGAGTGGACGAGCCGACTTTGATCGTATTTCCTGATGTAATACCAGCAGTGCTTCCGGAAACCACAGGCACTGTCTATAAGGACATTTACGATGCCGCTTTGGCACAATGTGAATCATTGAAAGACAGATTTGTGATCATCGATGTCAAAGATGTTACCGCAGATCCTTTTGCAGATGCGCAGCATTTCAGGGATGATTGCATCGGTATATCAAATCTGAAATATGGGGCAGCCTATTATCCCAACTTGAGCAGTGCATTAAACTACGCCTACTCTCCAATTGATCAGACAATCACTCACACCAATATTTATCAAACAGGCCCGGTCCCCAGTGATGCAGGGGCGCACGATACCTTGCCATTGGAAGCTATTGATCCTGCTGACCCAAGTGTGCTCAAAAATGATCCCAGTTTATATAGGAGTATTATTGCCGAAATCAATAAAAATTACATCACGTTGCCTCCATCAGGAGCCGTAGCGGGGATCTATGCTAGAGTTGATAGACAGCGGGGAGTTTGGAAAGCTCCGGCAAATGTGGATGTGCGGACAGTCATAGGCCCGTCCAGAAAAGTATCCCATGATCAGCAGGCAGATCTCAATGTAGATGCTACCTCCGGTAAATCCATAAATGCCATCAGAACTTTTACAGGCAAAGGGACTTTGGTATGGGGAGCTAGAACACTGGCCGGCAATGACAATGAATGGCGGTATGTTCCAGTGAGAAGGCTCTACATTTTTGTAGAAGAATCGGTGAAAAAAGCCACCGAATTTGTGGTCTTCGAGCCAAACGATGCCAACACTTGGCTAAGAACCAAAACCATGATAGAAAACTTCCTTTCCAAACTCTGGAGGGATGGTGCACTGGCCGGCGCTAAACCTGATGAGGCCTTCTTTGTGCGGGTTGGATTGGGGCAGACCATGTCAGCCCAGGACATTTTGGAAGGTAGGCTGAACATAGAAATCGGATTGGCAGCAGTACGGCCTGCCGAATTTATCATCCTGAAATTTTCCCATAAACTTCAGGAATCCTAAACTAAAAAATCAAGAACAGCAATTAAAATCATACAATTATGGCAGTAGCATATCCAGTTTCCGTCTTTCATTTTCAGGTAGAATGGGGCGGTTCACGCATTGGTTTCACAGAAGTATCTGGCCTGACTGTGGAGCTCCAGAGCATAGATTATCGGGAAGGCAGTTCCTTAGAATATCATGTGAGCAAAATGCCAGGTATTCCTCAGTACTCCAATATCACCTTGAAAAGAGGCATTTTCCGGGCCGACAATGAATTTTTCCAATGGCTCAATACCGTCAAAATGAACAACATCGAAAGGCGGGATTTAACGATCAGCTTGCTCAATGAAGAACACGAGCCCGTGATGGTTTGGAAAGTCAAAGAAGCCTGGCCATGCAAAGTGGAAGGCCCATCTCTAAATTCCACCGGAAATGAAGTAGCCGTCGAAAGCATTGAGCTTTGCCATGAAGGCCTGGCAATAGAAACTCCATAATCAAATGGCTTTACTCTATCCACCTACTGGTTTTCATTTCCTGGTACGCTTTGAGGGATTGCTACTCAAATATCCCGCAATGCCAGATTTTGGATTTCAGGAAGTCTCGGGCTTGAGTGTAGAAATCGGCGTGGAAGAATATGCGGAAGGTGGTGAAAACCGCTTCAAACATCGCATGCCAAATCCGGTCTCCTATCCCAACCTGGTCTTGAAACGCGGGATGGCTATCAGTTCCCAAATTGCAAAATGGTTTAAAGACAGCGTGGAAGGGTTTGAATTTGAAGCGCAGGACATTACGGTCATTCTATTGAGCCCGGAAAAATTGCCTTTGCAAGCCTGGAATTTTGTCAATGCCTGGCCAGTAAAATGGTCTATCGAAGGCTTTAATGCGATGGAAAACACCATGATGATCGAAAACATAGAGTTCGCTTATCAATACTATCGAAGAATCAGTCCAGACGACATTTCCCTCTAAAACTATGCCCATAGAAATCAAAGAACTTATCATTCGGACCACGGTGGACGCTGCAGAATCAAGGCCCACAGGAAAGGGAAACAAACAACCGGATACTGGCGCGGTCATGGATGGAATCCGTGAACTAAGCAGACTTATCAAAGAAAAAAACGAGAGGTAAACCAAACAAAACATGTCACTGAACGATATTTTTTCCCAAAAAGGAGGCCTCGAAAAGCTGAAAATCACAGCTTTCAAGGATGAGGAATACAATGAGGCCACTGCTACCTATGTGGTGATGTATAATCCTACTACCTTTTCCCAGGAATTCAAATCCAAGTGGATTCCAGAGGAAGGGCCTGCCGACGGAAAACAATACCAGTTCAGAACGTTGGAGTCCGATTCAGTTTCTTTTGAATTTCTCTTTGACGCCAGTGCAGCTTCCCCTCCAAGCGCAGACAAACCCGGCGAGACAAACTTTGATTATTTGGGAGATGACAAACCCGATCTGGGAAGCATCAGTGGGAATAAGGTCAATGCCATAGACATAATCAGCAAGGATAAACATGTGGACGGTGCCATCCGGAAATTCCTGGATATCACTCAAAACATCCAGTCCGACACACACAAGCCAAATTATCTTCAAATCAACTGGGGAGCATATCAATTTCGAGGTGTTTTGGCTGCAGCCACTATCAATTACAAGCTTTTCAACGCCTCAGGGTTACCGATCAGGGCAACTGTCTCAGCCAATTTTGACCAGTCTCTTTCCCGTCAGGAGCAGGCTGCGACCACTGCCAGAAATTCGCCGGATCTAACCCACGAAAGAACGGTGAAATCCGGTGACACGCTGCTTCTCATGTGCAAAAGAATCTACGGAACCCAGGAATATTACCTGGAAGTCGCCAAAGCAAACAACCTTAAAAATTTCAGAAAGCTTACACCAGGCCAGAAACTCATTTTTCCACCTTTAGCGAAATCATAGTATGCCATTAGTACCCATATCAGCTGAAACACAGCAAGACTTAGCCACCTTCAAAATCTTCTCCAATGGTGAGCAGGTTCCACCATCTGTCGGAGTGGCGATGATCGCGGTGCGCAAAGCTGTGAACAAAATTCCCATGGCCAAATTGATACTTTTTGATGGTGATATCGCCACTGGCCAGTTTCAATTGAGTGAAGGAGAGCTGTTTAAACCTGGTATCAAACTTAAAATTGATGCTGGCTACCACAATTTGGAAGAGACCATTTTTGAAGGAATCATTATCAAACACGGGCTGGAAATCAATCCGGAAAAAGCATCCAGACTCATACTCGAGCTCCGGGATCCCGTGATCAAAATGACTGTGGGAAGGAAGAACAAGTACTTTTTTGAGAGTTCGGACAGCGATGTGATGGAAGAGCTGATAGGAAAATATTCAGATCTCTCCGCTGATGTAGAAAGTACCAGTCTGACACATGCCGAGATCGTGCAATATCATGCGACTGACTGGGACTTCATGATGAGCCGTGCAGATGCCAATGGAAAAATCATTACCACAGAAGCAGGAACGGTCTCCATCCAAAAGCCCCAAACCAGCGCAGACCCAACCCTTGAACTCCAATACGGTGATAATGTGGTGGAATTCGAAGCCGACATGGATGCTAGGCAGCAATACTCAGCCACCAAAGGGCTGAGTTGGGATTTTATAAAGCAGGAAATCTCCGAAAAAGAAGGTGCTGACCCGGGAAATATCTCACCTGGGGATATCAGTGGAGATGACCTCGCAGCAGTGATCGGGTTGGAATCCTTCCAAATGCAGCATGGTGGTCTCTTAGCAGATGAAGAATTACAGGCCTGGACGGATGCCGGATTATTGAGAAGCCGATTGGCAAAAATACAGGGAAGAGTTAAACTCCTAGGTGACAACACCGTGAAGCCAGGCGATATGGTTGAGCTCAAAGGTTTTGGCAGCCGCTTTAATGGGAAAGCTTTTGTTAGCTCTGTCTATCACGAGTTTTCCCCAAACCAAAAATGGTTTACCCATCTCGGTTTGGGTCTAGATCCGAAATGGTTTTCTCAGGAATATGATGACATCATAGCTGTGCCAGCAGCTGGCTTATTGCCGGCTGTAAAGGGACTTCATATTGGAATTGTGACAGCTTTGGAAGGAGATCCTGATGGGGAAAACAGGATTCAGGTAAAACTTCCCATGATCAGTTTAGAGGAAGATGGCATCTGGGCAAGGTATGCTTCGCCGGATGCCGGAAATGAACGGGGAATTTACTTCAGGCCGGAATTAGAAGATGAAGTGATTGTGGCTTTTATCAATGAAGACCCCAGAGATCCGGTGGTTTTGGGAATGCTTCACAGCAGTAGCAAACCTGCCCCATTTGAAGCCACAGATGACAACCATGAAAAGGGAATTGTAACCCGGGAAAAACTCAAAGTGGTTTTCAATGATGAAAAGAAAACCATTGACATCGAGACTCCTAATGGGAACAAACTCCAATTCACCGATGAGGATGGAGCCATTCTTTTGGAAGATGAAAATGGTAATAAAATAAGTATGAACTCGGATGGAATCACGTTGGAAAGTGCCAAGGACATTATCCTCAAAGCCAGTGGTGATATCAAAATGGAAGGCACAGGTATAGAATTAAAAGCCAGTGCACAATTGAAAGCAGAAGGATCTGCCGGGGCGGAAGTTTCCTCTGGAGGTCAGACAGTCATTTCAGGATCACTAGTACAAATCAATTGATTATGCCAGCAGCAGCAAGATTTGGAGACTTAAGTACACACGGCGGATCGATTATCGGTCCGGGAATCCCTACTGTCCTGATAGGAGGAATGCCAGCAGCCGTGATGGGAGATAATCATTCCTGTGTCCTGCCTCCCAATGCACACCAGCCCACAGTCAGCCCTTTCATTGCTGGAAGCGCAACTGTATTGATCGGGGGAATGCCGGCCTTAAGAGTAGGTGATTCATGTGTTTGTGGCGCGTCACCAGCTGTAGGAGAACCAACTGTAATCATAGGATGACATGGAAGAAGAAAAATCATTTTTAGGCAGAGGATGGGCTTTTCCGGTAAGTTTTAGTCTGGAAAGTCAACAAGTCCGACTTGCGGAAAACGAGGAAGATATCCAGCAAAGCTTGGTCATTTTGCTCAATACGACTTTGGGTGAGCGGGTCATGCGTCCTGATTTTGGTGCCAACATGGAAGATCTCCTTTTCGAAGCACTAAATGTGACCACTGCCAATATGATAGCCAACCGGATCAAACAAGCGATTCTATATCATGAACCAAGAGTGAAAACTGAGGACATCGATTTGAGGCCTAATTACAATGAAGGACGAATTGAGGTTATAGTCAGCTACCTGATTATCGCCACCAACAACCGGAGAAACCTGGTTTATCCATACCTCTTTACTGAAGCAACTGATTTGAAATTATGAGCAAAGACTGCAACGATCTCACCCTCCCAGGAAACGGCAGCAGCCGGGCACAGCGACTTTTGAAAAGTCTGCTTCCGGAATACGTGCGCGTGGACGAAAGGAAGATGGAGGATCTGCAGGATTTTGCAGTCAAAATAGCAAGTGAGTTAAAATTCATCAACTCTTCCAATACTTGGACGGGTGACTGGAGCGGTTTTTTTGATCAGAGAATCGAGGAAAACCAGTTGACGAATCCTCATTTTGCCTTGTTTCTGGCATTTTTGAAACTTTTCAGCTTTGCCCAAGAAGACATCAATACGCTTACTCAAAGACATCTTGATTTTTACTATAGAGATGTGCTTAGGTTGAAAGAAAAGCCGGCAGTTAATGATCAGGTCTATCTGATTCTGAAGCTGGCCAAGCATATTCAAGCACATTTATTACCAGCTAATACTGCTTTCAAAGCAGGAAAAGATGAGTTAGGAAAAGAAATACTTTTCCACACCGAAAACCAGAACGTTCTTAATAAAGCCGAAGTCACTTCTCTTTTGGCACTGTACAAAGATCAAAACGGCAGGTTGTATAAATCCCCAATTGCTAACTCAGCGGATGGAATCGGCGGAGAATTACTGAGTGAAGAAAAGCAATGGAGAAGTTTCGGTCGGCCTTCTGGGTTGTTTCCAGACCAGGATAGGGAATTAGCCACCATTGGATTTGCAGTGGCATCTCCCATTCTTTTGATGGGTGAAGGAAGGAGAAAAATATCCCTCAGGCTTACTATAGAAGAGCAGGAAGGCCTTCTTGACCAGCTGAAATTGCTCCCGCTCGATGCAACTTTCTCTATTTGGTTCAGCGGTGAAGAGGAATGGATTCCAGCCACCATAGGCTGGGAAAATGAGGAAGGTGACTTGGAAAGTAAAATTCTTGACTTTTTAAACAATGCCTCAACATGGGATGATATAGCAGGGATCGAACCCATGGTCGGGCCGGTTTTGGATGACCCTGAGAAAGGTGATCACAGGCCTTTCAAAGGATATGATATCGGTGAAATCACCGCCAAGAATATACTGAACAGAAGAAATTCACTTTCAGGAGGGAAATTCACTTCTGTAGCCCAAGTCAAGGACATAAGAGGGATGGGCGAAGACAAATATCACGATTTGGAATATACGTTTAGACAGACAAAACACCTGCTTAAAAATGGTTCTGACGGGATAGAACTGACACTAAATTGCCAGCTTTTACCTGAGGATCCCGCGGTGACCAACTATTCAGAAGAAGTCTTGATGCAAAAATTCAGGACGACCTCACCAGTGATGAAGGTGAATCTGGCCAATACCACCCAAAGTTATGGATATGAGATTTTGAAGGATTGTCTAATAAAAAAAGCCTCGTTTACGATAGAAGTAGAAGGGGTAAAAAATCTTGTTCTCCAAAATGACCAAAGCATTTTACCCATCGGGAAAAACATCAAACCATTTGGATTCAGGCCTGTAAAAGGATCCAACTTTTACATTGGCAGCAAAGAAGCTTTTGGTAAAAGCCCCAAATCAGTCGATCTAAATCTCAAGTGGCATGGCCTTCCAGAAGACCCAAAGGGCTTTTCTGATCATTATGGCAACTACGATAATCCGCCGGAAAGAAAAAACCAGAGCTTCGGAGCATCCGTGGATTTTTTGGATAAAAAAGAATGGAAGTCTATCGGTACTAACAAGTCACTATTTGCAGGAAATAATGATGCATTACTAAACCCAAGCAAAACCATTTCTCTGAATGGTGCGCATTGGACAGAAATCAAAGCCAATCCAAAACTGGAGGATTTCAGCGAATGGTCACCTTCCAGCAATCGGGGATTTATACGCCTGAAACTCAATTCTCCGGATTTCGGACACAAAGACTACCCATTGATTTTCGCCAAAGAGGCATTGGTTCCGGAAGGGGGAGGAGATCTTCCTAAAGAACCTTACACCCCAGAGCTTCAGTCTATCAGTCTGGATTACAGCTCAGAAGAAACCTTGGACATTTCCGGAAAGGAACTGGAAGGATTCTTCCACATCGGAGTATTTGGTGAAGCGAAAATCAAAGGTGAAAATGCCTTTCCACTTTTGGCAGAATATGAGAATGAGGGCGAGCTGATAATAGGCTTGAGCGATCATCAAAAAGCCCAGAACATCCAGCTTCTGATTCAGGTTCTTGACGGCACAGCAAATCCTGAAAAACCCGTCCCAAATGTCAGATGGAGCTATTTAACCGGTAATCAATGGAAGGAATTCGATCAATATTCATTACTGACAGATGAGACCAATGGCTTGATCCAAAGTGGGCTTTTGGCATTTGCCATGCCTAGAGCCGCCGATACCTCCCATACCATTCTTCCGGATTCCCTGACTTGGATCAGAGCCTCGGTGAGTTCCGACTCAGATGCCATTCCTGATTTTATCGCGGTTTTGGCGCAGGCAGTGAAAGCGGACTACGAGTCAAATGAAAATGACCCTCTACGAATAGCGAAATCTATTTCTGCGGAAACTATTTCCAAACTGAAAATCGGCAATAGTGCCATCAACAAAATCCAACAGCCATTCGCTTCTTTTGGAGGGAAAACGGAGGAATCCTCCCAAGACTTTTACCAACGGATCAGCGAACGCCTTCGACATAAGCAACGGGCGATCACCCTTTGGGATTACGAGCATTTGGTTTTGGAACAGTTTCCGGAAGTTTACCAAGTCAAATGTCTGAACCATACCTCATACGATGGGGATCTGACCAAATACAAAGCTTTGGCACCAAGAAATGTGACGCTGGTGATCATTTCCAATGTGCAGAACAAAAACGCTGTGGATCCATTGAGACCGAAAGCAAGTGTGGCCCAGATTGAAGCAATCCGGAAGTCCATCAGAGCCATTTATCCTCCCGCCGTGTATCTGCATGTAGTCAATCCGGTTTATGAGGAAATACAGGTGAAAACCAATGTGAAATTTCATTCTTGGGCAGATAAAAACTTTTTCGCCAGAAAGCTGGAAGACGACCTCAAAGCATTTCTTTCCCCTTGGGCCTTTGAAGCTGATTTCAACTGGACTTTCAGCGAATCACTTCACAGTTCTGTGGTTCTTCATTTTGTAGAAAAACTCGATTATGTGGATTACCTGACCTGCTTTGAACTGTATCATTTGGTGATCAACCCAGTTTCGGGAGAACTCCTTTCCCGTACCCGGGTAGAGGCGGCAAAAGGCAGTCGTGGGGTTTCAGTTTTGGGATCTGTGGGGACTTTGGGCACTTATGGGGATCATCTGATCGAAGTTTTGGAAACCGAGGATTGCTTGTGTGAAGACAATGAAATCAAACCTGCTGCGAGCATCGCATCAGTAGTGGAAGAGGATTTGGATGAAGAATTTTGATTATGACAATGGAAAAATCAATCACCATATCGAAAGCTAAACCCATCCAAAAAAGCATGGATTATGAGCTGTTACGCTCAGAAGCCATCAGCTATATCCAACGGATTTCCGGTAAAATCTGGACGGATTACAACAGCCATGACCCGGGAATCACCATTTTGGAAGTGCTTTGCTATGCCATCACAGATCTGGGATATCGAAGCAACTTTCCTGTTCAGGATCTTTTGGCTGATGAAAGCGGGAGTCTGAGCAATCAATTTTTCAAAGCTTCACAGATTCTTCCCAGCACTCCGGTCACGATTAATGATTACCGCAAGCTCTTGATGGATGTGGAAGTGGTGGATGAAAAAGATTTGATATGTCCCAGAGCTGGAATTAAAAATGCTTGGATCATCATCCGTGACTCAAATGAGATTAAATTTTTTCCTGATAGAAAGGAGAAAAAACTAGCTTACAAACCCCACCCGACCACAGAAGAAGCCTTAAAACTGGGCATTCTCTACGATGTTTTGCTGGAATTTGACACGACGGAAAACCTAGGCGATCTCAATGAAAATAAGCTTAGCATGGAGATCGAAGTGGACGAGCATCCGGATATAGCCGGAGTGGTGATAAACATCCAAGTGGAATTTCCAAGATGGGATTCATCATTAGTAGATTGGACTGATCCTGTTTCGATCCGAAAAAACATCCATTCCATCGAGATCCAATTCCAAAATGTTCCGGATAACATCACTATGGATTTTGACCTGAGCCCAAGTAACCTGATAGAGATCAAAGGAACCAAACTCGTGGCAGAAGGATTGGAAACACTAGATGGTTTGGCGGCACTGACAACTCAGGTCAACCAGTTTGTTTATTCCAGTCCTGAGGGAATTCTGACACTTTATCTGGCCAAAGTCGCCAAAATCAACCAAATTCTTGATGCTGCAAAGGCGAGTTTGCATGCCCATAGAAACTTGTGCGAGGACTTTGTAAATTTCCATGCCTTGCGGGTGGAGGAAATACTCGTATGCGCAGATATTGAGCTTTCGCCTAATGCCCCAATTAATGAGACCGAGGCCTTGATTTTTCAGGCGATCAGTGCATTTCTATCGCCACAGGTGAACTTTTACAATCTGGAAGAAATGCTGAATCGCTGCAAGGATGAAGCGCTTCCCATCTCAAAAATCCAGCAAAACCCAGCCAAAATATGGATAGAAATCCCAAAAGAAGCTTACCCAAAAGCCAAGTCCAAAGTCAGTATTATTGGCTCTGGTGGAAATGTGGGCATCTATGAAATCTTAGAACTAAAGACAGATCCAAAAAACGCTGCCCTTTGTGAAATACTCCTAACACCAAACTTCCCTTCCCCTGTTTTGATGGACGATGACAAGGTGTATCTGGGCAATTGGGAAGAAACTCAATGCATTCCAACTGAGGAACTTTTTGAAGGCCCGCTGCTGAAACATGGCTTTATAGATGGGGAAGATCTGGCGAAAGCCGATAGAAAATCCAGCATTCACGTCACTGATCTTATCCACATTATCATGGATATTGAAGGCGTGGAGGCGGTGAAAAGCATACAAATCGCCAACAAACCCCAAGACAACGAATCGGGTGCAATCGCCTCAAAAAGTGTTCGTTGGTGTCTGGAACTGGCTGTGGATAAGTTCTATGTGCCTAGGCTGAATACCGAACTTTCGAAAATCACATATTATAAAGAAGAGCTTCCTTTTCGGGCTAATCGGGAAAAGGTAGAAGATCTTTTAGCCCAGTACAGAGCTTTAGAACGAAAGCAAAAAATCTACTATCCAACCCTGGATTTTGACTTACCTCGGGGAAATTTCAAAAACCCTGATGATTATGAATCCATCCAAAATGATTTCCCTCTGGTCTATGGAATCACTGAGGCAGGAATGCTTCCAAAATCCCAAGGACGACCGGATTCAGCCCAGGTAAAACAGCTGAAAGCCTTCCTGATGGTGTTTGAACAGCTATTGGTAAATTACCTAAGTCAGCTGGCAAATCTGCGTCATCTATTCTCCATCAATGAGGGAAAAGATGCTTTTGGAAATCCACTGATTGGTGCCACATATTTCTCCAAGAGTCTTGAAGGCTTGGTTCCGGATGGTAATCCACTGTGGAAAGATCTTATTAGCCTGAAAGATTCTGTCGAAGAAATCACCGAAAGTAAGGAGGATTTTTACGTCAGAAGAAATCGATTTTTAGATCATTTGCTGGGCAGATTTGCGGAGCAGTTTACAGATTATGGGCTTTTGGCTTTGCGCCTCAATCCTACCGAAGGACAGACCAGATTGATAGAAGATAAACTGGCTTTTCTCAACAACTATCCTAAAATCTCTTCCGAACGAGGCAAGGGCTTCGATTATAAAATCGCCGGCAACTTTTGGCATCAGGAGAACCTCTCTGGGCTGGAAAACCGGATCCAAGGACTGATGGGAATCAGGAAAAAACCAATTGCTTGGCTTCGTTTCTCGCCTGCTTTTGAAATCTCAGAAGTTGGAGATACTTGGAAAGTGCAGGTCAAAAATGAGTTGGACACCTTGGTATTTGAACTTTCGGCAGATTTTCACTCCAAAGAGCAAGCTGCATCAGGATTAGAAATAGCTTTGCTGCTTGGTTCAAATCTTGAGAATTTCCAGATCAGCTTAGGAGATGCAGGCTTCTATTTTGAATTGCTTTGGGAAGGCAACTTAGTCGGAAAAAGCACCAAAGTAGATTTTGGGGACGATACTCCTGGTGGAGATGCCGAATTGGCTTTAACCGAGCTTTGGGCCATTCTGAGGAATGAATTTTTAAGCAATCCCTTGGCCAACCGAAAGAATCTAAGCTTGGCCTTAGATGCATTTTGGCAGGCGACTATCACAGTCAGTTTAGCTCCGGAACCTCCAAAATATTTGCTGGAATACGCCCTTTTTGATGCGCCATTTGGTGAGGGAAATCAACTTTTGGAGGGAAGCCTGGAAGTGGAAGTTTCTGGAGATCCTTCGGAAACGGAACTCCAGGAACTGGCAGAAGAGCATTTGGAAGAACTCATTTGGCAGATTTGCACCGCTGGAGTGATTGATGGGGCTTATGTTCCTGATCCAGCTCCTTATGTTTCTCCTTATAAATTCTCCTTGACGGATCCCATCCGGGGTGGTGTTTTGGCAAAAAGCTTTGATGCTGATTTCAATGTTCCTTTGGCCACGGCCATACAAAATGGAGATTGGGGTGATGCCTGGCTAGTCCAAGGTGGATTCGATCCACTAGAACTGACTATTTCAGAAGCAAGTGCGAAGGGCCCCTTTATAGACCTAAAAGCTGCTCCATTTCCTCAAAAAGGAGATCAAATTCACTTCGAAAGAGCTTTTGAAATAATCGGGCTCGATCTACCAAAGCATGAAATTATCCTAGCGGGTCTTCATGCTTCCCTATTTGAAAATTTCGAAGATTTTGAGGTTCAATTTCTCTTGGGAGAAACCGAACACCTGATTTACTACACCATTCATGAAGTAAAGGAATTTGACGGAAACACCGTTTTGGTGACCAAATCCGAACCAAGAAAAGATCTGATCGAAGATCCAGAAAATACAGAAGAACAGCCTGGCGGAATGGTGATTTTGGCCCGACAATTTGAGGTTCTCTCGGTGTCCGGAGATCAATTCCGAATAGCTGGAGGAGCAGAAAAAATCGCCATTCAGAAAGTTCAGCAGTTTTTCGTCAGGGAATTTTTCAGCCATGAAGGCACACATCTGATAGAGCACATCCTGCTTCGTCCGAAGGTGAAGGGAAAATTCAAAGTTCCGGATGGAATGGGTGGATCGGTTACTGAAACGATTGAGGATCGTTTACTGGATCCGCATGCGGAAGATGAATGCGTCTGCACTTTGGATGATCCCTATACTTGCATGGCGCATGTGATTCTACCCTATTGGGCAGGAAGATTTACCAGCACCGACTTCAGAAAGTTTCTAGAGAAAAAAATCAAGCGGGAGACTCCAGCGCATGCCTTTTTGACGATTTGCTGGATTCACCCAAAGCATATGACAGCGCTGGAATTGGCCTGGAAAATATGGCTATTGGAATCGCTAAAGGTCAAGAAAGAGCCCAAAAAGCTCTCAGAATCACTTACAGGGCTGATTGAAGCCTTGGCACAAATCCGAAATGTCTACCCTGTCGGCACACTACACGATTGCGACGAGGATGACAACTTGGAAAACTCCATTATTCTCAACTCTTCATCATTGGGAGAATTTTAAAAACTACGATTATGAGCCAGATCATTTCAACTTATCCGATTTTTGAAGGAAGCCAAGTGCTCACCAGCACCCAGCTCAACCAACTCGCAGCCTATTTAGATCAGCAGGGAAGGCTCACCCGATCGAAGCTTATCGGTATGGGAATCGTCTGCGGCATGCAGGTGCAGCCCTATCCGCAGGGATTGCAGATCACCAAAGGTTTGGGGATTACTTCTGAGGGTTTTTTGATCCAAGCAGGTAATTTCAAAGCCACGCATTACAGACCCTATTCCCTTCCTGAAGGGGTAGATTACAAGCCTTTCAAAAACGAAGACTACGTAGCGAGCCTTTTTGAATTGCTCACAGAGGTTCCTACAGACAATACTGACGTTAAAAAACTAACTAATCCGGCCAACTTCCTCAATGATAAATATGTACTGATTTTTATAGAGATTTTTGACAAAGACCTCAAATCCTGTCTCGGAAATGCCTGCGATGATCGTGGTCAGGACCGGCTTTTGACACTTAGGCGATTGGTAGTAAGCGGAGCTGATCTCGACAAGATTCTGACAGAATCCTCCAATGTCAAATCCCCCTTTCCAAATATTTTGGATTTGCCGGAATTCTCTGTCCAAAAACCGCTTTTCTATCCTGGAAATCCTGAGTCAAATGAATTTGGCGCTTTTGTCAAGCACTACCAAAAGTTCATTGCCTTAACCCTCAGCAAGGAGTTTTTTGAGGCCTTGAATCTTTCTTACAAGCTTTTTGAGCCGATTTTGAACAAAAGCTACAGCTTCGCAAATCCTCTAGAATCAGGGAATATTCAAAATAAAATCTCTGAAATCATGGCATTGGCAGAGGAAAACCCAAGCGATATACAAGGGGTTCAATACCTCTGGGATTTTGCTAAAGAACTGGTCAAAGCCTACAGCGAGTTCAGAAAATCCGCCATGGATCTTTGGTACAATTGCGTTACTGATAGCTCCCTTTTTCCGCTTCACCTGATGTTGGGAAGGGCTAGGACTAATTCAGAAACCCAAGCCCAATTTTTGAAATATAGGCATGGCTTTGTGCAGCCGCCGATTTACAATCTCCAGAAACTATTGGCAGAAACCTGTATTCAGCGCCATCGCAGAATGGTCATGCTGATTGAGAAGCTGGAAACAGGAATTTTCCATAAAGAAGAAAGCGAAAAATTCCCTATCAAAATCACTCCATCTGGAGAAAAACTTGGAAAATTAGCTGACCGGGCCATCCCCTATTATTACGAAATCAAGTCGAAAAGTGCAGTTTCCAATTGGTTTTCATTGGAAGAAAACTGGGTGGATCCAGGAAATTTCCAGATGCACTCCACTTACCGGGCCGGTATTCAGTCTTACGACAATCAGTCAGATGAGGAAGTAACTGAAGCGAAATCTACTTTGGAAACGCCCTTGTTCTATGACATTGAGGAATATCCTTTTCTAAGAATCGAGGGACATCTAAGCAAAGAGTTGGACGCAGCGGTGAACCAAATCAAAAAACTGATCCTCCAGTTTAATTTACCTATACATGTGGAAGTCCTTCACTTGGGAGAAAGTGAGGAAACTGAGTATCTGGAGGATTGCGGCTGGAATGACTTGCAGGAAGAATATGCTTTCCAACGAAGGATTGTCGCCGGGTTCATTCAGGATCTCAAGGATCTTTTTGATTATGTGACTGAATACGCAAAACAAGAGGGAGGAGAGGACGATTTCACCAAGGACGAATTCTATATCAAAGCTTCTGAGACGTTAGAAATGCTATTGTCAATGGCAAAGGCACTTCCAGAATGTCTAAAAGACCTCAATTGGCTTGCTTTCCAAACTGCATACAAACAACTTTTGCAGCTTTTGATAGATTTTGTACTCATTGAGCAAAAGCTTCTTCAGGAAATAAAAGTGAAAGATGGGAATGAGAAGGAACTTGAATTTATCAACGGGATTCTGGCCAGGATTTCCCCTTTCCTTTATCAGATTTTGGATCTTCTTTTCTTTGCCAAACTCCAGCGGGTTTACGTCAGTTATCAATCCAGAATAAAAGTCCTGATCCAGTCCAATCAGTTTGCCAATTATCTGAAAAAACACAATGGCCTGACCCATGAAGCCGGAGTGTACAAAAACGGAACATTTTTCCTACTTCATGATCCCAAGCAAAAACGTATTATCGGTGACTTCAGCCTACCTTATTATTGCTGCGAATGCACGCCTTGCATAGAACCTTGCGATGAAAACAGCATCGTATTGCCTCCATTTGCAAGGCCGGATTATGCGATCGCATTTACAGAGAAAACCACCAGAATTGATATCACACTCAATGATTTCTTGACCAATGGACGTGAATATGAAGTAATCCAGGTGGGTGAAAGCTCGGAACAAAATGGCAAAGTGGAAAAAGACCCAGAAAGCAACAGTTTCAGATATACTTCAGCATCCGGCTTTACTGGAATTGATTCCTTCCAATACATTTTGAGAGATAAAGTGAGCAGGGAAAGTGATCAGGGAAAAGTCACTATCTGGGTTCGAGGCGAACAGGGATGCTATCCTCTAGATGTCTTGAAATGCTGGGGATTAGAATTCGTAAGGCAAACACTTGATGATAGGCATATAAAATACGATAAGGAGTCCCAAACAGATCCTTTTGATCAGTTGCTAAAGAGTCTCAGAAAAACGAATGGCTTTACACTTGAGGAATTACGATCCGGGGTTTTGGAAGAAAATGAGTCCCGGTTGAAACTCCTAGAATGTCTAGGGCTTCCTAATACGGATCTAAGTTGGGAGCAATCCGAGCAGGCAATTTTGGATCATCAGGCCAAGAATTGTGGTGGCATAATCACTCCGGATTGTACTTCTATGGGTGTAAGGGGTAGAGTTACCACTGTAGATGGTTCGTCTATGTATCAAGTTAGAGTTTCCATCAAAGACACTGAAATAGACACTTACACCAGTGATAATGGTACTTATGAAATTCAGTTTCCTTCACCAAATCAAACATTGCTATTTGAACAGAAAGGATTTGAAAATCAGGAAATAAAGGTTTGTAGCCAAGAGGTGGTCAACATCACGATGGCACCTAGTGCCATTCCAGCTAGAGAATGCTATTCTACTGCGATTATTTCCACTTGGGATGAAGGCTTTATCCGCATGGTCGCTAAGGATCGACGGCTGAGCAATTCATCTGGAAATTTACCGGATGTAATAAATGATCTCTTGGAAAGCATACGGTCCACTGCTGGGTTTACATCCACTGAGCTTCGTGAATCCTTGGCAAATAATCCAGGATTTCTAAAAATGATCTTGGAAAGTGTTGGGGCAGACACCTCTAATGTTAATCCCGGAGAGTACGCCAATTATATAGAAGAATATCAAGCCTATAATTGCGGTGCAAGAAGAAGGGAATCCATCACAGTCGATGCAGCAAAACTACCAGAGGAAGAATTGAGAAAATACCTGGATGCAAAGAATGTAGCCTATCTCCCTGGCGCTGATAAAAACCTATTGGTAGAAACTTTCAAAGCCTCCACCACTGATTCCTCCATCAGCAGAAAAGATCTGGAAATCTTTAAAAAAGACACGCTGCTAAAAATCTCGGAAGAGAAGTCAATAGAAGTAGCCACTTCTGACACCAAAGCGAAATTGATCGACAAACTACTAGGCAAATAATGGGCAGTCACTTGATCCATACACAGATTTTAGCTGCTGAATTTGGGAACAAAACAGCTGCTCTTGCTGGGCAAAAAAGCCTTCAGGAAATCTATTACCAACATCTGATACCTGTCATGGAGCAAGTGATGGATGAATATGATCAAGCGGGAAATCCCATCCGCATTGAAAAACTAGACTTGGATCTAGGCAGAATCCCAAAGGATCTACCTGTGGACCTGATGCAACAGCGATTACGAAATGCGCTGGAAGAGCAGCTGAGAAAAATCTATGTGGAGCAAAGCTACCTGAACACAGATAAAATCAAAGACCCAGGCTCAGCACAAAAGAACGGAAAAGAGTCTCTGGAATCTGATTGGGAAGTTTTGATTTACTTTCTGCAAAAAGGATCGCTGCCTTGGTTTGCAAGTGCCAAAATTGGATTCTCGGTGGCTCAAATCTTCCGCAGGATTTTAGATCAAAATCCAGATCGGCTAAAGACTTGGTTAGCTAAAAATCCCATTTCCTGGGCCACTTCTAAAAGAATCGCCCAGTTAGTCCAACCAAAGAACAAGAACCAAGTTCTTGGAAAATTAGAAGTTGACTTTGGTGCTGAATCAGACCTCTCAGCCATATCCCAAATTCTTTTTGTTTACACTAAAACTAAATCCATCACTAAAGAAGAAATCCAAAAAACACTGGTAGCATTTTTAGTCTTTGCTGGCTACGGCAAAAAAGGTGAATTCAAATCCTTCCTTACTGAAGGATTTAAGCTTCTGTCAGAAAAAAACCTCAAAAACACCTTAATATTTGCTGAATTTTTAATCAAATTAATGTGGATAACATCCCAGCAGCGATCAAGCTATACAAAAGAAGAAAAACAACATTTTCACCGGGAACTTCAAAAAATTTATAAACAAAGAAAAATCCCTTTAGAAACGGATTTGGTAGATTTTTGGGATAAAGTCTATGCATCAATAGTTCAGATAACTTCGAACAAAAAAAACTTATTCACAACTGAAAATCTTCTCGTTGATCAGCAAAATCAAGATAAATCCGCATTAAAACATCTCAATTTTAAAGAAGATGAAAAAACAGTTATCCACAATGCAGGATTGGTGCTGACTGCTGCATTTTTACCCAGATTTTTCACAAATCTGGGATTAGTGAAAAACGGAAAATTCGTTTCAGATCCTGCAAAATCCACAGCTGTTATCGTTCTCCAGTCCATGATGCCCGAGCAATTGGAATGGGAAGAACCGGACTTGCTTCTGAATAAAATTTTATGCGGTTTGGAACCTGCAGAAACTATTGATTTCACGGGAGAACTAGATCGGGAAATTCTCAAAGAAACAAACCTTCTTTTGGAAAGCATGGCCACTCAGTGGACGGCCTTAAAAAGCAAGTCAGGAAAGATCGTATCCGAAGGGTTTTTCGCCAGAGAAGGAATTCTAAAAAAAGTGCATAAAGGCTATCAATTACACATTCAGCGAATGGCTTTTGACATACTTCTGGACAGACTTCCATGGAGTATAGGTATTATCAAATTGCCCTGGATGGAAGAAACAATATCAGTGGAATGGTAATGGCAACGAAACATAATGCAACCACCATACAGCAGGAGTTGGATTGGCTTCAAAGTATTTTGAAAGCACGATCGGCTATGAATGCCAACCCCGGAAACCAAGTACGGGATGTACTGGAACTTCCTGCTCCAGAATTCATGGAGCCTTATGGAGCTTATGCACTCTTTACTAAAAAATTAGACCTTACGGCAGCCGAGCGATTTCTTTTGATTTTGTCAGCTGTCCCACACATCAAGCCCCAGATGCTGGATATGTTTATGGGGAAAAACCAGTTGACCCAGCAGATTTTCACAGAATTCGGTGGCCGGAAAGGCAAAAACCACAATGGCTTTATTCCTACCGGTGAGACAGTACTGTTTATTCTTGCCGGCAGCAATCTGGAAAAGAGATTTCAGTATTTGAACCTATTCGATAAGAATTCCAGACTTTTTAAAGAAGGTCACCTGCAACTCAGTGATACCGATATCGATGAGCCCTATCTGAACGGCACTTTGATTATCAACAGGGATACGCTCCAAGAAATCACCAGCGGGACTGTTCGCAAACCTGATTTCAGCGCCAATTTCCCAGCCCAACTTCTCCAGACCGAGATGGAATGGGATGATTTAGTGCTCAATTCACATACCGAAGAGGAACTGCGGGAAATTGAAATCTGGCTGAAACACAAAGACCAATTACTGCACACTTGGGGAATGAATAAGAAGCTAAAACCAGGCTTCAAAGCGTTATTTTATGGCCCTCCTGGCACCGGCAAAACTCTAACGACCACCCTACTCGGCAAAAAATTGGGGCTGGATGTTTACAGAATTGATCTGTCCAGAATTGTCTCAAAATATATCGGGGAAACCGAAAAGAACCTGGCAAAGATTTTTGACAGGGCGGAGCGCAAAGGCTGGATTCTGTTTTTTGATGAGGCAGATGCGCTTTTTGGGAAAAGAACATCGGTTTCTGATTCCCATGATCGCTATGCAAATCAGGAAGTTTCCTATCTGCTGCAGCGGATCGAAGATTACGATGGCTTGGTGATTTTGGCCACCAACCTCAAAAGCAATATGGACGAGGCATTTATGAGGCGTTTTCAGGCCTCGGTATTTTTCCCAATGCCACAACCCGAGGAGCGGAAAAAACTTTGGCAGAAAGGATTTCCGGAAAAAGTCGAGCTGGACAAGCGGATTAATTTCCAGGAATTGGCAAAAAGCTATGAACTGTCCGGTGGCTCGATTGTACAGGTAATCCAGCACAGTTTGCTCAAAGCTTTGGACAAAGGAAGCAACCAGGTCATGCTGGGAGATGTGCGCGAAGGAATCAGAAGAGAATATCACAAAATGGGGAGAACAATATGAGGAAGAAAGTCAGAAAAAAAGCAGATCAGGAGCCTGAGAAAGAGGAGGTCATCATCCTGGATGAAAAAGAAGAGAAAAAGCCTGAAGTGAAAATGACTCCAGTGGAAGAGGAACAGGAGCCCATGACACCTTTGGCGGCAGCCTCTCCTATGAAAACTGAAACAAAAAAGTAATATGGGCGCAGTAGCTGAACGTAAGCCTTTGCCTTCGCCATTTCATAATGGCCCGGCATCGCTTAGCATTCAGCCAAGCTTAAAAATCGGTAGGCCAGGGGATAAATACGAGCAGGAAGCCGAGTCTGTCGCCAACCATGTAACGATGGCACCGGCACATTCAGAACCTGCTTTAGTCATGAGCCCTGCCAGTTTGGATACTTTTCAAATGCAACCTGAAGAAGAAGAGTCTCTTCAGATGATGCCTATTTCTGCCAGTGGCCACTTTTTGCAGCTGAGTGCCATGGAAGAGGAGGATGAAACGGTACAACTTTTCCCTGAAAACCCCAACTTTTTACAAAGGCTTGAGGAAGAGAGCATTCAACTCTCCCCAGATGGCAACATGACAGCCTCACCCTCTATTTCTGCGCAGATTTCAAGTTCCAAAGGTGGGGGACAAAACCTTCCCGCCCCTGTGCAATCCGAAATGGGCAGTAAAATCGGTGCAGACTTTAGCGGAGTGAGAGTTCATTCAGATGCCAATGCCGCCCAAATGAGCAGTGCCATCGGAGCGCAGGCATTTACCCATGGAAGTGATATTTACTTTAACGAAGGAAAATACCAGCCGGAAACTTCGGAAGGCAAACATCTTTTAGCGCATGAGTTGACGCATACGGTGCAGCAGGGAGGAGCGGAAGTGCAACCAATGATCCAAAGAGAGGAGGGAGATGAATTAACTGAGGAAATTGAAAAAAGTGATGAATTCAGCTTCACAACAGGTCGTCCTGCCAAAACTTATTCAATAAATACTTCAAACGCAACAGCAACTCTACCTACAATTGGAGTACCAAATTTCAAAGTCTCTTATGGTCCTGGTAGGGGGGAATCATTTAGCAAAACGGTAAGATCTGGCACTCATATCAACTCTTGGGAAACTGATGCCATGTCAGGCTCAGGATTTACAACAGAATTTGAAGATAAAATTCATCAAGAAAATGCGCCATCCCTTTTGTTCAATAACAACCCTATTTATTATTTAACATTAAAAGGAGATGGTGGAGCTGCTGCATCAAGAAGAGGTGAATCAGGGGTGATTTTTGGATCAGAAAATGATATTAAGAGAAGGCTTACAAGACCATATTGGAATGCTAGCGGAGCATTTACCCCACATGATGTTGACCATAAAAGAGAATTGCAATTAGGTGGAAATGAGACTGACACACAAAATCTTTGGATGTTGGAGTCTTCTGCAAACCGATCCTCTGGTTCATTAATTAACAATGAAATAAATAGTCGAATCAGAACTTTGCTTAATGGTTCAGCTGAGCACCTAATTACACCCCCAAGCCATGAAACCGTTAAAGAGTCCTATACTATAACTCTAACTGAAGGAGTTTCTCGCGGATCTGGAATGCGGCTTCCTTCCGGAGCTAATGCAAATCAAAACTGGTCTTTGGATCGAATAAAGCAAGGTCGACAGTTAAGAGGGTTAAGATTTCTAACTGAATCGCAAGTTGAGCAAGCTGGTCTTCGAGGAAGTCCTGAAGAACTTATGATTTATACCAATTCGCTGGGAGGATTACCAATTAGAGTTCCTTGGGATGAAGCCGCAAGAAATAGTGGTGGAAAGGATGGATTAGAATCAGCTGGATTGTTTATAGGAAGAAGGGGTGGAGCACGTATGATAATAAATTCCGTGCGATATCAGTCAACTACTCAAGGGAGCGAAGAAGAAGGAGGAAACGGAAGTATAAGAGTAACCGCATTTCCTGGTGCTAATGGGTTGATTGAAGAAAAAACTGATTTAGCATTTGATTTGATTCGTAAAGATGGAGTCGCATATGGGGGAGTGATTTCTCGAAGTAGTACTGAATCCGCACTCCAAAGAGCTTTAGAATTTAAATCCCTCAGTCCCATACTACTTACAAGCGTAGAACTTAATGATGACATAGGATTAGTCGCTAGTGGTACTATAGCTCCAACTGTACCATTCATTGGAAATGCTCAAATACTAATCACTATAAACCAAGAAGGAGTTAGAATCTCCAAGATATTTAGTGGCTCAGATTTTTCCTTCCCAAGTCCATTTGAATTCCATAACTCTTCTCTTGAAATCTTTGCTGGCACCGAAGGAATAGGTTTAGAAGGCCTTGTCAACTTCGGAATCCAAGGCGTCGGCGAAGGTCATATTGGTGCGGCGGCATCTACAGCTGGAGGATTCGAGCTGGAAGGAGCATTTAATTTTGATTCAGAGCTTTTCGATCCAGCAGAAATCAGAGTAGAATACAAAAATGAAATCTGGACAATAGGTGGTACTATCGGAATTCCTGAAGGTAAAATCAGGGGAGTAAAAAGTGCGACAATCACAGCCACCTATAGCGAAAACCTTTTCTCGGCTGAGGGGATAGCTGAATTGGATATTCCGGGCATTGAAGAAGGCAGAATGTCTATCGAATACGGCGAAAATGGCTTCTCCATTGGTGGTAGTTTTAACCTCAGCAGTGAGGTTCCGGGCATTTCAGGAGGTAGCGTAGAAGCAAGAGTCTCCAAACAAAACGGAGAAGAAGAGTATCATGTATTTGTTTCAGGCACAGCCCAGCCGGATATCCCTGGAATCAATTCAACACTTACAGTGACCTACGAGGATGGCGCATTGACGATAGAGGGGAATGCAGCTTACAGCCGTGGCATGCTCTCCGGTAGAATAAATGTAACAGCCACCAATAGGTCAATCGGTGAAGAAGGTCAACCAACAGGGGATCCTACAGATGAAATTCTGGTTTTTGGAGGAGGAAGTCTTACACTACAAATCACCCCTTGGCTGGCAGCCACAGCGGAGGTCCAATTCCTACCAAATGGTGAATTGGAGGTAACTGCCCGGCTTTCTTCCGATGAATACGAGGTTTTTGGCAGAAGAGAAATCAATAGAAATCTATTCCGTGTTCCGACCATCGAAATCCCAATATTTGCAATTCCACTAGGGCCTAGAAGTATTGGACTCGTTGCCCAAATAGGAGGAGGCCTAGATTTTACAGCTGGTTTTGGTCCCGGAGCTTTACAAAATATGTCGGCAGAAATCACCTACAACCCTGCCCGTGAAGAAGAAACCACGCTGAATGGTCATGGTGAATTTGTCATTCCGGCTGATGCAGGGTTGACTTTAAGAGGAGATCTGAGTTTGGGAGTAAGCGCCGGAATAGCAAGCTTAACAGGAGGAATAGAACTTGAAGGTTCTCTTGGCTTAGACGGCCAAGCTTTGGCTTCTGTAGATGTCAACTGGAGCCCGCGAACAGGCCTGACTATAGATGCCAGTGGTAGAATTACTGTCAATCCTAAGTTTGTATTCGGGATAAATGCCTTTGCCAGGGCAAGCCTTGGTGTAGGATTTCTCTCGGTTTCTGAAACTTGGCGACACAATCTGGCTTCGTACGAATGGGGGCCAGATATACAATTTGGAATTGTTTTCCCTATTCACTACCAAGAAGGGGAGCCATTTGCTATATCCTTTGATGACCTAGAGGTGATTTATCCCGATCTGGATGTTGTCGATATGGCAGTAGGCTTAGCGCGGGATATAAAAGACGAAATTTTCTGAAAAATGAATACGGATCAATCTAAAGACTTTAATAACCAAGCTGTCCAATTCTTTATGAACGGAGAGCTGGAAAAAGCGAAAGAAAGTTATCATAAGGCTCTCGAAAAGAACCCGAAAAATGCAACATCCCTTAACAATCTGGGACTTCTTTACCATCAAAAGCAAGACTTTGAAACGGCTATTCAATATTTTAATCAGGCTGTTAAAATCGAAAAAAAACCAGTTTACTATCTAAATACTGGGAATAGCTATGCTATGAAAGGCGATTTGGCAAAAGCTGAAAACTATTATCAGGAAGCAATCAACTTAGACCCAAACTATACGAGTGCCTATATCAGCCTTGCAAAACTGGCAACTCACCAAAAAAAGTATCCTGAGGCTATTCGTTTTTGGAAACAAGCTATCAAACTAAAGGCTGTACCGGAATTCCTATTAGAACTGGCCAAAACATATATGTTGGTTCAGGAATTTGAGATTGCTCTTGAATATCTTTCTCAGATGGAAAACAGGGACAATCCAGAACACTGGTTTCTAATTGGCAAATGTGAATATGAACTTCGTAATCATGGATTGGCCGAAAAAGCATTCAAAACAGCTTTGGCACTGATGCCGGACAACAAAGAATATCGACAATTTTTAGGTTTAAATTTCCTCGCATCTGGAGAGGTAAACAAATGCATGGAGCAATTCAATTTCATCCTTCAGATGTACCCAAAAGATTATAAAATGCAGACAGAAAAAGCAGTGGTTCTTTGTAGTATTTCATCATTCAAAGAAGCATTAACTTGTTTAGAAAAAGCGTTAGAATTGAAACCCGATTTCCCTAAAGCACTTCATTATAAAAACCTGATCAAATCAGCCAAACCTTCCTCTTAAGTAATTTGAAGATTCTTCCTTAAGTATTTCTAATTCCACAAGATACACCATTAATTATTGCATTATTCTAAATAAATCCCCACTTTAATTAGATGGTTTATCAGCATTCTGTCGGGAACTTTCAATATTCGTTTCCCGATCTCAAAACCGTCTTGGCAAAGGCTTCTCCCGAAATCATCCAAACTGGTACGACCTATCTGAATCTCCCTATTTCCCAGCTATTGCCTTGGTGATTGCTGTAATTGGTATGATAGCCATAAGCATTTACAATCTGTCTTTAATGACTATTTTCTGGGTCATCATGGCTTTTGGGTATGTAAGTTTTCGATGGTATCAGAGAGAGGGATAGCCCCCCCTTTCAAACTGTGTCATGCTTATCCTTCACCACGAAGAAAAAATCGCTTTATATGAGCGCATGCTAAAGGAGAAGGATGAAATGATGAACAGACTCGAGAAGTTGATAGGAAAGTAATTTTCCCTAAACTATCTCAGGAGCCCAGATGAGCAAGAACCTCCTTGATGATCCCATTGTTTATTCCATAGCAAAAACTACAAAATCCTCCCCTGCTCAATAAGACTTCCCACATAGTCTTAATTAAAAAATGCTATAATTATGATTGATTACAATCATATCATGACCAATACTAAACCAATTTAAGATCAGTCAAAAATCAATACTTATTTGATCATAGAGTAGTCATACACTGGTTTATCTATAATTTTAATTTAATACTGTCTTTAGAAATTAATAGGATTTCATGCCGTTCACTATTACATAGAAGTAACTTTCGATTCGGTGTGTTGTGAAGCTTTGTGGTTAACTGTATTCAAGTTTCTCTATTAGGTGTAGAAGGGAAATAATCCTTC
>CBFGUY010000017.1:0-42870 GCA_965651895.1 uncultured Algoriphagus sp. | reverse complement strand
AAAGCTTCCCTAAAGTATCCAGAAGTCGATTACTATAAACGTGGAGCGGAACACGGCTTTATGTTTCTACGCGACAAAATGTGGGATTATGAATACGGTGGATTTCATTGGCTGGTAGATAAGCAGGGAAACCAGATCGGTAATCCTATGAAGACTGCCTATGGAAATGCGTTTGGGATCTTTGCGCTAGCAGCATATTACGATGCATCGAAGGATGAATCTGCTCTCAAGTTAGCAAAGGAAGCATTTTACTGGCTGGAAACCCATGCCCATGATTCTATCAATGGAGGATATTATCAGCATTTAGAGCCGGACGGCTCCCCCATTTCCAGAGCTGAAAACACCCCATCAACTTCCGACCTAGGCTACAAAGACCAGAACAGTTCTATCCATTTGCTGGAAGCTTTCACGGAACTATACCAAGTCTGGTCGGATCCAATTGTAAAGAAGAGGTTGGAAGAAATGCTGCTGTTGATACGGGACCAAATCGTGACTGACAAAGGGTATTTGACGCTTTTTCTAAAGCCAGACTGGCAGCCCATAACTTTTGTAGATTCCACAGAAGAGGTTATTTTGGCACATCACGGCTTAGATCATGTATCTTTTGGCCACGATGTGGAGACAGGTTTTTTGATGATAGAAGCCTCAGAGGCTTTAGGCAGGAAAAATGACAGTATCACACACAAGGTTGCCAAAAAAATGATAGACCATGCATTGAGAAATGGTTGGGATGAATCAGTAGGCGGATTTTATGATGAAGGGTACTATTTTAAGAATGGTTATCGTGTGACTCATGACACCAAAAACTGGTGGGCGCAGGCAGAAGGAATGAATGCGTTGCTGCTGATGGCTGAGCTTTATCCAGAAGACTCTCGTGATTATTATGGTAAGTTTGAAAAACTATGGAAATACACTGACACTTACCTTATAGACCATGATCATGGTGATTGGTATTCCGGAGGACTCGATAAACAACCCGAACTAAAAACAGTTGGAAAAGGTAATATCTGGAAAGGAATATATCACCATTACAGATCCTTGGATCACTGCATAGAAAGATTGAGAGAAATGAGTGAGCGTATGGAATAACTTCTGACGCCCATCAACTTCCCAGTAATGGAACTTATTTCCTAGAATTGTGCCAGTGACGTGACCCACAACCTTTGGTTATTTTAAAAACCTAGCATGAAGCAAATTACTTTTGTATATGACCCGGAAACGGAACAGGAAAAACTGGAAGAGCTTTTGGGAAGACTTGATCCGAAGCCCCATGAGCATGTTTCGCTTACTGAACTTTCTCTACCGGACTATTCGCCCGGGCATTGGCTAGCATGTTCTTTACCGGATTCACAGCTTAAAGAACTACTTGAAAAAATAAAAGGGAGCGATATAAATGTGGGGATCCTTCCACACCCCAAAATGGTGAATGGTAAAAAGGGTCTTGGTATCAGCTCTAGTTTTGAAAAAGCTTGGGAGGAGATTCAAGAAGCTGAAGACATACCCAAAATGGATCTCATGCAGGTGAATGAACAAATGGCTTTCAATTCATTGGTTGTAGGCACCTCCCTCAGCATACTCTATTCAAACGGATCGACCGGTTTCATAGAAGGAATCAGAACCAGATTTTCACAGCTGATCAATCTATTCCGCAGGGTAAAACTAAAAGCATATACAATCACATACAAGAACAAAAACGGCGAAGAACTAACGATTAAAACCGCCGCAATGGGGATTTTGGCCGTAGCTCATTGCGAAAGCAATCTGATTTTCCGCCGGGTTATCCAAGAATCCGGTCTTGACGATGGCCGGGTGCATCTCTTGATATTAGCACCAAAAAGTCTACTATCACTGATTCAATTTGGCTTCCAGCATATGTTTATTCCAATGAAAGGTGGGGTTCTCCCCAGTTTCGTAGGCTATCTATCCACAAATGAAGCAATGATTTCATCTTCAGAAGCCATGGAACATGCCATAGATGGCGAAGAGGGAAAAGCGAATGAGCTACTTATTAATCTGGTGGATGAAAAACTCAACGTACTTCCTGGTTCATCTATCATGGGCAGTGCGGAAAAAGAAGGCCCCACAGAAATCAATATTAAATCTCTGCCTTCAGGAAAATTGAAAACAGAGCTTCTGCATTCTTACCTGCCATGGGTACGCCATGCCACTACCGAAGAATTCAAGGAACTGTTCTCCATGCTCCGACAGAATTCACGGACGAGTTCGAGCTACTTGGTGCTGATGGCTCTGTCCACCATGATTGCTACCTTTGGACTATTTGGTGATTCCGCTCCGGTTGTAATTGGGGCTATGATCCTTGCTCCCTTGATGGGGCCGATTATTTCTCTGGCAATGGGCGCGCTAAGGCAAGACAGTATGCTGGTACGAAATAGTATGCTAACGATTTTGTGGGGAATTATCCTTGGATTGATATTCTCAATTCTGATTACCTGGATTACACCTCTTGAAGTGCTGAACAATCAAATTACCGCCAGAATACGGCCAAATCTGTTAGACTTGGGAATAGCAGTAGCTTCAGGAATTGCAGGTGCTTATGCCTATTCGAAAGAAGAAATCTCCAAAACGCTGGCTGGAGTAGCTATCTCCGTGGCCTTAGTCCCTCCACTTGCCGTTGCCGGAATCGGCATGGGATGGGCAGACTGGAGTGTGTTTTGGGGAGCGATGCTTTTGCTGGGAACAAATCTGGCAGGAATCGTAATGGCCGCCGCCCTGACATTTCTTATTCTTGGCTTTAGCCCATTCCGTCTGGCAAAAAGAGGATTGCTGATCAGTTTGGGCATTCTCTTGGCTATCGCCCTTCCGCTGGGACTGAGCTTCAATGAGATCGTGAAGGAAAACAAAATAATCCAAGACCTCAGTGGAAAGGAGATTCCTCATGGACTGCTTCGGGAGGTAAAGGTTCTACGGATGCAACCACTGAAGTTGTCAGTCACTATTCTTTCTGAGAAAGCCCTGGATGAACAGGATTTTAAAGAAATCAGACAAGAAATTGAAGAGGAAATCGGTCAGGAAATCTCCTTAGAACTCACCTTGGGCGTGAGAATGGGGGACATAGAAAAATAAGCCTGTTATACCGGAATCAGATCACAATACCAGAATCCATAAGTAGAAGGATCTTCTTTCTCCTTAGAGAAGCACTGATCAGTCTCATCTTTGCTTTTTGGCGCTTCATATTTTCGCAGGACGACTTCCCCCTTTTCAAAATCAACAGGCTTGGTAAACATAGGCCCATCAAAAACAAAGGTGTGGAACTCACCATTTTCACCGCAGGGATCTACACCTGATGGCAGGTCTTTCAGAAAATCTTCGTCAATTACTCTACCCACAAAACTTTTATCCAAATATTTCTCATTTACGCAGGTAGTGACTGTTTTAAAACCCAAGTCTAAGAACTCCCGGATGAGATGGTCAGTGGATTGCTTCCACAGCGGAAAAACACCTAGTAAATCTAACTCTGCCAGTTTATTCTCACGGTAAGTTCTCAAATCTTCCAGAAAGATATCGCCAAAAATTGATGCAGTTATGCCTTCTTTCTTCAAGCTGCTAAGTGTATTACGCATAGTTTTCTCATAGATTTCCATGGATGGCATATCCGGGATTTCCATTTTCACCAATGGAATCCCTACACTTTCTGCCTGCCTATCCAACAATTCCGTACGAACCCCATGCATTGAAATACGCTGGTATTTCTGACTGATACTGGTCAGCAAACATTTTACCTCATACTCCTCTGACTGCTGTAATTTATAAAGGGTAAGTGCGGAATCTTTTCCTCCACTCCAATTGAGTAGAGCTTTAGCTTTTTTATTTGCCATCAAAATATTGGAATAAAGAGCCTAAAATAGATAAAACTGGCCAAAAGACTAATCTATAGTCTATGTAAACCTTTTCTGATTGTACCAGACTATTAAAAAAAACCACTCTATTTCAGCAGGTTATCCGCTAAAATAGAGTGCTGGAAATAATAACTTTTTACTCCTTTACCCGGGTAAGCTTCATTTCCCCCCGCTGAGATACGACTTTAAGCTCATCCTCAGAAATAAGCTCACCCGTGTGTGAAATGGTCATATCTTGAACAGCAAAGTCGTAGCTGAACTTATTCGCTTCTACTTTTCCATTTTCCAAGGGAATCTCACCCATTTGGCTTGCTATAGTACCTGTCAACGTTCCATTATCGACTTTATAGTTGAACGTTAATTCCATTTCACCTTGAGGGCCAGCTAAAGTAGTTTTCCATTTTCCGGTGATGTCACTTTGTGCATAAGCTGTCATGCCTGCTACCATTAAGACACAGCAGAGCAATGATAATTTCTTAAAATTCATGATTTTTTTAGGTTAAAGGGTTTAAATATAAATGAGAGCATCAGCCTTTCCCGAGACGCCAGCAAATAAATTGTTTTTTGGCTCCCGGAAATGACAGACTTTCAAAAATTAGTTAATTATCAAACAATTACCAAAAATTAGACAGATACAAATTGCTTTATACCAGTTTTTCCGACTGCTTCAAGATCAATTTTGTCTTGGTCAACTATCAACCTGGCAAACAGTCATGCGGGAGAATTAATTTATTATTTCATACAATGCTGGGTTAAGTAAAAGTGTTGTTTGGGGGATGACAGTTGAGAAATAAATTTCAGGGTGAAATTGACCAAAAAATAAGATGGCTATTTCTGTATACGAATAAGTCTCTTTTCCATGAATTTCTATTTTAAAATCCGAAAGGAGATAAATAGGGCATAGGAAAAAGACGCATAGTTTCTGGTGGATAAATTGAAAAATCCCGTCAACTTAGTACAAACCGCCTAATTAATGTAAATTGCGCTGGTCAACCAGCCTAATTAACACTTAAACCAATGGAAATCCCAAGATTCATAGAGAAAAGGCTCACTAACCAAATTGGAAAACAAAAGGTACTGATGCTATATGGCAGTAGAAGAACAGGTAAAACCACTATAATTGAAAACATCCGGCAGAAGCATGAGAAAGATACATTAATGCTTTTGGGAGAGGATATCCAGGTTTCCGAATATTTACAAAACAGGACTGTAGCGAACTACACGCAGTTAATTGGAGGTAAAAAACTGATCATCATTGACGATGCTCAGGCAATTCCCAACATCGGCAAAATCCTAAAGCTAATGATAGATTCTGTAAAAGGGATCACTATCATTGCTACTGGCAGTAGTAGCTTGGATTTGGTAAATGATGCCGGTGAACCTCTGGTAGGAAGGCAATTAGAATATCTTCTTTTACCACTCGCTCAAACAGAATTAACACAAACAGAAAACAGATTAGATTCCCTTAATCAACTACCAAATAGACTTATTTATGGAGGATATCCAGAATTAATCCATCTCCCCTCCCTTGAGGAGAAGGAAGAATACTTGAAGTCTTTGGTCAATTCCTATCTGCTTAAGGATATTTTAGCGCTGACAATGATCAAAGGCGCTGATGTTTTGCTTCGCTTGTTGAAACTACTTGCTTTCCAAGTTGGAAGCCAAGTGAGTACCGTAGAACTGGGAAACAGCCTTCAGATCAATAAAGAAACCGTAGATCGTTACCTAGATTTACTCTCAAAAGTATTTATAATTTTTCCTATGGGAGGATTTAGTCAGAATCTTAGAAAAGAAGTGTCTAAGTCAAGAAAATGGTATTTCTATGACAATGGAATTCGAAATGCATTGATTAACAATTTTAGTCCTTTAAACTTCAGAAATGATGTGGGGGCACTATGGGAGCAATGGATAATCGTGGAACGGATGAAGTACAACAGTTCCAAAGGATACAACCCTCAATACTTCTTTTGGAGGACCTATGATGGGCAAGAAATTGACTTACTGGAAATCAACAGTAAGCAGGAAATACAAGCAATTGAATGCAAATGGGCCACTTCTAAATCTAAAATTCCAGCTGCATTTGCAAAGGGGTACCCTTCAGCAAAATGGGCTGTAGTAACTAAAGAGAACTTCAATGAGTGGATAATTGACTAGTTTCCTGCCGGGAGCATATTCCGTATCGCGGAGATTTTCCACTGCTCAGTTTCTGTCACAACCACAAATGTACTCCACATCTTTCGGATAGTTCCCGAGGCATCTTTGATCTCATAGCGTGCATCTACAATCGCAGCATCTGGATTCAAAAAACGTATGGATTCCACCTTCAAGGTTCGGTCACCGGGATTTGCTGAAGAGCTTTCCATCATTCCTTGGACGGCTGCCTCAGTACCTTTTCGCCATTCGCCGGAAGACACCAACTGGTCAATATCTTCAACCAGAATTTCCTTTAGCAGAACCGTATCCTTCGTTTCCCTAGCTTTGGAATAGGAATTGATCAAGTCAATAATCTCTTGGGACTGCACCTTGGAATTTAATGGTTTTTGGCAAAAAGCAGTGGAGCTGAGAAGGAGGAAGAAAAGGAAGGTGAGGGTTTTCATGAGTAATAAGTATGTTCACTATTAGCAAGATACACATTGAAAAACCATGAATTAATACTAGACATAAATTTTCTTATAATGCATAAGTGCTCACAAAACTCCTGTTACCTCTCTCCTCAGGATAGAAATAAACAGGGACTACAATTTTTATAGAATCCGAACTTGGTTTGTCGGCTCCAAAAGTCCTTAGTTTATATGTGCAATTTGAAAGGGTTTCTACTATTTCCGCATCTACTGAATCATCAAATCCTTTGATCATATTAACTTCTATCGGTAATTGCTCATCATTAAACTTAACTTCAAACAGTGCAAATTTCTCTTTTAACTGAAGGCCTTTTTTACTCTCCAATAAATCTGCAAACTCTGAAGAAATAAAATATTCGAGATTTGAGGAATACGTATTATCCCATTTACTTATAGTTCGAATCACATCTAAATTTATCTGGTTACTTCTGCCTTCAGCATTTAGATCAATAATAAAGGAACACATTCCAAACACTAGTTGACCGGAAGAGTTTCGTGATGCTGTTACTACTAATTCAGATCCTTCGGGATAAAAAACATCACAGGAAGTCCCGATTTTCCCATCAGACCTGCCTCTCACGAAAATCGAGTTGATTTTTGAACCTTTGAAAAGCTCAAGCAATTCTATATCAGCCTTATACACTGAACTTTTACCTTCATTTGGATAAACTTTTGTGATTTTAATATGTCCCACAAATTCCTCAGTACTAAAACCGTGAACAGGCTCATTAAAAGCACAGTCGCAAGCAAAAGACTTGGCTCCAAAAAACAATAATACTACAGTAAATAGGTATTTTATCATTTTCTAAAATACTAAAAACCACCCAGCACTGACAAGCTTTAAGTTTTTTTAAGGCCGGTAAAATGCTTTTCAAAAGTCCACCTTAAGCAGAAGCAGAACAACTATAGGATCAGTCTGAATATCTGGGGAGGGATCGTGATGCTTGATGATGTAGTTAACTTGTGTTGGACCCCGTAGCCACCATAGTTTTTTACCAGAGCTATAGGAATCCCCACCTGTAGGAGTGACCCAGGATTTACCGATCGTGCCGTTGGCACTCTTGGCGAATTCATTTAGATTTCCCAACCCTGAATTTCGCTTTGCTGTATTCAGGGCGGTTACCTGTTGTGCCTTTGGCACAAAGGCTTAAATCAACTCATTTCCGGCAAAAGGATTTCCCTTGCCAAAGGCAAGGCCTGTAAATGCCCAGAATGCAATTCTGGGTCAAGGATATATTATATGGTTTTCAGAGTGCCAACGGCACGATCAGTAGTGTAAAGGTAGTTGTGATCAGCCCAACAAAATGTATTGGACATAGGGCAGTTGCCTATCGTATAGGTTGTACAAGGAGCACAGTCACATTGCACAAAAAACAGGTTCTTCATTCTAGGGAAATGAAACAGGGTATTGGGGAAATCAAAAGCTGATTCATACAGATTTTCACAGTACGCTGTCGGATGAATCCCCAACTTTTTAGACTGATCCCAACTGCAACCTTTACCCTACCTTCGTGACCGTTGCGGCTAAAAAAAGTAAAGCCACCCATTGCTGAGTGGCTTTAAGTATATTTACGATTGGCATACTGATTTCCAAAAATCCAGCTTCTGGAGAAGCAGGACAGCTGTGAATCAGTAATCGCTTATTGATCCTCTCCCCGGAGCTTAAGTACCGCTCCTTCGAGTACATCTCCAATACGGATTTGACAGGCAAGTCGTGAAGTAGGAAAGTATTCTGGCATAGTCTCCAACTGATCCAATTCAGGATCTGTGGCTTCGCCTAGTTCATCTTTCCCTTCCAATACTTCGATGTGGCAGGTTCCACACAGAGCCATTCCTCCGCAGGTAGCCAAAACCGGATATTCGTATGCTTTGAGGATTTCCATCAGATTGAACCCCATATCATCCGGGGCTTCACACTCTTGACGGTTTCCCTCTTGATCTTCTACAGTGAAATTAATCATGCCGCAAAAATAAGATTAAAATGAATTTACGCCATTAACGGTCGTGTATTTGAAGCTCAATTTCTGATCTGGATACACATATTTGAACGCAGAGTGCATCATGATCGCCGCTTCATGGAATCCACAAAGGATAAGCTTCAATTTGCCAGGATAGGTATTGATATCCCCGATCGCATAGATCCGCTCCACTCCAGTAGAATAATCACGGGTATCCACTTCTATCGCATTTTTATCAATACTCAGACCCCAGTCGGCTATCGGACCAAGTTTTGGGCTCAATCCAAACAATGGGATCAAGTAATCTGCTTCGAGTTTTATGTCGATTTTGGATTTATCCACGAACGTCACGGAATCCAACTTGCCGTTACCACCCAATTCCTTCAAATTGGCAGAAAGGATCAAATCAATCTTACCGTTATTGGCCAAGTCAAACACTTTGGCAGCTGAATCTGGTGCTCCACGGAAAGTCTCATTTCTATGTACCAAAGTCACTCTTTTTGCAACTTTTGATAGGAAAATAGTCCAGTCCAAGGCTGAGTCACCACCGCCTGCTAACACCACATTTTTATCCCGGAATGTCTCAGGGTTTTTCACCATATAGGTCACTCCCTTGCCTTCAAAAAGCTCCAGATTCTCCACTACTGGTTTTCTAGGCTCAAAACAACCCAAACCGCCGGCAATGACAATCACCTGAGCATGGACTTTAGTCTTGTCGTTGGTGGTTACAATAAATGATCCATCTTCTTGCTTATCCAAGTGATCTACCCGCTCGCCTAGTGTGAAGGTAGGAGAAAATGGTTTCGCCTGCTCCATCAGATTATCCACCAAATCCTGGGCATTCACCTCTGGATATCCTGGAATGTCATAAATAGGCTTTTGCGGATAAATCTCCGAAAGCTGACCACCCACCTGAGGCAGGGCATCAATAAGATGACAGCGCATTTTCAGCAAACCAGCTTCGAATACTGCAAATAGGCCTACTGGCCCGGCTCCGATAATACAAAGGTCTGTATGGATCATGATGGATGAATATTTGGGGGATTTCCCGGTTGTAAACTCTCTTTTATTAATAATTGACTATTGATCAAGCGATTCTCCATTGAGATTCTGATAAATCGTATTAAGAATACGCTTAAACTCTTCGAAATCATGGGTGCTCAGATTTTCCCACGCTTTCTCTCTAATCTGATGAATCTCCGGACGCAAAGAAACGACCTTGGACACACCTGCTTCTGTCAAATGCAACTGAAAGCTCCTCCTATCCTGAGGATGTGGAACCCGCTCTACGTACCCCTTTTTGCAAAGCAAATCGATAATACGCGTAAGCGTAGGATGATCCTTAAAGACCAAATTCGCTAGTTCCGTCTGGCTCAACAAATCATTTTCAGACAGATTTTTCAGCACCAACCACTGGTCTACAGTCACATCAAAATCTCCTGATTTGAACTGCTGCTGAGCATATTGCTTCACTTTACGGGCCGTCCGATCCAATAGAAATGAATACTTAGAATATTGCTCCTGTGTCATACCAATAGTTAGTATGACAAATATATGAAAAATCTGATTCGCAAAACAATTCTCTATAATTTTTATGGGGTTTGTAGGTTTATGGGATTAAATGTTGGAAAGCGAGAAAGTTGGAAGGTTTTTAAAATTCAAATTTGAGATTAGAGATTTTCTCAATAGCCGTATTTCCCATTCCACTTGGAACTCAAATATCTTCTGAGCTCATTTTCCCTGGCATTTTCCCCAGGATCATACAATTTCATCCCCTTGATTTCATCTGGTAAAAATTCCTGCGTCACAAAGTTTCCGGGGAAATCATGGGAATATTTATAAGCTTTTCCATAATTCAAATCCTTCATCAATTTCGTTGGTGCGTTTCGTAAATGGAGCGGAACAGAAAGATCTCCTTTTTCCCTCACCAAAGCCTGGGCCTGATTAATTGCCATGTAGGAAGCATTACTTTTAGGCGAGCTGGCAAGGTAAGTCACACACTGCGAAAGTATGATTCTCGACTCAGGATAGCCGATCAGTTTCACCGCATCAAAGCAGTTAGTAGCCAAAAGCAGGGCATTGGGATTGGCATTACCTATGTCTTCCGAAGCCAAAATCACCAACCGTCTGGCGATGAATTTCACATCTTCTCCTCCTTCTATCATCCGTGCCAGCCAATATACCGCCGCATTGGGATCAGAACCCCGAATTGATTTGATAAAGGCAGAAATAATATCGTAATGCTGCTCTCCGGATTTATCATATAACGCAACCTTCTGCTGAGCAATCTGCATTACTCTTTCATCAGTAATGACGCAAGGATCCTCATTGATCCCGTCGATTACAATCTCCAGCAGATTCAGCAATTTTCTCCCATCCCCCCCGGAAATCCGTAACAAAGCATCCGTTTCCTTTAATTCTACTGTATGCTTTTTCAAATCCACATCCTTTTCCAAAGCCTGCTGAATCATCGCCTCCAATTCGGCTCTGCCCAACGAATTGAGGGTAAATACCTGGCACCTGGATAGCAATGCCGCGTTCACCTCAAAAGAAGGGTTTTCAGTAGTGGCTCCGATCAAGCGGATTACTCCCTTTTCCACAGCTCCAAGGAGGGCATCCTGTTGGGATTTATTGAAGCGGTGGATTTCATCGATAAAAAGAACAACACCCTGTTGAAATTTTGCTTTTTCAATGACTTCACGGATATCTTTCACTCCGGAGCTGATTGCCGAGAGTGTATAGAAAGGTGCTTTAATCTCATTTGCAATAATATTTGCTATTGTGGTTTTTCCTACGCCTGGAGGACCCCAGAGTATCAAGGAGGGCACATTACCAGATTTTATCGCTTTAAACAAAAATGACTTGGACGAAGATAAATGTTCCTGTCCGATCAGGTCTTCCAATCGGGTGGGACGCATACGTTCTGCAAGGGGAGTGTTGTTCATTTTGCCTGAGAAAATTCTAGACTGCAAGATACTAGACAAAAAATAAGGCAGGGAAGACCTTTCAATTTTTAGGACGAAAGGTGTCAGATCATTTTCAGTAATTCATTAATGTGATTATCCGCAATGATGCCAGTAACCTTATTCTCTTTGCTTTACTGGACGGAAGACCGAAGACGGGTGACCGAAGTGGCCTTGACGCTAGTGTTTTCCGAATCCTATGATGCTTTTATTGTTTTACTGGCTGAAAAGCGGATATACATATTCATTAAAAGCCTATCGGATGCAATCCTAAACCGGCCCAAACTTTTCAAGAATCACAAATCACCTGAAAATCCGCAATCTACAACAAGTGAAAATTATAGTGAAGTCAACATACTCATCAATCCTAACAGCTCGCAGACCCAAAGGGCTAGCTCTTTTTCTTGATCATATAAAGCTTGTGCGGCTCGTACATTTTAGCATAAATCAAGAAGGCTAAGTCATCATCGGGAAGCTCATAGTAATATAAGCCTGTTCTATACTCATGATCAGCGGATGAGAATACCGCACTGGTTTCACAGGGAAGTTTAACTTTCAGTACCTCATTTTTAAACGATATATTGTAATACCCGTCCCCATCCCAGATGTAACATGGTTTTCCACCGGTAGGATTACCAAAGCCGGAAAAGGGATTGAGGCATTCAAAATAAAATTTTCTTTTACCAAAATGCTTCAAATAGATCTTCTGCGAAGCATCTGACCATTTTTGAAATGGTTCCAGCTCATTTTTTAAAAGGACAGCATCAGAAATCAGACTGTCTCTTTCTTCCTGATCAGCTATTACTTTTCCTGTGGCATCTATACGTAAAAAATGTCTGAAGATGTTGTCTGCGGATGATCCATTGTCCGAAGGCCTATATTCTTCGGTTTGGAGAATAGCATACTTATAGAGCGAGTTATAAAAAATATGGCTATCATGCTCTCCTTCAACCTCCTGGGAAGAAGCAAAATGATATTCAAATTTATTGCCTGGAACAAAAATCTCTTCAATACTATAAGTGGCCGTTAAAGCACCTTGATCAATCCCAGCATATGTTTTATCATAATGACGGCTAATCAGGTAGTTTCCCAAAAGTAAAGCAACTGGAATTGCTATAAGTGCAAGAATAAAAATCAAGGCTATAATTTGTTTTTTCACGCTAGAGTATTATCAATCAAGTAGTTGACAATGTGAGAAAAGCCAAGTTGGATAGCAGTCTCAAGAAGTGTCATACTATAGGGAAATAGAGCTACTTCTACTCGTCTTTTCACTTAATTAAAAATAAGTATATGCTGCGTAATACTACTATTTCAACATATAAATGCCGAAAGTGAAACTAAAGCCTACATCTACATACTGACCAATCTTCTTCCCAATTCCTCCAACTCCTCATCCCTAAAATCCAGATGCGTCACAAATCTCACTAAGTCAGGGCCGAATTTCACAGCCTTGACATCCTTTTCAGCAAGTTGTTTCAAAAACACCTCCGGTAAAACACCATCCAGTCTTGCAATCACAATGTTGGTGGCAACAGGAAAAACTTCAGAAACAAATGACAACTTCAACAACATCTCTCCCAATGCGCTAGCTCTTGCATGATCCTCTGACAATCGCTCCACATGATTATCCAAGGCATAGATCCCTGCCGCAGCCAAGAAACCTGCCTGCCTCATTCCTCCACCCCAGACTTTTCGCACTTTTCGAGCCCGCTTGATGTCTGATTTTGTCCCCAAAAGCAAAGAACCCACCGGACATCCCAGTCCTTTGCTCAGGCAAATAGAGATGGTATCAAACTGACTCCCCCAGTCTGTCGGATTTTCACCTGATTCTACCAACGCATTAAAAAGTCTTGCACCATCCAAATGCAGTTTCAGCCCGTTTTCATCACAGATCTTTCGGATCGGCTTGACTTCGTCAAGGGTATAAATACTCCCTCCTCCTTTATTCATCGTGTTTTCCAGGGAGACCAACGTAGTCTCCGGGGCATGCACATCATCCGGATTGATTGCGGCTTTGACTTGTTCCGCAGAAATCTTACCCAGATCCCCATCCAATAACTTGACAGAAGCCAAGGAATTGGACATGATTCCTCCTCCCTCATAGAGGTAAACATGGGAATACTTATGGCAAATCACCTCCGATTGGATACGGGTGTGAAGACGGATGGCAATCTGATTAGTCATCGTACCCGAAGGACAAAAGAGAGCCCCTTCCATACCAAAGAGCTTAGCGGCTTTTTCCTCCAGGTCATTCACAGTAGGATCTTCCCCAAACACATCATCCCCAACAGGAGCGGAAAACATCGCTTCCTTCATTCCAGTAGTCGGTCTTGTGACCGTATCACTTCTTAAATCGATAATCATTAGTTGAAATACTTGGATTTGGAGCTTTTCGAAGGAGCCAAAGTCTTGATCGCCGCAGCAGCTTCAATTGGTCTATCAGTGGCCAAAATGTCCGCACCTTTTTGCACGAAACTGGCATAAAGTTCATCACCTCTTGCCACTGCACTTTTGTCCAGATTACCTAACACGCCCAATATGGCAAAAACACCTTTATCATGGAGAGCTTTGTTAAATTCCTGCGGTCTTTCAGATACGCCAGTAAATGCAATTACCCTGTTCCATGGGATCCCCGTATCCTCCAATCGCTCAATCTCCTCCAAATTCCTAATAGTCACAGAAAGCATCAGTTCTGGAGCCATGTTATGTAGTTTTTTGGCTGCAGCAAAGGAATAAGTAATAAGTGCCGCATGAGCTTCTGATTGCGTTTCCCGGACAGCTTCAATTATTTTTTCATATGGAACTGACCTCTTGATATCCACTGTCAAAAGTGTTTTCCCTTTTGACCAGATCAAGGCATCTTCAAAAGTTGGCACTTTAAATTCAGTAACATTCCCTTCCTCGTCCTTAAGGAAAAGCTCTTGTATCTCTCCATAAGTTGTCTCACTGACCAATCCCCTTCCTGTAGTCGTTCTATCCAATTTATCATCATGCATCAGTACCAATACCCCATCTTTGGTCATTGCTACATCCAACTCGATTATTGTTGGAGTATATTTTACCACGTTGGCAAAAGTCTCAATGGCATTTTCCGGAAAGCCTGGGTAAGGGCCACCTCTGTGTGCTGAAACCATAGGTATCCGATCCGAAGCCCAAGAATAAAAATCCCTGGCCTCCTCTACAGATTTCAACTGGATGTAGTTTTCCCCCTGCTCTTCAGCAATTTCGATTGATTCAATTTCCTGTTTATCGGATTCTTTTGACCCACATGCCGTGGAAAGCAAAAACAGGGCTGCTGCCCACAATAAGTTATTCTTCATCTTTCTTCGATTCTTTTTTAAATATAAAGTCAAGTCCAGAGCTTCTCTTTCTGAAAACCTCTTCCATATCGGCCAATTCCAGGTTCAAGGCCTTGGTGGATATTTGTATTTCCACCAGTGATATCCCTAATGAAATCAGGAGGGAAAGCATACTTCCCACAAAAACCCAATTGGCAGCCTCAGTAATACCACGAAACAGCATATACATACAAACCACGCATAATAAAAAACTAAAAACCCCAAAAAGCTGCATGTTTTTGATAAGTGTGAGCCGTCTTCTGAGATTATGAAGTTGCTCTACAATTATCCCTTCATTTGGTGTTTCAAGGAATTTTTTATGCAGACCACGAATAAGGTTGGCAATAGCCAAAAATCGGTTGGTGTACGCCAGCATTAACAAAGTGATAGCTGAAAAAAGCAAGGCCGGTGTGGAGAGTTGTAGTTCCATAGGTAGAGGTTGATTGCATAAAGATGCTTCTATTTCCCCAAAATGAAAAAAGCCCGTCCTTTTCGGAACAGGCGATCTTTGATTTAAATGATTATTATGCTACTTCTCCAAGCACCACCAGTTTCTCAAGCGTCGGTGACTCAGACCCTCCTTTGGGCTCAATGGTAATGGCAAAAGCCCCTGCTTGGGCTACTGCCTGCATCTGCTGAAGTGTCAGTCTTTCACCTGAATTCACCAGTCCAATACCCACCGGTCCTTCGTCTCCGATTGCCCACAGTTGATAATCAAATTCTTCACTTAGCTCATTGAGCCTATTCACCGCCACGAAAACCTCTCTGGCATTTTGATCCCAGAACACATCTACTCTTGCATCTTTCTGCATCTCAAACCCTTCTCCTCTCATCTCCACACGCTTGAAGTCCCCGGCGATCATTCTGTCTAGCTGAGAATCTTTTTGCTCGTATTCCTGCTTCACCTGGTTCAGATTATCCGCCATTACGGACTGATCTTGAAGCAATGCGGTAAACTGCTCGTTTTTTTCCTGATACTTATCCGCATAATAGAATGCTGCTCCTGAAGCTACTATGGCAGCAATAGAAGCGGCTATCGCAAAAGGCTTCCATGGGCTACTGATCGGCACTACTTTTTTAGAGTCTGCTAATGCAGCAGCGGATTTTGGTGCTTCTTTTAGGATAAAGTCATTTTCCAGGGTAGAGAAAATCTTATCCTTCACTTCTTGAGAAGGCGCAATACCTGACATATTATCGAAGGCGAACATGGTCTCCTCCAATTCATCCAGCTCCCGCTGAATCTCGGGATGCGTCTTAGCCAGGCTCAATACCTCCTCACGCTCTCGCTCTGTCAACTCTCCCAAAAGGAAAAGCTCCAGTTTACCTGACGATATGTAAGATTGAATATCCACTAGATTCTTGCTACATTTTTTTTCAACACTTGTATTGCCGCTCTCACCCTAGACTTGACGGTGCCAAGAGGTATTTCGAATTCCTCCGAAACCTCCGAATGTGTATATCCTTTGAAGTAAATATACTCTACTATAAATTTTTGGTCATCATTGAGATCGATCATCAGTTCCTTCACTCCGATCCCGTCTATGTGCTCCTGGGTGCCTGATTGGCTTTCCATTCCATATACGAAGTCATCTATTGTGTTGGTCTTACCCGATTGCGAAATTTCTTTTGACCGAAGTTTATCAATGGCTGAATTACGGCAAATATTGGCCATCCAAGTGTATAAACGGCCTTTTGACTCATCGTAATGCTCAATTTTTCGTGTGATTTTCACAAATGAATCATGAAAAACCTCCTCTGCAATATCCTTGTCAAAAACAATTCTTGAAATCACCGCATAAAGAGCTCTGGAGTATTTGTCATACAAATACTCAGTGGTTTTTCTATCTTTTGCCCTTAGTCCGGCGATGAGTTGTTCTTCCTGCAAGAATCGATGGTTTGAAAAATTTCTTCCCTAAATGTAAAACACAAGACCTATACTTATAAGCCTTGTGTCTTTTTTTTTCAAAATAATTTGATCAAAGGTGAATCACCTCGTCGTAAGCCGCGGCAGCTGCCTCCATAATTGCTTCTGACATGGTGGGGTGAGGATGCACGGTTTTGATCAGTTCATGACCAGTGGTTTCCAGCTTACGGATAGCCACGATCTCAGCGATCATCTCGGTCACATTGAAGCCGATCATGTGAGCCCCCAGTAATTCTCCGTATTTTTTATCGAATACCAGTTTCACAAAACCGTCTTTCGCTCCTGCTGCCGAAGCTTTGCCTGATGCGGAGAATGGAAACTTACCGATTCTCAACTCGTATCCAGCTTCCTTGGCTTTAGCTTCTGTCATACCCACTGAGGCGATTTCCGGAGAGCAATAGGTACAGCCTGGAATATTGCCGTAATCCAAAGGCTCAGGATTCTGACCTGCGATCTTCTCCACACAGATAATGCCTTCCGCAGAAGCCACGTGAGCCAAAGCCGGCCCAGGAATCACATCACCTATGGCATAGTAGCCAGGCATATTCGTTTTATAATACTCGTCAACTTTGATTTTGCCCTTATCTACCAAAATCCCAACGTCTTCCAATCCAATATTCTCAAGGTTAGAAACAACACCGGCAGCAGAAAGTACGATATCACATTCCAATGTTTCTTCGCCTTTGGCGGTTTTCACTGTTACTTTGCAGCCTGTTCCTTTAGTATCTACCGCCGTCACCTCCGAAGAAGTCATGATGGTCATGCCTGCTTTCTTGTAGATCTTTTCCAATGTCTTGGAAACTTCAGCATCTTCTACAGGAACAATTCTATCTAAAAATTCTACGATAGTGACTTCCGCTCCCATGGTCGCGTAAAAATAAGCGAACTCGATCCCGATAGCTCCAGAACCCACCACTACCATTTTCTTAGGCATTTTGTCCAAGGTCATCGCTTCACGGTAACCGATAATCTTCTTCTTATCGATTTTCATCGAAGGAAGCTCTCTGGATCTGGCACCAGTAGCTATGATAATGTTATCCGCAGAATAGACTGTTTTCTTGTCTTCACTATCGGTTACTTCTACTTTCTTACCAGGCTGGATTTTTCCCCAACCTTTAATTACTTCAATCTTATTTTTCTTCATAAGGAATGTAACTCCCTTACTCATTCCGTCAGCTACTCCCCTACTTCTTTTGACGATACCTGTAAAATCAGCACTGGCTTCCTTTACGTTAATTCCATAATCCGCAGCATGATTGATGTACTCAAATACCTGAGCACTCTTCAGTAGAGCTTTGGTGGGAATACAACCCCAGTTAAGGCAAATACCACCCAATTCCGCAGCTTCTACCACGGCAGTTTTTAGGCCGAGTTGGGAAGCACGAATAGCAGCCACATAGCCACCCGGTCCGCTTCCCACCACGATCACATCAAATTTTGTCGAAGACATATCTATTTTGAGTTATTTTAAACGAGTTGAAACTATGCAAAAATAGGCCTTTTGGCTTCAGAAAAAAATCCAGTTTGGCTCCGCTACCAGGCTGAAAATACTGTTTTTGCCAAAAACACAAGCCTTTTTCAATCCATGATTCTGCACTACCCGACAATACTAGAATTTTATTTTAAATTCTTTCCCATACGCAGATTAATATCCGCTATTCATCATGAATGACTAGTAGATTCGACTTTAGAATCAAAAGTTTTAGCTTTTTTTCTAATTTTGAGCGAACAAAATTTTAGAACTAGATGGGATTACTTTCAGGAAAAACGGCATTGATCACCGGTGCATCTAAAGGCATCGGAAGAGCAATAGCTATCAGATATGCTCAAGAAGGCGCCAACGTCGCTTTCACTTTTTTGTCAAGCATAGAAAAAGGTCAAACGCTCGAAAGAGAACTGGCAGCTTATGGAATCAAAGCCAAAGGCTATAGATCTGACGCTTCAGACTTCAAAGCCGCAGAAGAGTTGGTAAATAACGTCGTTGCTGAATTCGGCGCACTGGATGTTTTGATCAACAATGCAGGAATCACCCGCGACAATCTTTTGATGAGAATGACCGAGGAAGCTTGGGACGAAGTGATAGGAATCAACCTAAAATCCTGCTTCAATACTGTAAAAGCAGCAAATAGAACGATGATGAAAGCCAAGTCCGGTTCTATCATCAATATCACTTCTGTAGTAGGCGCCAAAGGAAATGCCGGCCAATCAAATTATGCAGCTTCCAAAGCAGGAATTATTGGCTTCACCAAGTCAGTAGCGTTGGAATTAGGCTCGAGAAATATTCGATGTAATGCAATCGCTCCAGGATTTATAGAAACCGAAATGACGGAAGTCTTGGATGAAAAAACGGTGCAAGGCTGGAGAGACGGCATCCCAATGAAGCGTGGCGGACAGCCGGAGGAAGTGGCTGATGCCTGCGTGTTCTTGGGATCTGATATGAGTAGTTATATATCGGGACAGGTACTTCATGTGAATGGAGCGATGTATACCTAACCTTTGAGGTCTTCCAGACCTCGAAGGTTTTTACTTAATGCATACATTCGAGGTTCGAGAAACCTAAAGAATTATTTGAACCCTCTTAAAGTAAAGAAAAATTGTAAGCACAGACCTTCGAGGTTTTTGAAAACCTCGAAGGTCGGACGGGCGGCTGAAGAGATTCAGCCGTTTTTTTTGTTTTTAGCCACTAAGAGCACGGAGTGGCACTAAGAGTTGCTTATTCTCAAATTCAGTCCGAGAATCTCGATAAGTCTATCTTATAAAACCCGTATTCATCCTCTGATTTCTGTTCAGGCTTGTTGATGAAAAGCCCTTCGGAAGTCAGGAACCAGTTTTTCAGATCAGAGTTTGGTGGATATGAAAAGTCAAACTCTCCCAAGGAGTCAAAATCCCGGTTATAAAATGAGAGTGAATAGTTTTTAGTTCTATAATCAGTGGTTTCTCCCGCCCCGCTTTCATTAAGCTTTCTTAATAGGAGAAAGAGATCTCGTTTCTTATCGAACAACAAATCAATCGTTTCAGAGGATTCTTTTTTTAATTCATAAAGCCCGATCCGCTCATTTGCCACTGAAGTTTTTATTACAAATTCCGACCCTCCATAGTTTGGGGTGCGAGCTGGTTCAAAAATACCCTTACTGATAAGTAATGAGTCTCTATATATAACTACAGAATCAGAATAGGGAAACGTATAATAACTAAGATCTTCGAAATCGAGGTATAATAGATCTGGAGGGTAAGAACGAATATCAGTTGCGAACTTTTTTAAATAGCCAAAAGGAAAGTCTATACCATAGAAATCAATTTGCTTGGTATTTGAATCAAAGTCTAAAATCCATTTTTCAAGACTTTTTTCATAAGCTGAATTATCTTTCGTGGTAAAGAAACTTAACGGTGATACAACAGCTCTATACTTACCGTTTTTCAATTTACATAGTGTGGATCCTAGAGTGGTCAAATAAGGTATTTCGGAATTAATTAAGATTTTTTTCAAAAGAACCCCTTTATCATATTGATAAAACATTCCTTGAGTATTTAAAACTGCTATTTCATTTTTAGAATCAGCATAAAACGACTTAACATAATCATCAAATGCATAAGGGCCAATTAAGGGCAAATGAAAATCATGAATCACTCGCCCAGTTTCTAATGAATATATTTTTACGTTCTGTAAATCCATAGACACTAAACATTCTACATCATCAATCACCAGAATCTGCTTAATATCAATGACTGAAGTCAAGGAATCTTTAATCAAAGAAATTTCTCCAACAATCAACTCCTCCAACTTCCCTTGGTAGATTTCTTTACTTCCCTTTTCAGCACAAGAAAAACTCAACACTATCAATAACAATCGTAGCAATATCTTTTTCATCAGTCTGCAAATTGGGATAAGTCTATCTTATAAAACTCGTATTCATCTTCCGAGGTTTGTTCAGGTTTGGTGACAAGTAATCCATCCCGAGTAGCAAGTATCCCCCCGTAGCTCTGTCCTACATCGTAAATTATCCCTAACTCGGACACTAGCTCCCAATCCAGGTTATAGACCACTAACTTATAGGTGTTTTTATTTAAGCCTGCTCTCAGCTTGATATCTGTAACTTCAGGCTGACTTTCCTCTGTCAGCACTTTTATCATTCGAAGATAAAGTCCATTCCAAGGATCGTAGGTCAAAGCTACGTTTGCCGCCGATTTTGGATTACCTCTCCATGACTTTCTACCACCATTCTTTTCATAAATACCTGGAAGATAATCCAATTTCGTCTGGCTGGTCAGCTTCAACTTTTTCACTACTTCGCAATTTTTGATTTGATAGAGAGAATCTGATGGACTAAACATCACATAATACTCATCTCTATCGGAATTGTAAACTGATACTAAATGGGCAGCTGAGCTGCTATTTGAATATTCCTCACCTAACCCTGATGTAAAATCAGAAGTGCAAATCCAGCCATTTTGAAGATCGAATTCAGCTATCCACTTTCCATAGTTGACATCTACATAGTTTTCAGCAAATGGGCTTACAGGATTGTTTGTTACTAGATAATGGCCTTCACCAATTTTCCTGAAATTATCCTTCTGATCTGACATTTGAATCAAATAAAGCTCCTCATAGTCCGACCATTCCAAATCTATTTCTGCCTGCTGTTCCCCATCCACATATTTCTTCACATTGCCCAAAGAGCTAATGGCTACAAACTCACCATCATCAAACCCCTGAGCGGCAATTATATACCCTTTCAGGGAAAGCGGGCCTTCATCCGGTATTGCAAATGAATGACTCCTTACCCCGCTGGAAGCACTAAATAAAGAATATCCCTTTCCTTCTTTTGAAAGAAAAAATTTCTCCCCGCTATACTCAACTAGCTTCTGAAGAGTTATACGCTTGGTGGCAGAGTCCTTTTCAAAGACAAATTCCCCTGACACAAAGTCCTCCAACTTCCCTTGGTAGATTTCTTTACTTCCCTTTTCAGCACAAGAAAAACTCAACACTATCAATAACAATCGTAGCAATATCTTTTTCATCAGTCTGCAAATTGGGATAAGTCTATCTTATAAAACTCGTATTCATCTTCTGATTTCTGCTCAGGCTTGTTGATGAAAAGTCCTTCGGAAGTAGAAAAAATATTTTCAAAACGGGTACCTGAAGGATAAACCACTTCAAGTTCACCTCTCAGATTCCAATCAGCATCATAGATCAAAAGCAGAAAAGTTTTCTCATCCAGATACATTCTTTGCCGCGGATCCGCTATGTCTGTGTCAGACTTTTGGTTCTTCACCATAGTCATTCTCACATTTAAACCTGAGGTAGGGTCGTGAATCAGATGTAAATTCAGTGCCCCGTCTTCCGGCCTTTCCCAAGATCCCTTATTCCGGTTTCCTACATATGTTTCTGGATAATAGGAAAACACAGTCAACTGAGGCAATTTTATACGGGTTATAACTTTACAGTCTTTGATCTGATAAAGGGAATCAGAATAAGGGAACATGGCCCATGACTTCCCCTTTTCCACCATCCTCACCAAATTTCCTCCCGAGGAGGATTGGGAATAGGATTCATCATAAGGTGCCTTAAAATCAGATTTGCATATTAAATCTCCTTCTGCGTCAAATTCACCAATCCAGGATGTAAATGACAAATCCAATCCATCCCTTCCTTCTCGGGACGCCATCAATTCAAATGGGTTAAAAGTCAATTCATACCTGCTGTCAGGCAGTGCATGAAAAGCATTTCTATTATGCACTAAATACAGGTATTTTTCAGGTTCATAAGCTTCTACATCCCGCATATATGAACTGGCCAACGTGTCATTCCTATAGATATTCGTAAAGCCAGTAGAACTTGTGACAAATAATCCGCCATCATCTAAAAAACCTCCAACTTCCGGCATCCCTTTAAACGCCATCGGACCTTCCCGGGGAACTGTATATCCCCCTATTTTCCTGCCTGTTTTGATATCATAAAAGCCAAAAATCTCATTCCATTTGGTATAAACCATCTCCTTACCATTTTTGGTTATACTTTTCTGAAATCCCATAAAACTTGTCTCTGCATCCCGCTCAAAACTCATCTCTCCGGACAGGAAATCTTCGAGCTTTCCCTGGATTGGCTCTTTTTCTTTGGAACAAGCAAAAAAGAGAATGACAACTAAAAGAAGGTGGAAGTATTTCATTTACGAAAATTTAAAAGTATAACTAAAAATAAAGAAAAATTCTCACGCACTAGCACTAAAGCATAAAAAACATTCTTAAAACTCAATTTGAAGTTTGCGATTTGCCCTATGCCTTCTTAATGGTAAAAAACAAAAAACCCCGGATATAATTCCGAGGCTCTTGAAAATTGAATTTGATCATTGATCATTGAAACTTGATCAGTCTTCCCCTAAAAACGGATACTTGTAATCCTCCGGGGAAACAAAGGTTTCCTTGATCGTACGTGGAGAAACCCAGCGTAACAGGTTGATCATGGAGCCAGCCTTATCGTTAGTTCCGGATGCTCTCGCTCCGCCAAATGGCTGCTGCCCTACTACCGCACCGGTCGGTTTGTCATTGATATAGAAGTTGCCCGCAGCATTTCTAAGCTGGGTTGTAGCCAACTCCACTGCATAGCGGTCTTGGGAGAAAATCGCCCCTGTCAAAGCATATGGGGAAGTCTGATCTACCAACTCCAATGCTTCTTCAAAACGCTCCGAATCGTACACATATATTGTCAACACCGGACCGAAGATCTCTTCGCACATCGTCGTGTACATTGGGTCTTGGGTCACGATCACCGTCGGCTCAATGAAGTAACCTTTGGATTTATCATAGTTACCTCCGGCGATGATCTCCACTGCCGGATTCTCTTTTGCGTTGTCTATATACTTGGCGATTTTATCGAAAGACTTCTCGTCAATCACTGCATTGATAAAATTGGTAAAATCTTCCGTTCCGCCCATTTTCATATCTGCAAGATCAGCCAACAAGCTTTCTTTCACTTCTTCCCAGATATTGGAAGGAATGTAAGCACGGGAAGCTGCTGAGCATTTTTGCCCTTGGTATTCAAAAGCACCACGGGCAAGTCCTACAGCCACGGCTTTAGGAATAGCAGACTTATGGGCGATCACAAAGTCTTTTCCGCCCGTCTCACCTACAATCCTCGGGTAAGATTTGTATTGATGAATGTTCGTTCCTATTGTTTTCCAGATATGCTGGAATACGCCTGTAGAGCCTGTAAAATGAATCCCGGCAAAATCAGGATGCTTGAAGATAACATCTCCTGCAACAGGTCCGTCCACGTAAATCAAGTTGATCACACCGGCAGGAACACCCGCTTCTTTGAATACTTGCATCAGGACATTTGCAGAGTAAATCTGCGTGTAAGCTGGCTTCCAAACAATGGTATTCCCCATCATGGCAGCTGAAGTAGGCAGGTTACCGGCAATTGCTGTGAAGTTAAACGGAGTCAACGCAAACACAAATCCTTCTAGCGGACGCTGCTCTAATCTATTCCACACACCATTTCCAGAAACCGGAGGCTGCTGTGCATAGATCTCTGTCATGTACTGCACATTGAATCGCAAGAAATCTATAAACTCACAGGCTGCATCAATCTCTGCCTGCATAGCATTTTTAGACTGGCCAAGCATGGTAGCCGCATTGATTTTGGCGCGATAAGGACCTGCGATCAGATCAGCAGCTTTTAGGAAAATCGCTGCTCGTTGCTCCCAAGCCAGGTTTTCCCAAGCCTCTTTGGCACCAAGTGCTGCATCGATTGCCTGCTCCACATGGGAAGCATCCCCCTCATGGAAATGCCCCAAAATATGTTGGTGATCGTGAGGAGGAGACATTTGGTGCGTATTACCAGTTCTGACCTCATCCGAGCCAATATACATAGGCACATCAACTTGCTGGGATCTAGCTTCTTTGAGCGCAGCTTGTAATTCTTTTCTCTCGGGGCTACCGGGAGCGTATGCTTTTACCGGTTCATTCACCGGAGTTGGAACATTAAAAAAACCTTTGAGCATGATATCTGGGGTTATGATTTTCTGATTTGCCAAAGATAACCAGAAGGTTTTATTGGCGGACAAATATGAAGTAAAAGAACCCGAAAGAACGGCTTCTAGTTCGCTGATGCCCCTGCTCGTATCTCACTAATGGGGACTCACCTCTAGAAATATTCTCAATACTGTTAAGTGAGACCCCTACAGCGGCATTCTGTTATAGAATGTCTTCCAGTTCTTTTAGATGCGAAATTGTGTAGGTCGGCTTCAGGTCAATAGCCTTACCAAGTGGGTTGAAAAACACTTGATCCATCCCTGCATTATATGCCCCTAAAATATCTGATATGGGGTTATCACCTATCATAAGACTGGTCTCTATCGTGGCTCCGGCCTGATCAAGCGCATAATGAAAGATCCTGGGGTCTGGCTTTTTGTGCCCGGTTGTCTCTGAGGTGATGACTAACTCAAAAAACTCATTCAATCCAGATGAATTCATTTTCTTTGCCTGGCTTTCATCAAAACCATTGGTGATCACATACAACTTATATTTAGGCTTGAGATAATCGAGAACTTCCATGGTATGGGGAAAAAGATGGGGTTTACTGGAAGTCCTGTGCATGAAGTCCCCTTCAAAACCCGCCGGAATAATCGCATCCACCACCCCTGCATGAGCAAATACTGAAGGAAACCGGGTAGCTCTCAATTCATCTCTATGGATTTCACCTTTGTCATAGGCTTCCCAAAGCTTATAATTCACAGCATAAAAGGAGTCTATAAAATGTTGGCTCGATAGAAGGCCAAGGTTTTCCAGCTTATAGTGTATAAAGAGCTCGGAAAGTGATTCCTGCACATTTCGATCGTAGTCCCAGAGTGTATGGTCGAGATCGAAGAAGAGATGTTGGTAAGTTTTCAAAGGAAATTAACGTCGGTACTGATTATTCTGAATTTTATTGATTGCAAGTTCACGGTTTGATTTTAAGATCTCGAAGGTTTCCTGATCTTTCAGGAGACTTGGATCCTTCTGTATAAACTTAAAAATCTGCTGAATGATTTCCATGTACTCTTCCAGGATGTAATAAAACACCCACTGATCCACCCGTTTACTTCCCAGCAAACCTGCGTTTTTTAAATAAATCAAGTGTCTGCTGGTTTTGGTTTGGGTAAAATCCAATATGAGTTCGAAGTCTGAAATAGACAGCTCCTTATTAAGCATCAATAAGTGGAATATACGAACCCGAGGCTCTTCGGAAAGCGCCTTAAAAATCCTAAGACCGTAGTTTAAGCTAATGTTTTTTAACCTCATTTGTAAGTTTTAACGCAGTTTATTCGGGGAAAATAAAAATTCACCCGAAATTAGAGTATTATCGTATCAGAAAAGACAACCAATTGCCGTTCTATTAAGTTAATTTATTTGTGAAGAATTCTATACTCCTTCGGTCAGCATTCCTTTTTCTTGTGGGATTTCTTTTTACCACTTCATACTCGCATGCCCAAGATGAACCCCAGAGAAAAGTGATTCAGCTCTCTGGTATCGTCCTCAATGCAGACAGTACCGATGCTGTAGCGGGAGTGAATATATACGTGCCGACCAAGGGAAGAGGCACAAGTTCAGGTAGGTTTGGATATTTCTCCATGCCTGTGCTGGAAGGTGATTCGGTAGTATTCAGTTTTATAGGACTGAAAAGACAGACCTTCAAAATCCCTGAAAAAGTGGAGAGTGACCGGATCAGTCTGATCTTGACTATGCAAGTAGATGAAATTGCCCTTGCTGAGATAGAGGTTATGCCTTTCCCCACTGAGGATGAATTCAAACGAGCGGTGATTGCCATGAACGTGGTAGATCCTATGTCAATATCACGATCTAATATGAGCCCTGAAATGTTCCTCCGATGGGCCGAAGCCATGCCAGCCTCCGGCAATGAGAATTTCCGTTATTTCCAGGAAGCACAGATGCTGCAAAACCAAGATCTATACGGCCCAAGAACTCTCAGACTTCTCGATCCATTTGCCTGGGGACAGTTTATACGCTCTATTAAGCGTGGGGATCTGAAACAAAGGGACTAGGTGTCATCTTGTAAAAAAGAACTGTTATCTCGCAGCGAAACAACATCTCCCACAAAGCCGCAATGATTAATAACCAAGCGCTTCACTCCGTTTAAATTCCTTTATAAATATTTCCTTATCAAAGTTGATTTGCAATCCAACCAACAGCAGGTCAGAATACCGATGTATTTAAATGAAGTATAGGTAAATCATTCAAAAAAAACCTGTCCTCCTGTCCTTATGCGACGTGTCATGATAGCTGCAACAGCAATTTTTATGCAGTCAATCCTTTTACAACTTTCTTGATTCCATGAGGTTGCATCTCTTCATTAAAACTGATTAGCATTCCAAGACTTACCCCCGTCAATCTAAGGTAAGTACTAAGCTGCTTTGGATACGCAGAAACTGGCTTTTCAACGGATTTTAATTCAAATTTTTTCTTTTATCGTCGTGCCCCCTTGATCCAACTTCATATCATTGCATAATACAGGGATGACAATCTCTGTTTTCACATCAAGGTCTTTCGGTTTCAACTCTTACACGAACACAGTTTGATAATCAGATTACAGACCCCGGGCCTAATCTTTGTAAATCAAGAATGCCGTATCCACAATTATCTTCGAGATTTCATTTTTGCGAATATGTTAGAAAAGAATTGGTAATGGAGATATGAAAAAATTACGCCACTTCGCCTTTGCGGGAGATGAACTAAACAACCTCACTCAGCCCTGACCCTGAATGCAGTTTTCATAGAGTCATACTGGGAAGCGTTCTTTACCATTTAACAAAATCATAATTAACTGCTCATACCATATTCCTATCTTTGGGGATCAAAAAAATCAACACATGAATAAATTCGGAATTATATTCTCATTCTTCCTATTGATGGCAAGCCCTCTCCTAGCTCAGGAACAGGCACAAAAGCCCAAAATAGTAGTAGGTATCATCGTAGATCAGATGCGTCAGGATTATCTGTATAGGTTTGCAGACAGGTATTCGGATGGAGGTTTTAAGCGAATGATGAAGGATGGTTTTATGCTGAAGAACGGCCATTATAATTATATCCCCACTTACACCGGACCTGGTCATGCTTCAGTCTATACAGGAACCACTCCTGCCTCCCATGGAATCATTGGCAATGATTGGTATGTAAAGCGATTAGATCAAATGATTTATTGTGCGGGGGACACTACTGTGACAAACATAGGTGGCTCTGCTTCAAGTGGATTTATAAGCCCTAGAAACATGCTCACCACCACTGTTACAGACGAACTTCGGATTGCGACCCAAAAAAGATCAAAGGTAGTAGGTGTAGCAATCAAAGATAGGGGCGCAAGCCTTCCTGCCGGACACATGGGCGACGCCTATTGGTTTGACAGCAAAACCGGGGAATTCATGACTTCCTCTTACTACTATGACAAATTGCCTGAGTGGGTAAATAAATTTAATGAAAGAAAGGTTGTGGATAAATACCTTGCACAGACCTGGAACACACTATATCCTATAGAAACCTACACAGAAAGCATTGCTGATGACAATGAATTTGAAGGGATTTTCTCAGGGAAAGATTCACCGACTTTCCCGTATGACTTAAAGGAACTTAGAAAAACCAATGGGGAATTTGGCTTGATTTCTTCTACTCCCTATGGCAATACCATGACGTTGGATTTTGCTTTGGCTGCGCTGGAAGGAGAACAACTGGGTATGGGAGAAGAAACAGATTTCTTGGCCTTGAGTTTTTCTTCTCCTGATTATATAGGCCATAGATTCGGGCCTCAGTCCAAGGAAATTGAAGACACCTACCTCAGGTTGGATCAAGAAATAGAACGCCTATTTGACTATCTGGATAAAACCTATGGAGAAGACCAGTACCTGATGTTCCTTACCGCAGACCATGCAGTAGCGGAGGTAGCCACCCATATGATCAGTGAGAATGTGCCTGCAGGCAATCTTAAAACCAGTGAAATGCGTGCAGCGCTTTTGGACTACATCACCTCGCAGTATGGAGAAGGTGATTGGATCAAAAACGTTTCAAACAATCAAATTTTCTTGAATCATAAATTAATTGCTGACAAAAAACTCAATCAAGAAGAATTTGAAAACGTAATTGCCCGATTCTTAGTAAAGATTGATGGGATCAAAGAAGTTTATACAGGCTCAGCCATGAGAACCAGAGAATTCACCAAGGGCAATGCTATGCGGCTCCAGATGGGCTATAACCACAAAGCCTCAGGTGATATTCTTCTAGTACTGGAACCGGCATGGCTGAACGGTGGAGACAGAGGTACTTCACATGGTACAGGCTTTACCTATGACACCAATATTCCTATACTATTTTACGGATGGAAAGTGCCACAAGGAGAAAGTTCCCGCCATGTGTCGATCACCGATATCACCCCTACACTCTGCATGATGCTTGACATCAAACTTCCGAATGGAGCAAACGGCAACCCAATTCTGGAGATTACTGATAAATAACACCTTGGAAAAGTAATTAAACAAAGAAGTAAAACAGAAAAGCCTTGATTCTTGCAGATCGAGGCTTTTCTGTTTTTGCAGGATTCTAGCTGGATCTTGATATTCTAAATACACTGTACATTCCAGCATTAGGCTCAATATCCTCATTTACATCATAATTCTAAAACCGTAAATCGTCTATCCTACTCCGTCCAACTCATCGGATAATTCTTATCTACAAACTCTAAAGCATCCGTTGTAATCTGCAGCGATTTGAAGGTATCCAGCATGACAGCATATTCATCTGTTGCCTTAGCACCTATGGATTTCTCAACAGTCCCGGGGTGCGGCCCATGAGGCAAGCCACCCATATGGATGGTAAATGATCCTCTATCTATTCCTTTACGACTCATAAATTCCCCTTCTGCATAATATAACACTTCATCTGAGTCAATATTGGAATGATTGTATGGAGCGGGAATAGATAATGGATGATAGTCAAATAATCTCGGCACAAATGAGCATATCACAAATCCTCCTGCCTGAAAAGTCTGATGAACCGGGGGCGGCTGGTGGATTCTTCCGGTAATCGGTTCAAAATCATAAATAGAGAGCGCATAGGGATATAAGTAGCCATCCCACCCTACGATATCCAGCGGGCTATGCCCGTAGGAATAGTGATGTAGCATCCCTTGCTTTTTAATCTTTACAAGGTAATCGCCCTTTTCTTTTTCCACATGCAATTCGAGAGGTGGGCGGATATCCCGCTCACAATAAGGAGAATGCTCCAGCAGTTGTCCTACTTCATTCCTATAGCGCTTGACTGTTTCTATGGCACCCCGAGATTCTATTACAAGTAGTCTCAGTGGCCCTCTTTCCTCAAATTCAAACCTGTATATAGTTGTACGCGGAATCACGATATAATCGCCCTTATGTACTTCCAGCTTTCCAAACTGGGAATACAACACGCCTTCTCCATCGTGGATATATATCAACTCATCTCCATCGGCATTCTTAAAGTAATAATCCATTTTTCGCTGCCTAGGGGAACATATGCCCATCATCACATCGGAGTTCATTAGCAGATTCCTTCTTGCAGAAAGATAATCTTCCCCGGTAAACTCTATTTCGGAGGTTTTTAAGTGGGTTTGTTGTAAACCATGCTCATTAGCAGACGTCCAGGAATATTGCACTGGCTCACCTATAGCTTTTACCTCGTTTGGATTATGGATATGATACAATGTGGAGTATATTCCTGAAAATCCTTTGGAACTCACCACTTCTTCTTTATAGAGACTTCCGTCCGGCTGTCTGAACTGGGTATGTCTTTTAGGAGGTAAGGAACCTAGTCTATGATAGTATGCCATTTGTTTTTGGGTTTATTTCTTAGGCTAAATTTAAACATTCTATCAAGATGCCTTAGTCTATCCACAAAAAAATGATCCTTCCTAGTAGCCTATTAATATCCCTGGGACTATACTCATTTCAACAAATGCTTATAGCCCAACCTTCTTAAAATAAAAAAACGGCTTTCGCCGTTCTTCTTTTATTGAGCTTCAAAAAGCTCTTTTTTCAGGATGTCTTCTGCCTCTCCAGTCTTCTTTTGAATCTGTCCTAATAACTGATCCTCTTTTCCTTCAACATAAGTCAAATCATCATCGGTCAGTTGCCCGTACTTTTCTTTGAGCTTACCTTTTAAGATATTCCAGTTTCCTTTTAATTTCAGATTAGTTGACATAATACTTGTGGTTTAAATTAAACTTTTACTAACTAGAGTATTGCAAAGGATATTCCACACCTACAAAAGATGAAAGCTCTCTGTTTCCACCTTGTTATATTGATGGCGCTAAATATTTGCGTTTTTGCCCAAGAAGCCCGTTTACTATGGTCTGAAGAGTTTTCTGTAGAGGGGCTACCCGATCCAACAAAATGGGTTTATGATGTGGGTGGCCACGGATGGGGAAATGACGAACTGGAATATTATACACAATATGACCATAAAAATGCCCGGGTTGAAAATGGAAACTTAGTTATTGAGGCCCATGCTGACTCCACCCAGACTAAAGGCTATACCTCTGCACGATTGCTGACCAAAGGATTAGCCGCATGGCAATATGGCTATATAGAAGTCAAAGCAAGGTTACCTCAAGGCAGAGGATCCTGGCCAGCTATCTGGATGCTCCCCGAAGAAAACAAGTATGGAGGATGGCCAAAGAATGGTGAAATTGATATAATGGAACATGTGGGATTCGATCCCGGCAAAGTCCATGGGACAGTACATACTGAGGCATTCAACCATACCATAGGTACTCAACAGGGAGGTTTTGTCCAAGTCCCGGATTTTAGTACAGCTTTTCATAGCTATGCTATAGACTGGACTGAAGAAAAAATAGACTTCTTACTAGATGGCGATATATACTATACCTTCCATAATTCTGGTGGCGATTATAAAGAGTGGCCATTTGACCAACCCTTTCACCTAATCCTGAATATTGCTGTAGGTGGCAACTGGGGTGGCCAGCAAGGCGTGGCTACTGATATATGGCCACAGCGGATGGAGATCGATTATGTGAGAGTCTATGATAAAAAACCTTGGAAAGAGCCTGAAAATCTTCTCTAACATCTTCTAAGTTGAAAAGGTACATTTATCTTTAAGCCAATATCGCTTGGGCAGCCAGAAAGTTTTTACTAAACTCAATAAAACATCCCCCCATAATAGTTTACTATGAAATCAGTACAATTAAAATCATCTTTAAGGCACAAAGGTTACTTAATATTTTAATTCCCAAAGATTTCCTGTCCCAACACGAGCAGGAAGACGACCATTAATATACAACTAACAAACTCATGAAAAGCACTTCTTCACGGCGAAAGAAAACAACAGCACTTGTAGTCATTGGCCTATTGATGCTCTTGTTTTATAGTAAAAATATCACAGAACGTCAGGCATTCAAGGAAATCAGCGGCACTTTCGCTGAAGTTTATAATGACCGGCTTGTAGTAGAAGGTTACATCTTTAGAATTTCAGAAAATCTATTCAAAATCCAGAAACTGGTGGATCACTGCAATATCAATTATGATTACTCACGGGTGATTGATGAAATCGCTGAACATGAACAGAACATTTCTACAATTGTAAATGATTTTGAAAAAACCAATCTAACCAATCAGGAAGCTGAGTTTCTAACTGACTTTAAGAGTATCATTGAAAATGATTTACAGATTAAGAACTACAGCCTTCTTTACTCTGATTCCTCTGGGGTCAACAGTGACCAAGTAATACTATACGATCAAAAAATCAGCAAAGCCCAACAAGATCTGGATAACCTGAGTAAAATACAGATGGAAGAGGGCGAAAAGCTAATCAACAAAGCCAACATCATTATCAATCGTTCCCAGATTTGGTCTCAATTTGAAGTGGCTCTGTTGATTATTCTTGCTCTCGCATTGTATTTTATACTTTTCAGAAATAAAAAAAGTAAATCAAACCTTTAATTTAGTCAGATAAGCTGCGTTTTTCTCAGCAGCCTCTAAGGGATTGGTACCTACAAACCTCTCCTGTTCAACCACGAAATATTCCATACCATATTTCTTGGACTTCTTGATGATATCCGCATAGGGCATTTCACCTGTACCTAATAATACGCCACGGTCATGTGCATTTCCTTCAGCTTCGGCATCTTTTATATGACACAGCTTATATCTGCCGGGAAATCTGGAAATATATTCTAATGGATCATATCCTGCTACAAATGCCCAATACATATCCAATTCGAAATCAACCAATTCCGGATCTGTATTTGCCATCAAAATATCTTGAGGAAGCTGGCCATCAAGCATTTTAAAAGTATAATCGTGGTTATGGTAGGCGAACTTTAACCCGTGGGACTTGAGAGTCTTGCCAGCATCATTGAATCTATCTGCTACTTTTTTCCATTCATCCACTGATTTTTGCGCTCCTATGTATGGACAGATCAAGTATTTCATTCCCACTTCTGCCGCTTGCTCTGCCTGCGTATCCAGATCCTTGAATACATTGGCATGGGATGATATGAAATCCACCCCAATTTCGCGCATTAAATCATTGCATTCAGCAGGGCTCATGCCCCAGAGGATGCCCTTTCCTCCATCAAATCCCTCAAATTGTTTGTATCCAAAAGCGGCCAACTTACGCATAGTACCGGCCGCATCCTTGGCCATCTCCTCTTTCACGGAGTAAAGCTGAAGTCCGAATTTAGACAGCTTAGCTTTATCCATGGATCCAGCCACAAGCTCATAAGGGAACATGGCCGCTCCTAGACCGACCAAGCTGCTTATCTGTAGAAATTTTCTTCGTTGTTTGTTCATAAAAGAATAGCCTACTCCAAGATGAAGTAGGTCTTAAATCAGGTTAGGTTTAATTTATAGTGCGAAAGCTTTATCTCCTTCATTATAAGGAATACACGGGTCAAATCTCCCAGGTGTCTCCACAAAATTGAGTGCTTGGGTAGAACCAATTTCAGAAGTGAAGTAGCCCAATACAGTCAGGTCACGGAGCATATTGATCACTTGCGGACTTCTTTCACCCCCACTGGCTTTATATTCCTCATACATAGAATTCAAGTAAGCCAAACGCTCTTCCGCAGGTGCCCCTACAAAGTCTTTTCCATTGGCTGATTTGAAATCTTTTCTCAACTTATTCAAGCCATCCACAAATGTCTTCTGGCTATCTCCGTCGTAGGTATCTTTGACCATCATCACCATAAATGAGCCGATTCCGACTGCTTTAGCCCCCGGGGTGTCAGTCTCTGGAATAATAGTATCCCCTAATTCATCCAAGAAAGCAATATCATCCGGATCAAAATCCAATCCTTCAATCTGGTTTTCGGGAGTACATCCGGTCATAATCGCCGAAGCGCCTATCATCGTTCCCCCCATCATTACCATGACGCTTTTCAAAGCGTCTCTTCTATTCATAGTCATAGTATTTGCTTTTACGATTAGAGATTTTGCTTTTTCAATTCATCTACCGCAAAGGCTGCTGCCCGGGCAGTCAAAGCCATATAGGTAAGTGAAGGGTTGACAGCTGCAGCTGAAGTCATACATGCCCCATCAGTGACAAATACGTTCTTAGCTTCCCATACTTGGTTGTTCCCATTCAGGACAGAGGTTTTCGGATCTCTTCCCATTCTAGCTGTCCCCATTTCATGAATACCTTGTCCAAAGGTGTAGCCAGCATCGTATTCATTGATATTTTTAAACCCGGCTACTTCCAGCATTTCAGCCGCATCTGCCATCATATCCTTTCTCATCTTGATTTCGTTGTCCTTGATCTCGGCATCCATCACCAGTGCCTCCATCCCCCACTTATCCTTAACCGAATCGCTGAGTTTGATTGTGTTTTCGTGATACGGAAGAATCTCGCCAAAAGCGGTAATCCCCATTGACCACGGGCCTGGCTGGGTAAGTGCCTCTTTCATCGGTGCCCCAAAATTCAATTCAGCTACGTCACGAGTCCAGCCGCTACGGCTGGCACCTCCCTGATAGCCGAATCCCCGAAGGTAATCCCTCTTATCGCCATGTACATTCTGAAATCTCGGGATATACAATCCCGTAGGTCTTCGGCCAAAATAATACTTATCATCGTATCCTTCCATAGTACCACTTGCGCCCAAGCGGAAATGATGATCCATGACATTATGTCCAAGTTCGCCCGAGCTACTTCCCAATCCACCAGGCCATACATCAGTAGCTGTACGCATCAGAATGGCTGTAGAATTAAAGGCCGAAGCGCAGAGGAATACGATTTTCGCATCAAATTCGATGGTCTCATTTGTTTGTCCATCAACGATCTCTACACCAGTGGCTTTTTTGGTATCCTTGTCGTAAATCAACCTTCTCACAATAGACCAAGGTCTCAGGGTAAGATTGCCTGTGGCTTCAGCAGCCGGCAAGGTGGATGCCTGGGTACTGAAGTACCCACCAAAAGGGCAACCCAACGAACATTTGCTTCGATACTGGCACCCCGGTCTGCCCGGTAAGGGTTCAGTGATATTCGCTGGACGTCCGATAGTCCAAGTCCTAGCTCCTTTATAATGCTCCTTTATCTTTGCTGCCGCGTCAGTCTCCACACAGTTCATTGGCATAGGTGGCATAAACTCCCCATCAGGAAGAACATCCAAGCCATCTTTAGAGCCTGACACCCCGGCGAATTTCTCCACATATGAATACCAGGGAGCAATATCCTTGTAACGGATCGGCCAATCCACAGCCACACCCTCTTTGGCATTTGCTTCAAAATCCAGATCAGACCACCTATAGGATTGCCTTCCCCAAAGTAGAGAGCGACCACCAACTTGGTATCCCCTAAACCATGTAAAAGGCTTTTCTTCTACATAGGGGGATTCATCTTCATGTGCCCACCAATCCAGATTAAGTTCATTAAGTACATAATCCCTTTTCAGGTTGGGATGGTTTTCGAGCATTTCCTGCGTCCTTCTACCTCTATGAGGAACCTCCCAAGGCGGAAGTGTGGCGGTCTTGTAATCCTTTATGTGTTTGACATCTGGCCCTCTTTCGAGCATCAGAACCTTAAGTCCTTTTTCTGTCAATTCTTTGGCAGCCCATCCGCCACTTATTCCTGACCCAACTACAATTGCGTCGTATGATTCGTTTGCCATAAATATGGGTTTTGTTTTATTGTTTCTTCTTAGACGTCACAGATCTGAACACCCTGAGCCAATGAGGCCATTTTATCTTCTGATTTAGGGATAAATTCATGGGAAACATACCCTTTGAAGCCCGAGGCCACAATTGCCTTCATCACTGCAGGATAATAAATCTCCTGAGTATCATCCAATTCATTTCTTCCCGGGTTCCCAGCAGTATGATAATGCCCGAAATATTGATGGTTTTCCTGTATGCTTCTGATCAGATCCCCTTCGTCAATCTGCATGTGATAGATATCATATAACAATTTGAAATTTTCACTTCCCAATCGCTTGCAAAGCTCAACGCCAAAAGCAGACTTACTGCATAAATAATCTTTATGGTTTACGCGGCTATTTAACAGTTCCATCTGGAGGATAACTCCATGCTTTTCAGCCAAAGGGACAAGCTTTTCTAAACCTTGGACACAGTTTTTCAAACCTGTCTCATCGTCCATACCTCTTCTATTTCCAGAGAAACAAATCAGGTTTTTATAGCCAGCTTCAGCTACTTTAGGAATCATTTCTGTATAGTTTTTTATCAGCTGCTCATGATATTTCACTTCTCCAAATCCTTCCGTAAGACTGATCTCAGCTCCGTTGCACATGGATGAATCCAAGCCGTGCTTTTTCAGAATATGCCAGTTATTTGGCCCTATCAAGTCTATTCCTTTGATACCGATTTTCTTCGCCTCTACACAGAAATCTTCCAAACTATAATCCCGAAAACACCAATGACATACGCCGTGATTAACATTTCCTTTCAGTTCATAAGGTTTTTCTTCTTTCATTTCGAACGAAGACAGGGTGCCAAATGCGGCTCCGCCAAGCAAAACTTTTTTAAAAGATTCTCTTCTTCCTGTGTCAATAGGTTTGGTCATGAGGGTTATTTTATTGTGAATTTATTTGTTCTCTCTTAAAAAGAGCCATGAAAAGTAGCAAAACCACAACAGAAAAACCAGCGGGAAGCAACCAAATTGATTTCCAACTGTGAAATCCTTCTTCAGTTACAAAGTAGTTGGAGATAAATCCGGCTACCCAGAAGCCTATAAGCATACCCACACCATATGTGGCCAAGGTAATAAGGCCTTGGGCAGATGATTTGTACTTTGATCCAGCATGGAAATCCGTATAGATCTGACCGCTCACAAAAAAGAAATCATAGCAAATGCCATGCAGTGCTATGCCCACCATCAACATCCAAACGCCTTCGTTCACATCACCAAAGGCAAAGAAAACATAACGTATAGCCCAGGCAAGCATGGCTACAGCCAAAGTTTTTTTAAATCCGAACTTGGCAAAAAATGCCGGGAGGGCTAGCATGAAGAGCACCTCAGAGACCTGACCCATTGCCATTTTTCCTGTAGAATTAGCCATACCTATCTCAGTGAGGAATGGACTGGTATTTTGATAATAAAAGGCTAGAGGTATACATATAAGTATAGACGAAACAAAAAACACTGCATAATTCTTATGTTTCAGCAAATCCAAGGCATCTAATCCCAGTGCTTCAGAAAATTTGAAGCCTAGGTTCAACCTTGCTTTGGGTGGTGTAGGGGGAAGAGTGAAGCTGAATAATCCTAAAATCAAGGAACTGATGGCCGCCATAAGCCATGTGTTTCGCAGCAACCCCTCTCTGAGTCCCTCCTGACTGTCCCACGACATGAAACTGATCAACAATCCAGCTGAGATCCAGCCTATAGTACCCCATACCCTGATCACCGAAAACTCTTTTGAGGGGTTTTTCATTTGATTAAACGATATAGAATTAACCAATGCAAGGGTGGGCATAAAGAGAATCATATAGAGTAGAAGCACAGGAAAAAAAACATCAAAATCGGTGATATTGTAGAGAACGAGCATCAATCCAGCTCCTACAAGATGTATCACTCCAAGTATCTTTTGAGCATGAAAATATCGATCGGCAATCAGTCCCACCACAAAAGGAGCGATGATCGCACCAAATGACTGGGTAGAAAAAGCCAGTGAAATTTCCTGATCTTTTGCCAGAAGATTGGATCCTAAAAATGTCCCCAACGTCACAAACCAAGAACTCCAGATAAAAAATTCCAAAAACATCATAAAGGAAAGACGGAGCTTGGTGGTGATATTCATAGGTTTATTTTTTTTTGGATATTACGCAGGTCTTAAAGTACCATGTAAAGTTTAAATTTTAGCTATTTTGGACTATTTTAGGCAGCTCAAAATGCCCCCAGAAATAAGAGCACCTCACATATGGACTAAGCCATTCATACCCAAATGGGGCTTTTGATCAATTATAGTATCATTCCATTCGAAGAACGGAGTTTTTTCGGTTCGGAATCAATTATTTCAAGTAGTTAATCCTGAAAACAAAGTCTTTTCCCTCATGTCATCTTCACAAAAACTAAAAATCGGACTCATTGGTGGCGGTCCCGGATCTTTCATTGGAGCCATCCATTTAAATGGAGCATTGATGGATGGAATGTTTGAGTTAGTAGCTGGCGCATTCAGTTCTAATCCTGAAAAATCAAAACTACGAGGCGAAGAACTCATGCTAGATCCTGCTAGGATCTATTCCAATTATGATGAGATGTTTGCCAAGGAACTGGAGCTTCCTGAAAACGAAAGGATTGATGTAGTAGCAATCGTCACTCCCAACAATGTACACTTCGATCCAACTGTAAAAGCACTAAAACACGGTTTCCACGTAGTATTAGACAAGCCACTTACGCTTAATTATCAGGAAGCAAAAGAACTGTACCATATTGTCAAAGCTTCAGACAGACGGTTTTTATTAACACACACCTATTCTGGCTACCCTATGATCAAGCAGGCCAAGCAGATGATCGCTGAAGGTCAACTCGGCAAAGTGAGGAAAGTCTATGTAGAATATCCTCAAGGCTGGCTCTGGAAACTATTGGAATCTGAGAACAATAAGCAGGCAGAATGGAGAACAGACCCTAAAAGAAACGGTTTGGCAGGGTGTATGGGAGATATTGGCACCCATGCTTTCCATTTGGCAGAATATGTATCGGGGCAAAAAGTGAAAGCCCTCTGTGCAGATTTGTATATCAAAATTGACGGAAGACCTATAGATGACGACGGAGTGGTTCTATTGAGATTTGAAAACGGAGCTTCCGGAGTATTGACAGCCTCCCAGACTGATACTGGTGCAGAGAACAATCTCCGGATCCGGGTATATGGCGAAAAAGGCGGCTTCGAATGGGAACAGGAGTTAAACAATAGCCTGATCGCAAGATGGCCTGATGCACCGGATCAGATATATAGAGCAGGAACAGGCTATTTAGGATCGATGGCAAATGAAAACACCAGAACCCCTGCCGGACACCCTGAAGGGTATGTGGAAGCATTTGCCAATTTGTATAGAAACTTTGCCCGCTGTATCTATGCAGATCGGGAGGGAGAAACCACAAAACCTGAATGGGAAGACTATCCAGGAATAGAAGATGGAATCAGAGGAATGGCATTCATAGACCATGTATTGAAAAGTAATGAGTCCGAAATCAAGTGGACTCCATTTATAGTAGAAAAATAAAATCTTAAACCTAATAATTTTAACCTAGACAAAATGAAGACTATCAAAGGCCCGGCGATTTTTCTCGCCCAATTTATTGACGACGCAGAACCCTTCAACAACCTAAAAAACATCTGTAATTACATGGCTGATCTCGGCTATGCGGGAGTGCAGATTCCCTCTTGGGATCCTCGGATGATAGACTTGCAGAAAGCAGCAGAAAGTAAAACCTATGCAGATGAAATCACTGGCATAGTCAAAGAAGCAGGACTAGAGGTCACGGAACTCTCCACTCATCTTCAGGGACAGTTGGTGGCCGTACATCCGGCATATAATGAGTTGTTCGACGGGTTTGCACCTGACCATCTTAAAGGAAATTTGAAAGGCAAAACAGACTGGGCAGTTCAGCAGTTGAAATATGCGGCAAAAGCTTCCAGTAATATGGGACTTACCGCTCATGCCACCTTTTCAGGGGCACTTATGTGGCATACAGTATATCCTTGGCCTCAGCGTCCGGCAGGCCTCGTAGAGACAGGCTTTACTGAACTGGCCAAAAGATGGACCCCGATTTTAGATGAATTCGATAACTATGGAGTAGATGTATGTTATGAACTTCATCCGGGAGAAGATCTACATGATGGAGTTACATTTGAAATGTTTCTAGATAAGGTAAATCATCACAAGCGGGCAAACATACTCTATGACCCAAGTCACTTTGCGCTACAATGCCTGGACTACCTACAATTCATTGATTTTTACCATGAAAGAATCAAAATGTTCCACGTAAAAGACGCTGAATTCAATCCATCCGGTAAGCAGGGAGTATATGGCGGGTATCAAGGATGGGTCGAACGTGCTGGCCGATTCAGATCCTTGGGCGACGGACAAGTTGATTTTAGCGGAATTTTTAGCAAACTTTCGCAGTACGATTATGATGGTTGGGCCGTTTTAGAATGGGAATGTGCCATCAAGCATCCTGAGCAAGGTGCCGCAGAAGGCGCTCCATTTATTGCTTCACACATTATAAATGTCACCGAAAAAGCTTTTGACGACTTCGCTGGAAGAGGTGCAGACGAGGAATTCAACAAAAGAATACTAGGAATCTAAATACTCAATCAATTTTAATATCCAACTTAATGAAAATCACAAAACCTTTAAACCTTGCCCTAGTAGCTCTGGCAGGATTCACATTCGCCTGTGGCGGCGAAGAAAAGACTTCTGAAACCGGTAAATCAGAGACAGTAGTTGCCCCGGCAGCTCCCGAGAAAGAAGTGAGTTTAGAAGAAAAATACCAGGATGATCCAGTTTACATCAAAGGATTGGCCAAGGTAAAATCTTCAGATTGTACCTCCTGCCATATGGTAGAGAGGAAGATCGTAGGGCCATCCTATGCAGATGTAGCTGCTAAGTATGAAACTACAGACGAGAACATCGAAATGCTCGCCAAAAAAGTAGTAGAAGGCGGTGTAGGTGTATGGGGTGAAATCCCGATGTCTCCGCATCCAAACCTAAGCATGGAAGATGCAAAAGACATGGTAAGCTATATCCTTTTATTGAAAAAATAAGATGAATAAGCAGTATATTTTAGTAGCAGCACTTGCAGTCGTTCTAGCTTCCTGTTCTGGAGAAAAAGCAATAGAAACTGAGACGGAGGAAATAACGGTAGCTGAAATTCCAGCCGAAGAATGGGTGGATCTATTTGCCAACAATGATTTCTCTAACTGGCATAAATACGGCGGCGGGGAAATAGGCAATGCCTGGAAAATAGAAAACGGTGAAGTCTATCTTGATGCCGAAAACAAAGATAAATGGCAAGCCGGAGACGGAGGAGACATTGTCACAAATGATGAATTTGAGAACTTCCATTTAAAGTACGATTGGAAAATAGCACAAAACGGCAATAGTGGCTTGATATTCTATGTTCACGAAGCACCAGAATATAAGAACACCTATAATACAGGCTTAGAAATGCAGGTATTGGACAATGAAGGGCATCCTGACGCTAAAATTATCAGCCACAGGGCCGGAGACTTGTATGACCTTATCGTCAGTAGTGAAGAGACGGTGAAGCCTTATGGAGAGTGGAACTCAGCGGAGATCATCAGTAAAGATGGTCAACTTGAGTTTATCCTTAATGGTACCACTATAGTAAGTACTACACTTTGGACTCCAGAGTGGGAAGCCCTTATCGCTGGCAGCAAATTTAAGGATATGCCGAATTTCGGAACATTCAAGAAAGGTAAAATAGCCCTCCAGGATCACGGAGATGTAGTTTATTTCAAGAATGTGATGATTAAGGAACTGTAAAAAGTTCTAAAAGCACTATAAAAAGCCCCTCAGGATTGTGGGGCTTTTTTGTTTTCTTATTTTACTTGAACCTAAACTATGCAGTAGATATTTCAAGCATAGGGAGAAAACTTTGAAGAGCAGAAATCGCTTCAATATTATCCCATAAAATATTGTTTTTTAACATCACTAAAGCGGCGCTATGGCCAAGTCTCTAGACACCATGGATTTAATGCATTTACTACCCTCCCCAATAAACCGGTTCAGACTAAATCAAACCTGACGCATAAATGGGGGTTAAAGCCTGGTGACAGATTCTTTTTTGATATAAGCGCTTTTATCCTTCCACTCGACTTCGTACCAAATATCCTTTGACGATTTGATTCGAACACGGTGCCCGGGTTCTACCCTATCTACAAGCTCCCCTCCAGCCGAAGGCTTAGTAACAATAAAAGTAGGACTTCGTGTAATCAACCCAGTTCTAGGCCCACTCAGGAAATTATTGGCAAGAAAGATCAAAATAACCAGCAAAATAGTAGGCCAAAAAGTTTGCGTCTTATTCGTCTTACTTCCGGTAAACCAACTTATGATAATAGAAACCACAAGAAAAAATGCCAAGAGCCCCACAATATATTCCTGATATTCTGTAAGAAAAATCATAAACCTCTGCCTGTCACTAACCTCAAAACCCTCCAGAGAACTTTGCCCTGTAAGACTTTTCATTTTAGTAATCACTTGAGGATTGGGAGCTAAATCATAATATTTACTGAGATAAAGTGTAGCCCGCTCACTGTCCCCTGTTCCCTCAGCTATAAAGGCCATTTTCAGGAGCATTGCAGGGGAATATATCCCCAATTCATAGTTTGAATCGTAAATAAGCATGGCCTCTTTGTAGCTTCTGTTATTGAACAAAGAATCTGCTTTTTTTAGATCAATTACATCTGCTTGACAATGAATACTTTGCAGAGATATCGATAAAAATATCAAAAGTTTTGTAAGAAAGATTGATTTCACGTTTGGCATTTAGAATTTGTCCCCTTATTTTTGCAGTCCAATTACGGCAATGATCTGGCAAAAAGCAAGGCTAGGGAGTCAATTTGAAAGGTTTTAAATCACTTGTTGGTGGTTAAATTTTCTGAAAATGTTCAGAGCAATATGATTAGCTCAGCTGGTAGAGCATCCCGATTTTATCGGGAGGGTTCTGGGTTCCGGCTTGTAATAATGAGAAAGAAAAAGATCTTTGC